>CAYLZB010000018.1:0-26717 GCA_964388165.1 uncultured Flavobacteriaceae bacterium | reverse complement strand
GTTACCAGGATGAAAACCTGGCGTCCTAACCCCTAGACGAACGGACCATTTATTTTCAAATGCGGATGCAAAAATACAACTATTTTTCAATGCCGCAAATGTTGAGGAAAATTTTTTGAAATTTAATAGGCCTTAGCAAAAAGTACCCTCCCCACAGATGGTTTGCCCGTATAAACACAGGTGCCATCCTCTTTTTTTGCTTCAAAAGGAATAAGTCGTATAGTGGCCTTTGTGAGTTCTTTGATTTTGTTTTCCGTCTCCGAAGTTCCATCCCAATGAGCAGAGATAAAACCGCCTTTTTCTTTGAGCACTTTTTTAAACTCCTCAAAGTCCTCCACCTTCGTGATATGCTCATCGCGAAAATTCATCGCCCTGCTATATAGATTCTCCTGGATCTCTGTCATTAGCCCTTTCACCTTTTCTACCACCTCGTTCTGCTGAACGAACTCTTTACTCAAGGTATCCCTTCTGGCAAGTTCTACCGAACCTTTTTCAAGGTCTTTTGGACCAATAGCTATTCTTACCGGCACCCCCTGCAGTTCGTACTGGGCAAATTTCCATCCCGGCTTTTGAGTATCCCTGTTATCATATTTCACTGAAATTCCCTGCGCCCTAAGATCTGAAGCCAGTTTATTTGCTACTTCACTAATTTGATCCAATTGCTCTTCTCCTTTGTAAATAGGCACTATTACCACCTGGATAGGCGCCAGGTTTGGAGGAAGTACAAGCCCATTATCATCACTGTGCGTCATCACAAGTGCTCCCATTAATCTCGTAGAAACACCCCAGGAGGTAGCCCAAACATAATCCAGGTCCCCTTCTTTGGTGGCAAACTTTACATCAAAGGCTTTTGCAAAGTTCTGACCAAGAAAATGAGAAGTTCCTGCCTGGAGCGCCTTGCCATCCTGCATAAGTGCCTCAATACAATACGTCTCCTCTGCACCTGCAAAACGTTCGCTATCAGTTTTTCTACCCTTTATTACCGGAATAGCCATGAAATTTTCGGCAAATTCGGCGTAAATATTATTCATCTGCTCAGTCTCAGCAAGCGCTTCAGCCTTGGTAGCATGAGCAGTATGACCTTCCTGCCAAAGGAATTCAGCTGTACGAAGAAACAGACGGGTCCTCATTTCCCAGCGCACAACATTAGCCCATTGATTTACAAGAATAGGCAGGTCGCGGTAAGATTGTATCCAGCCTTTGTAAGTGTTCCAGATAATAGCTTCAGAAGTTGGTCTAACTACCAGCTCCTCTTCCAGTTTTGCTTCGGGATCTACAATAAGTTTTCCCTTGTTCTCAGGATCTGCCTTCAGCCTGTAATGAGTTACGATCGCACATTCTTTCGCAAATCCTTCAGCATTCTTCTCTTCAGCTTCAAAGAGGCTCTTTGGGACAAATAGCGGGAAATAAGCATTTTCATGACCGGTTTCCTTGAACATCTTATCCAACTGTGCCTGCATTTTCTCCCAAATTGCATAGCCGTAGGGTTTGATCACCATACAACCTCTCACAGCTGAATTTTCAGCTAAATTGGCCTTAACCACCAATTCGTTATACCACTTTGAGTAATCTTCCTTTCGGGTAGTAAGCTTGTTTGCCATCTCCTGTATTTTGGCACAAATCTTGTACCTTGTTATAATAATAAAGTTAGGCAAAACTAACTATTTTTATCTTTGTTCAATAATAAATTCGACGCCATGAAACCATACTACAAGCTTTTAAACGTGAGAAGGCTGCTTTTCGCAGTGGGTTCTCTGTTTTTTTTAGCTTCCTGTAGTTCTTATCAGTATGCCGGATATGATAATGACGGAATCTATAGTTCCTCTAATCAAGGCGAGGCTTATACTGCTAATGATTATGAGGAATCTTATGAAGACGCATTATACTACAAAAACCTCTTTGGGCAAAAAGCTGCAGATTTTGAAGCAGTTCCAGCAAGCGGAGCCATTTTCACAGATGTGGAAAGTTACTCTTCCGGCCAATATGATGAAAACATGTTCGGAGCCGAAGGTTTAGAATATGAGCCTGGACGCGCTGCATGGGGTACAGATCCCGATGAGATCGCAATTAATATTTACAACAATAATTTTGGATATCACCCATTCTACTATGGTTATGGGTACGGGTATCCTTTCTCCTACTATGGAGGATTTTACGATCCTTTCTGGGGACCCGGTTATTATGGTTACGGTTTTCGAAGTCCCTATTACTATGGACATCCTTATGCTTACCATTCCTGGGGATGGAATGTTGGCTGGGGCTTCGGCTGGGGTGGCTACTATGGCTACGGACATAGATATTCACCGTATCATCCATATGGCAATTACTACAACTATTATCCATCGTATAACAGAAGAGACGTCGCTTACAACACAGGACGCAGAGACAGTTATTCTAATGATTACAGGAACAGGCAGGTCAATGCAGACAGCCGTGTCTCGAGAATTCAGGGATATTCCAACACCCGAAATGTACGCGCAGCAGGAACAAGTGTTAATGATAGCAGGACTTATCAAACCCGTTCTACCCGTGTAAGATCTTCTTCCACAGGAAGCAACAACGAGTATAGAAGTTCTACTCAGCGCAGATCTGTGCCTGCAGTAAGAAGTGGATCATATGAAAATTCCAGACCGGCAGTAAGATCAACTCGATCTTCAAGGAGCAATAACAGCACCTACAGGTCCTCGAGCAACACACGATCTTCCTCAACATCAAGTGGATCCAGTTCATCTTCGAGCAGGTCCAGTCGTGGAAGAGGTGGAAACTAGTCCTTATCTAAAGCTTTATAAATGAAAAAATTAATTTTTGCCTTCACAGCCATAATCTCTATGACTGTGGAGGCTCAAAATATTACAGATGCCGTAAGGTATTCTAATACAGATCTTAATGGAACGGCTCGATACAGAGCAATGAGTGGAGCCTTTGGTGCCCTTGGAGGTGACCTATCGTCTTTAAATGTTAACCCTGCTGGTTCAGCTGTATTCCTTAACAGTTTTTCGACCCTCACTCTCAACGTTGAAAACAGCGATAATGAAGTGAGCTTCATGAATGGATTCAATACCAGCTCTAATTCTAATACAGATCTCGGGCAGGCCGGTGCTGTGTTTGTTTTCAACAACAATGACCAGGAAGCAAACTGGAGAAAATTCTCCCTTGGCTTTAACTATACTAAAACTGCAAGTTTTGAAGATGATTACCTGGCAATAGGTAACAATTCCCGTTCGATCGATAGATATTTTCTTGCTTATGCAAATGGAATAGCTTTGGATTACCTTGTTCCTTTAGAAGGTGAGACAGATGGAGATCTCTATTCTTACCTGGGTGAAAATCTCGGTTTTGGAGCTCAGCAGGCCTTTCTGGGATTGCAGGGAGGAGTAATTGGGGTGAACAATCCAAATAATATCCCTGAATCAGATCCTTCATACTATGACCTTAACACTTACAGCAGTATATTATCTCCGGGTACATACAACCAGAGATATTCTTACGCCGCAACAGGACTTAATGGGAAGTTCTCCTTCAATTTCGCCTCTCAATACCAGGACTTCCTCTACCTCGGCCTGAATTTGAATTCGCATTTCATTAACTATGAAAGAATGACTGCCATTGATGAAGGAAATTTAGATGCACCGGGAGAATATGTTTATTTCGAAGATCGTCTCAGTACACTAGGAAGCGGATTTAGTTTACAATTAGGAGCTATAGGAAAAATCGGCCAGAACGTTCGCGCCGGTGTAGCTTACGAATCGCCAACATGGTATACCATTTCTGAAGAAACTACACAGTATATCGAGTCAGATCTTGCAGTTGTGAATCCCAATGTCGTGAACGTTTACCCAGATTATAAGCTGCAAACGCCGGCGAGCTATACCGGAAGTTTTGCTTATCTCTTCGGTCCCGCAGCCCTTATAAGCTTCGACTATACATATAAAGATTTCGCCACAACCAAGTTCAAGCCGACAGATGATCCGGCTTTTGTGGCACAGAACGACCTCATATCCAATGAGCTACAAGGAGCTTCAACATTTAGATTTGGAGGAGAATATCGTATAGAAAACTGGAGCCTGAGAGGAGGATATCGATTTGAAGAAAGTCCTTATAAAAATGGAATTACAGTAGGTGACCTCGAGGGTTATTCTGCCGGATTGGGCTATAACTTCGGAAATGTAAAAATAGATTTCGCTTATGATTACTCTTCCCGGGAGAATAACCCGCAGTTGTATCAAGTGGGATTGACAGACAGGTTAGCGATCAACAGAGAAAATTCCAACTTCGTTCTTTCGCTTAGTTTCAACATGTAATTACAAGAACCTCATAATGAAAACAGCCTTCGGGCTGTTTTTCTTTTTTGGTGCTTTTGAACAGTTGAACTTGCTTCCTCAGATTACCAGAAAAGGGTTTAAATATGTATCTTTGCAAGCTTAATTACTGAGTGTTTAGACCGTACTTTATAAATATTATGAAAAAAGACCATATTGACGAGGCTATTGATGAAATGGGAGATGCTTTTGTTAGTCCCAATACAGACACACCTATGCGCAAAGACGCATTTGATATAAGTGACGAAGAGAAGATCGAGCGCATCCAGGAAAATGTGAGAAACATAATGGATACTCTTGGCCTGGATCTTACAGACGACAGTCTTAAAGGCACTCCAAAGAGGGTAGCCAAAATGTTTGTCAAAGAGATCTTTGGGGGACTGCACCCACAGGTAAAACCAAAAGCTTCCACATTTCAGAACAAATACAAGTACGGTGAAATGCTTGTAGAAAAGAATATCACCCTCTATTCTACCTGCGAACATCACCTGCTTCCTATAGTAGGTAAAGCTCATGTGGGCTATATCTCTAATGGCACCGTAGTAGGTCTCTCAAAAATGAACCGTATTGTTGATTATTACGCAAAGCGTCCACAAGTTCAGGAAAGGCTTACCATGCAAATCGTGAAGGAACTTCAGGAGGTTTTGGGAACAGAGGATGTGGCTTGTGTTATTGATGCAAAGCACCTTTGTGTGAACAGCCGCGGAATTCGGGATATTGAAAGCAGTACTGTTACCAGTGAATACGGCGGAAGATTCAAAGATCCCGAAGCAAGAAGAGACTTTTTGGACTACATCAATCTTGAAACCGAATTTTAAACAGGTTTACAATTTATGGCACTCTACCAGCAGCAGGAATTAAAGATCTACAATTCATTATCGGGAGAAAAAGAAGTTTTCAAGCCCCTCACCGAAGGTGCAGTGGGAATGTATGTTTGTGGCCCAACTGTTTACAGTAATGTCCACCTTGGAAACTGCCGCACTTTTATATCCTTCGATCTTGTCTTTAGATATCTCAAGCACCTGGGCTACAAAGTGCGATATGTAAGAAATATTACCGATGCGGGACATCTTGAAAATGACGCAGATTCGGGTGAAGACAGGATCGCCAAAAAAGCGCGGTTGGAGCAAATAGAACCTATGGAAGTTGTACAGCGGTATACCGTTGATTTTCACAACATCCTCCAAAAGTTCAACAACCTTCCTCCAAGTATTGAACCTACTGCAACCGGTCATATTGTGGAGCAGATCGAGATCATTAAGGAGATCCTGGAGAAAGGATATGCCTATGAAGCGAATGGTTCGGTTTATTTTGACGTTCTCAAATTCAATGAATCCCACGACTACGGGAAGCTTAGCGGAAGAAAACTCGAAGACATGATCCCCAATACCCGGGAACTGGCTGCCCAGAGTGATAAAAAGAATCCGCAGGATTTCGCCCTTTGGAAAAAGGCCGAACCTCAACACATCATGCGCTGGCCTTCGCCATGGAGCGATGGTTTTCCCGGCTGGCATTTGGAATGTACTGTGATGAGTTCTAAATATCTGGGTGAGGAATTTGATATTCACGGCGGCGGAATGGATCTTAAATTTCCACATCACGAGTGTGAGATCGCACAGGGGGAAGCGGCGACAGGAAAGACACCGGTGAACTACTGGATGCACGCCAATATGCTTACCCTTAATGGTAAGAAGATGGCCAAGAGCACCGGCAACAACATACTCCCGAATGAGATCTTTACCGGCGACAATCCAAATCTGGAAAAGGGCTTCGCTCCTACTATAGCCCGTTTTTTCATGTTACAGGCCAATTACCGAAGCATTCTTGACTTTTCAAATGAAGCTTTGATGGCTAGTGAAAAAGGGTTCCAGCGGCTTATGGATGCCTTCCACTCCCTGGATAACCTGGAAACTTCTGAGAAATCTGATTTTCATGTAGCTGAATGGAGGCAGAAATGCTATGATGCCATGAACGATGATTTCAACAGTCCGATCTTAATTGCGCAACTTTTTGAAGCAGTAAAACAGATCAACATTATAAAAGATGGCAAGGCGAAGATCAATCCTGAAGATCTTGAGCTTCTAAAAAAGACAATGAGCGACTTCATTTTTGAGGTGCTGGGTCTTCTCGATACCACCGAAGCCGCAGATAATGACTTTGGAAATAAATTGTCAGGGACTGTTGAGTTATTGATAAAACTTCGGGCTGAGGCACGGGCAAATAAGGATTTTGCCACGAGTGATAAGATCAGGGATGAATTGATAGAGTTAGGCATTCAACTAAAAGACGGTAAAGAAGGCACCAGTTTTACCATCGAATAAAAAATATGAGGTGAAAAAGTGGCTTTCATATCCGCTTATTGGGCTTGTGAGATTTTACCAGCGTTTCATCTCTCCCTTCACTCCTGCCACTTGTCGTTACACTCCTACATGTTCGCAATATACCGTTGAGGCTCTTCAAAAGCACGGAGCTTTTAAAGGAGGTTGGCTATCTATAAAACGTATTGCCAGCTGCAACCCCTGGGGAGGAAAGGGATATGATCCGGTTCCGGAGAAACTTCAGCAGGAAAAATAAGTCGAAAAGTTGCCGAATATGTATCTTTACCTCCCAACAGTAAAACCACATCATGCTTTTCAATAAGATCTACTGGAATCCTTCCGAAGGAATCGATCTGGGATTTTTCGTTATTCACTATTACAGCTTAATGTTCGTTGTCGCCTTCACTATAGGCTGGTATCTTATGAAGAGCATCTATGAGAGAGAAGGTATATCCCTGGAAAAACTCGATTCCCTCTTTATCTATACGGTTCTTGCTACGTTAATTGGCGCAAGGCTGGGCCATGTTATTTTCTACGACTGGGATTACTTCCAGAACCATTTACTGGAGATCTTCTTACCCGTACGCTTTGAACCTGAATTCGAATTCACCGGCTTTAGAGGACTAGCCAGCCACGGAGCTGCAATAGGGATCATTACCGCAATGTATTTGTATTGTCGCAATGTGCTGCATAAACCCGTGCTTTGGATACTCGACAGGATAGTTATTCCTGTAGCCTGTGGTGGGATCTTCGTAAGGATTGGGAATTTCATGAATTCAGAGATCATTGGAAAACCTACCAACAGCGACTTTGGCGTTGTATTCACCAAACTGGGAGAAGATTTCGCAAGGCATCCGGCACAGCTGTATGAAGCTGCATGTTATCTAGTAGTATTTTTTATACTTTGGTATACCTACTGGAAAACCCTGAAAAGAGAAAAGCTGGGTTATATTTTTGGATTATTCCTGGTACTCCTTTGGTCTGTGAGATTCTTTGTAGAATTCGTAAAAGAACCACAAGTAGGTGAACGTGTGAATTGGGTGTTGAATACAGGTCAATGGCTGAGTATTCCTTTCATCCTCGCCGGATTTTATTTCATGTACAGGCCTTCAACGAAAACTCGAGTAAAATGATCCGAAAAAGCATTTTTTTAAGCATTAGTCTGGCGGGAATTCTGGCTACGGGCTGTAAAGACAAGCCTGAAACGCAGTCGCAGGACATAGCGGAACCTATCTCTTTTACAAAAGAAGCTGAAGCTTATCTTACAAGACCCGGGGGCGACACTATTCAATTCCTGCAACTGGAGATCGCCGATGATGATTACCAGCGGGAAACCGGACTGATGTACAGAGAAACAATGGAACAGGACCAGGGTATGCTGTTCATCTTCGATAATGAACAACCCAGGGGCTTCTATATGAAGAATACTAATATCCCCCTGGATCTTATTTTTCTTAATGCTGAAAATAAAATTGTAAGCATTAAGAAAAACGCAAAACCAAAGAGCCTGGAAACAATTCCTTCTGAAGTTCCGGCACAATACGTACTGGAAGTAAATGCAGGCCTTTCAGATGAATGGGGCCTCCAGGTTGGAGACAGTCTTATCCTGAACAGAGATTAGGATAAGACCTTTCAAAAACAGCATTTTTAAAGCCTCATTTTGAGGCTTTTCTTTTACACAATGATTTCCATACAAAATTGAGTACCCTCCATTATTGTTTGGGAACGCAGCCGGATCGCTCCGCTGCCTCTTAATACTTCCCAGCGCATGAATACTCCCGATCTCCGGGCACACAACTGCAGCAAGCTGAGACCTTATCATTGCATGCCGTGATTTCAAAACACCGACTGCTTGATCCTGTCCACAGCATTTCTTTCTGAATTTAAAAGGAACAAAAAAAGCCTCCCGTTTCCGGAAGGCTCTTATCTCGAAAAGCTTGTAAGCTTAAGCTACAGCTTCTTTCTTCTTCAATTGTCTTCTTTTAGTTTCCTTATTGAACGTGTCATAAGTAACAGGCGTTGCAATGAAAATAGAAGAATACGTACCAACGATCACACCTACAATAAGAGCGAACATGAATCCTCTAATGCTTTCTCCACCAAAGATAAAGATCGCAAGAAGTACTACAAGGGTAGTAAGCGAGGTATTCACTGTACGACTCACCGTACTGTTGATTGCAGCGTTGATGGCATCTTTCTTCGTCCAGGATGGGTGTTCATTGAAGAACTCCCTGATCCTGTCAAAAATAACCACGGTATCGTTCAATGAGTATCCTACCACCGTAAGGATCGCAGCGATGAATGCCTGATCGATCTCCATGTTGAAAGGCATGAACTTGTAGGTCAATGAGAATACTCCCAATACGATAAGAACATCGTGAATAACAGCTATTACCGCCCCAAGAGAGAACTGGTATTTTCTAAACCTCAACAGGATGTAAAGAAAGATCACTAACAGAGATCCTAATACAGCCCAAATAGAAGCTTGCTTAATATCATCGGCAATAGATGGACCAACTTTTAAAGATTGCATGATCCCTATTTCTCTTTCACCCTCACCTCCAACAGTAAAATCTTCGTAAGTAGTTCCTTCAGGAAGATAAGACTGAACCGCATTGTACAGCTTCTGAGAAATTTCCTCATCTACTTCACTTCCTTCTTCCTCTACTTTATACTTCGTGGTCACCTTGATCTGGTTGGCAGCTCCAAAGGTCTTGGCACTCGCACTTCCAAATTCAGCAACTAATTCGTCTTCAATTTCTGAAGGATTTATTGCTTGTTCGAATCGAACAGTATAGCTTCTTCCTCCAACAAAATCAACTCCCTGGTTTAGTCCCTGAGTGAACAGAGAACCAAGACTCACAAGCAGGAATACACCTGAAACAATATAAAAGGTCTTTCTCTTCTCAAGGAACTTAATAGTAAGACCGCTGAAAAGATTCTTGGTCACAGAAGTTGAGAAGTCAAGTCTCTTGTTAGGGTTCTTTGCATAGTTGTCAATGAACAACCTGGTGATAAATATAGCTGTGAAAAGAGAGGTAGCAATACCGATCAATAATGTTGTAGCAAAACCTTTAATTGGACCTGTTCCAAGAACCAATAGGATCAATGCAGTAAGACCTGTAGTGATGTTCGCATCCAGAATGGAAGAAAGAGCATTATTGAATCCATCTCTGATCGCATCTTTCTGAACTTTCCCTTTTGCATATTCTTCCCGAATACGCTCAAAAATAAGAACGTTCGCATCTACCGATATACCTATGGTAAGAACGATACCGGCAATACCGGGAAGGGTAAGAACCGCTCCAAGACCGGCCAATACTCCAAAGATGAAAAGTATATTCACCACAAGGGCGATATCTGCAAAAATACCTGCCTTACCATAATAGAAGACCATCCAAAGCAATACAAGAATAAGTGCGATAACGAAAGACATGATTCCGCTATCGATCGCTTCCTGTCCAAGAGAAGGTCCTACGATCTCACTCTGCACAATATCTGCCGATGCCGGTAATTTACCTGCACGTAGAACATTTGCTAAATCCTGTCCTTCAGTTATACTAAAATCACCTGTGATCTCACTTCTTCCGCCGGAAATAGGTCCGCTGGAAACTCCGGGAGCTGAGTAAACTACGTTATCAAGAACAATAGCGATCTCGCTCTGGTTCTCAAAAGCGTATCCGGTCATTTCTTCCCAGGCCTTAGCTCCTTTTCCGTTCATTTGCATAGTTACGGCAACTCTTCCTACCTGGTCATAAGCTTGTGTGGCATCTGTGATCACACTACCGGAAAGTGGCGGCTCATTCTGCCTGTTACCTTTTAGAGCATAAAGAGGGGCAACCTCATCATCTTCATTGGTGATTCCCCAAACAAATTTCGCATAACGCTGTTCCCCTTGAAGTAGGTTACGTACCTCGGGCATATTTAAATACCGGGTTACTTTTGCAGTGTCTGCAATATTAAATGTTGCCAAAATGGGACTTCCCTGGAAACCGGGAGAAACCATTAGGTCAAACAGAGGGTTATTTTGTTCAGCGACCTGCGCTGTGTCATTAGCCGCTTCTAATAAAGCATCGATCTCATCCTGCTCTGCCTCGGTGGTATCAACTGCAGCTTCTGCAGTATCCTCAACCTGCATTTGCTGAAGCACATTGTTGGCTTGTACAAAGAAGTTTTGGAATTGATTGCTTTTGTAAACATGCCAGAACTCTAACTGAGCTGTACTCTGTAAAAGGTCTTTTACACGTTCGATTTCTTTTGCACCCGGCAATTCAACAAGAATTCTTCCGGAAGAACCAAGACGCTGAATATTTGGTTGAGTCACTCCAAACTTGTCGATACGTTTTCTCAATACCTCAAACGCGGAAATAATGGACTCATCAATTTTCCTTCTAATGATAGGCTTTACTTCCTCATTAGACATTTCAAAATTGATCTCGTCGCTAAGATTTCTATTTGCAAAAATATCGGGAGAAGCAAGACGGGCATCAGGAATTTCTTCAAAAGCCTCGAAGAAAAGATCAAGGTAATTCTCCTGACTTGTTCTTTGAGCCTCATCTGCTCTTGCAAGAGCCTGGTTGAAAGCAGGATTCTTACTGTTGTTAGCTAATTCTCTCAAGATGTCCTTGACAGATATCTGGAGGATCACATTGATACCTCCTTTAAGATCAAGCCCCTTATTAAGCTCTTTTTCTTTGGCCGAATTATAGGTGATTCCAAGAAATACCTCCTCATTACCTATAGAATCAAGATACCTCTGTTCTGCTCTTTCCCTAAGGCTAACATAATTGTCAACACCTTCCGGGATCTCCTGCTGTGCAAATTCTTCGGCATCGCCCTCAATATTGCCAGCAATAAATGTGAAAGACAACTGGTAAATACATACCAGAGCAAACAATACCGCGAATACCTTGATTATTCCCTTGTTCTGCATTATTCTTTAATTTATGTTCAATTTTTAAAAACGGACAAATATAGGTTTTCAAGATAGAAATCCCAATTATATTTTTTGAAAAAATTAACTTTTAAAAATAAAAAAAGAAGCTTCTCAAAAGCACTGCCAAATTTGGTATTCATTGATCTTCCCACCGGTTTTTTGGTAGGAAAATACTCATCAAAAATGACATTTTTGAGAAGCTTCTAAAAGCTATTTTTTGACCTGATTTATTTCTTTAGATCAAGAAGATCATTTGTCTTGGAAACTCCCTGTGAACTTTCCTCCAACTTGCTCTTTTCGGCCTCATCAAGTTCGATCTCCACGATCTCTTCTATTCCGTTCTTACCAAGGATCACCGGCACACCTATACAAAGATCGTTAAGCCCGTATTCCCCCTCTAAAAGGGCAGAACATGGGAACATTTTCTTTTGATCATTGGCTATTGCCTGGACTAAAGAGGACACAGCTGCTCCCGGTGCATACCATGCACTCGTACCAAGCATTTTCGTAAGGGTAGCGCCCCCTACTTTTGTATCTTCCTTGATCTGTTCTATACGCTCTGTAGAAAGGAATTTTGAAACAGGTACAGAGTTGCGGGTTGCAAGACGGGTCAACGGCACCATTCCGGTATCACTGTGACCTCCAATTACCATCCCATCAACATCTGATGCAGGGCAACCCAAAGCCTCACTAATTCTATATTTAAAACGGGCGCTATCAAGAGCTCCTCCCATTCCTATGATCTTGTTCTTTGGCAGATTAGTTGTTTTATGAACGAGGTAAGTCATTGTATCCATTGGATTACTTACAACGATCAAAGTGACATTGGGAGAGTGCTCCAGGAGGCTTTGAGAAACAGATTTTACAATATCTGCGTTGATCCCGATCAATTCTTCACGGGTCATCCCCGGTTTACGCGGAATTCCACTGGTAATAACAGCAATATCTGAATTTGCAGTCTTTGAGTAATCATTTGTGCTTCCTGTGATCTTAGTATCAAAACCAAGAAGAGAAGCTGTTTGCATCAGGTCCATTGCCTTTCCTTCTGCATAATCTTCCTTGATATCTACTAAAACTACTTCTGAAGCAAAATTTTTAATGGCGATATATTCCGCGCAGCTGGCTCCAACAGCTCCGGCACCTACTATGGTAACTTTCATTGTGAATTAGTTTGGTTAATAGTCCTGCGAAAATACGAATTTTCAAGGATTTTCCCCGCACAATTCCGCGCAAAAACAGGAGATTAAATGCTTACGTGAAGACCTAAATTCGCATTGAAAAATTCTCCCGCAGTCATCATCGTACTTACTCTAAACTTACCGAAGTAAAGGTTGAAACCAACATCTCCCTTGAACTGTGTTTTTGAATCCTCAAGACTATCAACCTTAGCATTCACAAGATTTACTTCTCCCGTTCCCCCAAAGGTGTAGCTAAATTGAGAATTCATAGCACCGGCAGCAGCAAATAGCTCAAATACCCTCCATTTTTTCGATCCAATAATTTCAGCCATAAAAAGATTGGCATCAACATCAATCTCATCCAGAAGCACTAAACCTTCAGCCCCTTTTGGCTCGAATTCATAACCAACAATTAATTTAGAATAAGAAGCACCGAGAGCAAGTTGAAAATCTTCAGGATAATTATAACCAAAATACTGGCTTAAATTATGTTTAACTCCTATTCCGTAAGTGCTGGCCGTGACTCCATCTATAGTTACTTCGGGCATAGCTCTCACAGTTACCTCGGTTCCGGCAGAAACTCCTATAGCTGCCTGCACAAAAGCATGAGGCACGTAATCCCGGTCTATTCCTTCCATTGCTTGAAAACTTGGCTCAGCAATGACCTCTCCATTGAAAAATACTTCTCCACTGAGATTTACTAAACTGCTGCCACCAAAAGCTGTTGGTAAAATTGCACTTTCAGATCCATCGATCTGCAAAACCTTAAGATCTGAATTTGATAGAGAAAATTTCTTTTTTTCTGAAGACACAAAAAGAGCATTCCCATGCACAGATACCCGAATATCCCATTTCTCAAGAGGAATTGCCGAACTGAACCAACCGGCACCTGCCTGGTACCCGGCACCCTCGGCCGCCGGTTCAGAAAAATTCCCGCCTAGAACAAGCATGTCATCAATAAAGTCAGAAACATTAGTTTGGGCATAGCCACTTGACTGAACTATTAATAGGACCAAAAAGGAAATCAGTAGTTTTTTCACAACAGTAGGTTTTGAAGTTGAGTAAAAATAACAAAAAAACTATAGGTTCATCAGGAGATTCCTACAAACAAAAAAGCCCTGCATTTCTGCAGGGCTCCATATTGTTCAATTTGCAATTAAGCATCAATGTTTGCGTAGACGGCATTCTTCTCGATGAATTCTCTACGAGGCGGCACCTCATCCCCCATTAACATGGAGAATATCCTGTCGGCCTCACCTGTGTTGTCAATGGTCACCTGGCGAAGTGTGCGGAATTCAGGATTCATCGTTGTATCCCAAAGCTGTTCTGCATTCATCTCTCCAAGACCTTTGTATCGCTGTACACTCACCCCTCCACTAAAGGAAGTTGCGATCTCATCCCGTTCCCTGTCATTCCAGGCATAACGTTTTTTACTACCTTTCTTAATAAGGTATAGCGGCGGAGTTGCAATATAAACGTGACCCGCTTCGATCAATTCCTTCATATATCTAAAGAAGAAAGTGAGGATCAAAGTAGCAATGTGACTACCATCAACATCGGCATCACACATGATCACGATCTTGTGGTATCTCAATTTTGAAAGGTTCAGCGCTTTGCTGTCTTCTTCGGTACCAATGGTTACACCAAGAGCAGTGTAAATATTTTTTATTTCCTCATTCTCAAAAACTTTGTGGCTCATTGCCTTTTCCACGTTAAGGATCTTACCTCTTAACGGCAGAATAGCCTGAAAATGACGGTCCCGCCCTTGCTTAGCCGTTCCACCCGCAGAGTCTCCCTCAACAAGGAAAACTTCACTCTCTTGTGGATCCTGAGAAGCACAATCAGATAGCTTTCCGGGTAAACCTCCACCGCTCATCACAGTTTTACGCTGCACCATTTCGCGAGCCTTTTTGGCTGCATGACGGGCCTGTGCGGCAAGGATCACTTTTTGTACAATGGTCTTGGCATCATTAGGATTTTCTTCCAGGTAATTTTCCAACATTTCTGAAACCGCCTGCGAAACAGCAGCAGTTACTTCCCTGTTACCAAGTTTGGTCTTCGTCTGACCTTCAAACTGAGGTTCAGAAACTTTTACCGAAACTATAGCTGTCAACCCTTCCCGGAAGTCATCTCCGGAGATCTCAAACTTAAGTTTATCGAGCAAGCCCGAAGAATCGGCATATTTTTTCAAAGTGGTTGTCAAACCTCTCCTGAAACCTGCCAGGTGAGTACCTCCTTCGTGTGTATTGATATTGTTAACGTAAGAGTGAAGATTTTCGTTGAAGGAAGTGTTATAAACCATTGCGACCTCAACAGGAATGTCATTTTTCTCCCCTTCAATAGCAATAACTTCGCTGATTATAGGCTCCCTGGTTCCATCAAGGAACTTGATGAATTCTTTTAATCCTTCTTCTGAATGGAAGATTTCAGAAACAAATTCCCCTTTATCATCTTTCTCCCTACGGTCTGTAAGCGTAATGGTGATCCCTTTGTTAAGGAAAGCAAGTTCACGCATTCTACTGGCAAGGGTATCATAGCTATACTCTATGGTTTGCTGAAAAATACTCTGGTCCGGCTTAAAAGTTACTATAGTACCATTAAGATCTGTAGTGCCTACAGATTTTACAGGATACATAGGCTTACCTCTTTCGTACTCCTGTTCCCAGATAGTACCATCGCGATAAACAGTTGCCTTAAGATGATCGGAAAGAGCGTTCACACAACTCACACCAACTCCGTGAAGTCCACCGGAAACTTTATATGAATCCTTATCAAATTTCCCTCCTGCCCCGATCTTGGTCATTACCACTTCAAGTGCAGAAACTCCTTCTTTCTTATGCAGGTCTACAGGGATACCACGTCCATTATCCTCTGTAGTAATAGAATTGTCTTCGTTTATGGTTACCTTAATGGTATCGCAGTGCCCAGCCAGCGCTTCATCAATGGAGTTGTCTACCACCTCGTAAACAAGATGGTGCAAGCCTCTCACTCCAGTATCACCAATGTACATTGAAGGGCGCATACGCACGTGCTCCATCCCCTCCAGCGCCTGGATACTATCAGCTGAATAACTGCTTCTTTTAACCTCTTCGCTCATACTTAAATTCGTTAAAATTTTATCAATTTCTATAACGAACAAATATACCAAAATCCTACCTGTAAAACCACATTCACCCCTGTTAAAGGCTTGAAGTTATCAACAATTTCTGTGGAAAAACCCTCACTTGTAAGCCTTTGTAAGGGTCCTCTTTTAAATATCAATTAAAGCTGAAGCTCCATCAAATCTGCTGATTCTCAATTTCCGAAAGATCTTATCCATAAAATCTAAAAATCGGCTTTTCCACAAATTCGCTCCTTCAGAATTTCCCCGGAATTTCACAGGATCTTTCCTCATATCCATTGAACTCTTTATTTTCATCTTTTTAACGGGATTTAAAGAAAACCTTAACTTATAATTCTTCTGCATAAATTATCTTTAGACCATTAATTAAAAAATAAAAGAAATGAAGAAATTATTCATAATGCTGGCAGTTTTTGCAGGCTCTCTATCTACACCTCAGCTACTTGCCCAGGAGACCCCGGAAACCACAAAGGATAACGACGGGCCTAATTTTTCGAAGCTGGATGTGAGCCCAATGGATGTGGCCTTGTTTAGAGGCGAAAACAACGAACCTGTGGCCAGAGTACTTTACAGCCGACCACAGGCACGAGACAGAGAGATCTTTGGTAAATTAGTTCCTTACGGGGAAGTATGGAGAACAGGAGCCAATGAGGCAACTGAGATCACCCTATACCAGGATCTTATGGTGGGAGATAAAAAGATCAAAAAAGGAACTTACACTCTGTTCACTATTCCAAAAGAAAAGGAATGGACAATAATCCTAAATAACAGCACTAATATTTGGGGTGCATACGATTATCATGTAGAACAGGATGCTGCCCGTATTACAGTGCCGGTGAGAAAATCCCCTGTTCCTATTGATGCACTTTCCATGAGCTTTGCACAGAGTAATGATGGTGCCAACCTTTTTATTGGATGGGATGATCGCTATGTGAAAGTTCCGTTTAGAGAAGTTAAGTAATCTTAAGAATAGAACATCAACTAAAAAACGCCCTTTTTGAAAGGGCGTTTTTTTATGGGATATTAAGATATTTGTGAGTTTGAAGGGAAACCTTCCACCTCGGGTTCTGCATCACGTAGTCAACGATGAACGGCGTCATTTTTTCCCTGTTGCTCCACTCAGGTTGTAAATAAAGTATGCAATTCTCATTCACTTTTGCAGCCTGCTCCTCAGCAAATATAAAATCGTGCTTGTTAAAAACGATCACCTTTAATTCGTTGGCCACTTTATAAATTTCCTCTGTAGGAAGCTTCTTCTTCTTGGGAGAAAGGCAGATCCAATCCCATACCCCCGTTAAAGGATAAGCCCCCGATGTTTCAATATGGATCTTAGCCCCTTTTTCCTTTAGTCCGGTGGTAAGAGGCTCCATGTTCCAGGTGAGCGGCTCGCCACCTGTAACCACAACTGTTTTGCTGCTCTGCACTGCACTTTCTATGATCTTATCTACTGCAGTTGCAGGATGCAACTTCGGATTCCAGCTTTCCTTCACATCACACCAGTGACAGCCCACATCACAACCTCCAACCCTTATAAAATAGGCAGCAGTTCCCTTATGGAAACCTTCACCCTGTATAGTGTAAAATTCTTCCATTAGCGGCAGCATCTTTCCCTGCTCCACCAACTCGTTCATTTCCTTCTCATTCATAGGCGGCAAAGGTAAACAAAAACCTGAAGCCTTCTCCCTAAAGCTCATAAAAGCACACCTTCCAAAAATGCCATTTTTGACTCCTCTTCTCAAGAAATTATTTTCGTTCTCCTGTCAAAGTTTTCTTACATTAACCCATTATTTAATTGTCGTGGTTTTGCACCAAATCATAAGAAGATCCTCTATTCTACTTTCGGTACTGCTATTGCTTTCCTGCGCTACCGGAAAAGACCTGGAGAGGCAACTCGAAAAAAGTTTTTCTGATACCGAAGATCTCCTCCCGTGGTTCCGGGGGATCATGATTTATGAACCGGCCACTCAAAAGGTCATTTTTGAGCATAATTCTCAAAAATATTTCACCCCTGCCTCAACTACAAAGCTCCTTACCTTTTATGCCGGATTAAAACTGCTGAAGGATTCTGTTCCGGCTCTGCAGTACACAATATCAAACGACACGCTCTACTTCAGCGGAACCGGGGATCCCACTTTTCTGCACCCAGAGTTCAACTCATCCAGGATTTTTAATTTCCTGAAATCTGCTCCTGAATCTCTTGTATTGGTATCTCCTGAAGCGCCTGAAAAAGCTTTTGGACCCGGCTGGGCTTGGGATGACTACAACTATGGATTTTCGGCAGAACGTTCTTCTTTCCCTATATATGGAAATGTTGTCTCTTTTGAATCCACTCCTGATTCTTTGACTGTAGTACCATCTTATTTCCACAACCGGCTAGAGGTAGACACCACCGGAACTTTAAAAAGGGTCCGCAGAAGTGAAAGAACAAATAGCTTCAGAATTCCACTTTTCGGGACCTCAGCTTTTCAACAAAAAGTTCCTTTCATTACTTCAGCAAAATTGATTGTAGAACTGCTCTCGGATACGCTGCAAAGGGAAGTGACCATAACACAAGATCTTCCGACAGATCTAAAATTAGAGCAAAAGACCTTTAGTCAACCTGTAGACAGCATCTACAAAAAAATATTACAGGACAGCGACAATCTCTTCGCTGAGCAACTACTCCTTATAGCTTCAGGAGAAATTTCGGATACACTTCGCACTGAAATTGTGATCGATCACATGAAGCAGGAGTACCTGGATGAAATGCCCGATGACCTGCAATGGGTAGATGGCTCGGGCCTCTCCAGATACAATCTTACAACTCCCCGCAATATGGTCTGGCTCCTGGCAAGGATCTATGAGGAAGTGGAACAGGAACGGCTGTTCCAGCTATTGCCTGCAGGAGGAGTGTCCGGGACCATTAAAAATGAATATGCAGCTCCCGCAGGAAAACCTCCTTTTGTTTTTGCCAAGACGGGAACAATGAAGAATAACCACAGCTTGAGCGGGTATTTAGTGACTGCATCGGGCAAAGTTCTTATCTTCAGCTTTATGAATAGTAATTATGCTGTCCCAACCGCCGAAGTTAAGGCAAGAATGGACCATGTATTGCGAACTTTATATTTGAACTACTAGTATGGAAAGAAGGAAGTTTTTACAGAATATTGGCCTTGGCAGCATGGCTGTACCTCTTATTGGTTGTATAACTCCGTCGCTAATAAATGACTCTTTGGAAGCAGGTGAGGCTCTTCTACCACCGCGCCTACAGCCGGGTAGCACTATTGGCATTGTAAGCCCCGCAGGAGCCATCTATGAATCCCAATCCTATGAGATCGCAGTCGAATCTATGCAAGCTATGGGATTAAAGGTAAAACTGGGAGAATTTGTAAAAGCCAGGCATGGTCATTTGGCCGGCACTGATGAACAGAGAGCACAGGAACTCAATAGTATGTTCAAGGATCCCGAAGTTGATGCCATAATTTCCCTGAGAGGCGGTTCCGGAGCGGCACGGATCCTCAATTTGCTGGATTATGAAACTATAAAGAAAAACCCAAAGGTGTTCATTGGCTATAGTGATATTACAGCCTTGCACCTTGCGATCCATCACAGAACAGGGCTGGTAACTTTCCACGGGCCCTTAGCCACTTCTACCTGGAATCCTTTTGCCGTCGAACATTTTAAAAAGCTCCTTTTTGAAGCTGAAGCTGTTCAATATTCCAATCCTTCTGACAAGGGAGGGCTGCTCACACAAACCAGGAACAGAATAAGGACCATCACCCCCGGAACCGCGACAGGTGAACTTTTGGGTGGAAATCTCTCTGTACTCACCGGACTCATGGGAACCCCTTTCTTCCCCACCGACTGGAGGGGAAAAATCCTTTACCTGGAAGATGTTGGGGAACAGATCTATGCAGTAGACCGCATGCTCTCACAGTTGAAATTGGGAGGCATCCTTGAACAGGTAAATGGAATTATCTTCGGAAAATGCAGTGACTGCGAACCCGGCGGCGCCGGAGGTTATGGATCCCTGACCCTTGAGGAAGTACTGGATCATTATTTTAAACCGCTAAAGATCCCAGCCTTTGAAGGAGCCATGATAGGTCATATTAACGATAACGCTACTATACCCAATGGAATACGTGCAGAAATGAACGCCGAAAAGGGAACATTTAAGTTGCTTAATCCTGCTGTGAGGTAATTACCCGAAGTAGAAAGCCTCCTAATCCCTCACAATTCTTACTTTTATAAAAATTTAAAAAGTGGACGACAAGCAGCAATTTAAATCTCATATTTCTTCGGGTTATCAACCAAAGGGAGATTCAATTTACCTGGGAGCTGCCATGTACGAGGGAGAAGTTTTTGCTGATGCTGCAGTGAGAATTCCGCTGAAGACCCTCAACCGGCATGGTCTTATTGCCGGAGCTACGGGAACAGGTAAATCCAAGACATTACAGATCCTGGCAGAAAATCTCTCAAAAAAGGGAGTTCCGGTGTTGCTTATGGATGTAAAGGGAGATTTGAGCGGAGTAGCAAAACCCTCAGCCGGAGAGGATTTTATTTTCGCCCGACATGAAAAGCTTCAGTATAAATTTGAAGCCTCGGGTTCCCCTGTGGAGATCTTAACTCTTTCCGAAGAGGAGGGAGTTAGATTAAGAGCTACCGTTAGTGAATTTGGTCCTGTACTATTAAGTCGGATCCTGGAATTATCTCCTGCTCAAAGCGGCATAATTTCCATCATTTTTAAATATTGCGATGACAATCATCTTCCACTTCTGGACTTAAAGGATCTAAAGAAGATCCTTCAATATGCCACAGAAGAAGGAAAAGAGGAATTTGAAAAATCCTACGGAAGGATCTCTTCTGCATCAACAGGAGCTATTCTCCGGAAGATCGTAACTCTGGAGCAACAGGGTGCCGATCTCTTCTTTGGGGAAAGATCTTTTGAAGTTGAAGATCTTCTAAGAACGAACAGCGATGGCCATGGCTACATAAACATCCTGCGCCTAACAGACATACAGGACCGCCCGAAACTCTTTAGCACCTTCATGCTTAGTCTACTTGCGGAGATCTATAATACTTTCCCTGAACAGGGTGACAGCGACAAACCAAAGCTCGTGCTCTTTATTGATGAAGCACATCTCATTTTTGAGGAGGCTTCTGGGGCGCTCCTGAACCAGATCGAAAGCATTGTAAAACTCATCCGGTCCAAAGGTGTCGGCATCTTCTTTGTTACACAAAATCCTGCCGATGTTCCCGCGGATGTGCTTGGGCAGCTAGGTCTAAAGATCCAGCACGCCTTAAGGGCATTTACGGCAAAGGATCGCAAAGCGATCAAACTGGCTGCAGAAAATTATCCAATTTCAGAATTTTATGATACCAAAAACGAACTCACCACGTTAGGAATTGGGGAAGCGCTGGTAACGGCATTGGATGAGAAAGGAAGGCCTACCCCACTTGCGGCAACAATGTTACGGGCGCCCATGAGCCGAATGAATATTTTAAGTCCGGAAGAACTGACGGAGCTTACGGCAACTTCATCCCTCGCGAAGAAGTATAATGAAAGTATTGACAGGGAAAGTGCTTATGAGATCCTCACCGGAAAAATTGAAAGAGCCGATGAGGAGAAGGCCCGAAAGCAAGCCGAGGAGGAAAGAAAAAAGATCAAAAAAATGAGCTCGGGGAGAAGGCATAATTCAGGTTCTGACCCTCAAAAAGCTGTAATTAAAGTACTCACCAGTGCAACCTTCATTAGAGGTGTAATGGGAGTTCTCAATAAAATTTTAAAATAATTAATTTCAAAATCCCCATGCGAAGAAGTCTATTATTCTCACTTTTTGTAACCGCCGGACTCCTTATATCCTGTGAAAAAGAGCAGGATCCTTTTTTAATTAGCGCAAACAGCATAGGCCGTTTGACAAAGGACATTAGAATAAATCAACTTGATTCTATTTTTGCCGAAGATTCTATTGTAAAGCAAGTGAGCAACAGTGAACTCTACCGTAAAAGCAATGAGATCGAAGTATATGATACAGACGGCAAAAAACTCCTTCTTATAGAACCTGTACAGGCATTTGACTCCACCAGCACGATTGGTTTTATCCAGGTACTCGACCCTCGATATCAAACCGCCAAGGGTCTGGGAAAAGAAAGCACCTTCAAGGATATAGTGGAAAACTACAATATCTCCCGAATTGAAAATACGCTTAGTGCAGCAGTGATCTTTATTGATGAGCTGAATGTGTATGTCACCATTGATAAGAAACAACTTCCGGTAGAATTGCGCTATGATACCCAAAGTAGGATACAGGCCTCTCAGATCCCCAATGATGCCAAGATCAAATATTTCATGATCGACTGGGATTAATTTTCTTTAATACTCTTGAATGACTTCAGATAATCTCACCCGTGTAAATAAATACCTCAGCGAAGTAGGCTACTGTTCCCGGCGTAAAGCCGATGCTTTAATTGAGCAGGGACGGGTGACCATCAATGGGAAAGTACCCGAAATGGGAACCAAGGTTGGTCCCGGTGATGAAGTCCGCGTGAATGGAGAACTCATAGTTCCTCCCAAAAAAGAAAATGTCTACCTCGCTTTCAACAAGCCCATAGGGATCGTTTGTACTACAAATCCCGCCGAAAAGAAGAACATCGTTGACTATATCAACTTTCCTACCCGTATCTTTCCGATAGGTCGTTTGGATAAACCCAGTGAAGGATTAATTCTCCTTACTGACGATGGAGATATCGTCAATAAGATCCTCAGAGCCCGTAATAATCACGAAAAAGAATACATAGTTACTGTAGACAGGCTTATAACCGATGACTTTATAGAAAGAATGTCATCCGGAATTCCCATTTTAGACACCGTAACCCGGGAATGCGAGGTCGAGCAGTTGAGTAAATTCGTATTCAGGATCGTACTGACTCAAGGGCTCAACAGGCAGATACGTCGTATGTGTGAATATCTTGGATATGAAGTAGTAAAACTGAAGCGCATACGGATCATGAACATTGAGCTGGACGTACCGGTAGGAAAATATCGACACCTGACTACAGAAGAACTTAAAGAACTGGAGCGGCTCACAGGAGAATCTACAAAGACCGAAGAGGCATCAACTAACCTGCTATCAAACAGTAAGACCCCGGACAAAAAGGGAAAGCCATCTTCCTCAAAGAAAAGCAGCGATCAAAAGAAATTCCCCGGAAATAGAAGGAAATCGGAATCTTAACAGAGAATTAAGCAAATAATCTGGCATATCTGCTTAATTTTAAGAAAAAAGTTATGCCAGACAATCGAATCAAGAACGAAGACCAGTACGAAGCTTTAAGAGACAAAGGCGCGAGTAAGGAAAAAGCTGCCAGGATCGCAAATTCTTCCAATTCAGGAAAGAAAGGTGGTAATGCGGGTAAGTACGAGGATCGCA
Organism: uncultured Flavobacteriaceae bacterium; assembly: GCA_964388165.1. Taxonomy (GTDB): domain Bacteria; phylum Bacteroidota; class Bacteroidia; order Flavobacteriales; family Flavobacteriaceae; genus Salinimicrobium. The sequence continues at coordinate 3,439 of CAYLZB010000018.1, read as the reverse complement.
GCAAGGATGAACTCTACAAGAAAGCTAAAGAAGTAGGGATTGAAGGTCGTTCTAAAATGAGTAAGAAAGAATTGATCAACGCCCTACGCAACCATTAAAAAATGCAAAAAGTCCAACCATTTCATTTAGCCATCCCGGTAGACAACCTGGAGAAGGCCAGGGTATTTTACAGAGAAACTTTAGGTTGTGAAGAAGGAAGAAGCAGTGACCACTGGGTGGATTTCAACTTCTTTGGCCATCAACTGGTAATTCACTACAAAGCTGCTTCCGAAGAAAGGAATACCGGCAGCAATCCCGTGGACGGAAAAGATGTGCCAATACCACACTTTGGAGTGGTACTGGAATGGGATACTTTTCAAAAATTTTCAAGGGAGCTCAAAGATAAAGGAATTGCCTTTGTTATTGAACCATATATACGCTTTGAAGGACAGGTGGGAGAACAGGCAACGATGTTTTTTAAAGACCCCTGCGACAACGCCCTTGAATTCAAGGCTTTTAAAAACATAGATCAACTATTTGCAAAATAACTACCTGCACTAAATGAACAGATTAAAACCTTCATTAGTACGACAATTGTTCGTACTACTCCTCATTATATTTCTTCTGGTTTTGATCTTTCGGGAGGTTTTACCCTATCTCTCGGGAATATTAGGAGCAATTACGCTTTATGTGGTCATGAGAAAACCGATGGGCTGGCTGGTCTCAAGGAACTGGCGACCGGTTATGGCAGCCTCTTTTCTCATGTTCCTTTCATTTGTTGGAATTCTTGTGCCCATTACCCTTACCGTCATTATGCTCACGTCCAAGATTGGAAAAGCTGTTGCTAATTCTGAAATGGTCTTACAGGCAATTAAGGACCAGATCAACGAAGCTGAAATCTATGTAGGCTACGACCTAAGCAAAAGCATAGATTCTGCCCGTGTTGCCGACTGGCTTTCAAACAATTTACAATCCCTGGGAGCCGGTACTTTTAATGCTTTCATTGCTATTAGTATCATGTACTTTCTATTGTACTATATGTTGATGAACAGGAATGATCTAAAAAAAATGGTGATTTCCTATATCCCACTGGGAGAAGACAATCTTGAAGTTATTGGGAATGAAGGTGACGAAATGGTGAAGTCAAATGCCCTGGGCATCCCTTTGGTGGCATTTTTCCAGGGAGTTGTTGCTTTAATTGGCTACCTGATCGTTGGCGTACCCGATCCTCTCTTCTGGTTCGTGATAACAGCTATTGGTGCTATGGTTCCCTTCATTGGAACTGCAATAGGGATCGTACCCGTTACGATCTTACTTTACTCCATGGGAATGGAATGGCAGGCCATATTCATTATCATCTATGGATTCGTAATAGTGGGGATCACAGATAACATTCTGCGGCTTTACATTCTCAACCGACTGGCCAGTGTTCATCCATTAATAACACTCTTCGGTGTGGTAGTAGGAGTGCCGCTCTTCGGGTTCATTGGACTAATTTTTGGGCCTTTGCTGGTATCACTGTTTTTGCTTATCTTAAAGATATATAAGCATGAATACGGAAAAACGGAAAACAAACTATAATTCTATAAAAAATATGCTATGCTGGAAAATGTAAAAAAGAAGATCAACAAGGATTACATGAAGACCGAAATTTCCAATGTTGACGACGGAGACCTCGATATGGTCATGAAAAATAAAGACGCCATAGACAAGAAACTAAAGGGCGCTGGTTTGAAAAAATATGCTGAACTGGGAAAGCTCATGTTCGGAATGCTCCAGGATTACCGGAAGGGGGAATACACTTCTCCTCCATGGTTCACTATTGCAGCAATAGGCTTAACTCTGCTCTATGTATTCAATCCAATGGATATGCTACCCGATTTCCTTCCGGGAGTAGGTTATGTAGATGATTTTGCACTTTTTACAGTAGCTATACGCTTTATAGAGTCCGATCTACATGCATATCTGGACTGGAAAATAGACGAGGCCAAGCAGTTAAATGCCTAACTTAACTCTTTAGTTCTTTTTCCCGGGTGCGATGAGTTTCCCGTGCCAGTAAAGTATTCTTAAGGAGCATGGCTATGGTCATGGGACCTACTCCGCCCGGAACGGGTGTGATATAACTTGCTTTCTTGGAAACATTATCGAAATCTACATCTCCGGTTATCCTGTAACCTTTTGGTTTGGACTCGTCGGGAACTCTTGTAATTCCCACGTCAATTACCACAGCATCATCCTTGACCATTTCAGCTTTTAGGAAGTTCGGAATGCCCACTGCAATGATGATAATATCTGCCTGGGAAGTAATTTGAGTAATGTTTTTGGTGAATTCGTGGGTTAGAGTAACTGTAGAATTACCGGGGAAACCTTGTCTTCCCATTAAAATACTCATAGGTCTGCCCACGATATAGCTACGCCCAATAACACAGGTATGTTTTCCTTTTGTTGGGATGTTATAACGCTCCAGCATTTCAAGAATTCCAAAAGGGGTTGCGGGGATAAAGGAAGACATGTCTAATGACATCTTTCCGAAGTTCGTAGGATGGAACCCATCCACATCTTTATCGGGACTTACTGCTAAAAGAACTTTTTGAGTATTGATCTGTGGCGGAAGAGGCAACTGCACTATAAACCCATCGATGTCGTCATTAGCGTTGAGCTCTTCTATTTTTGCTAAAAGTTCCAGCTCGCTGGTATTGGAAGACATGCGGTATTCAGAAGATTCGAATCCCACGCGTTTACAGGCCTGGACCTTACTATTCACATAGGTGAGACTGGCACCATCGTTTCCAACGATTATCGCTGCAAGATGAGGGACTTTCTCCCCACGTTCTTTCATTTTTTGAACATCCAGGGCAATTTCTTCCTGAATTTCGTTGCTTAGTTTTTTACCGTCGAGAAGAGTCATATTTTTTAGTGTTCAGTGTTCGGTGATCAGTGATCAGTTATTTTACAATTGATTTTATTCCTCAGTTTTTACTCCAAATTTACCCGGGTTGAGAATCATATAATTGATGAGCTTCCCCACTTCCTCGCTTTTTTTTACTAATTCCTCAAAAGCTTCTTCTGAAGTATATTTACACCTCCAGGCATACTCCAACCACACCTGAGTTTCTGAGTTCTCGGCATCTGCATCTGTCAATTTACTTGAAAAATGTCGTGGATACGCCCTTTTTCTATATGCTTCAGCAATAGCTGCCGAGACACTGCGTGATGAACGTCTAATCTGATCTGTCAGCGAATAGGTTTCCTCCTTCGGAAATGATTTAGAAACTTCGAAAATTTCCATTGAAAGAGAAATTGACTTCTGATAAGCAAACAAATCCTGAAATTTCATAACTATTTTTTCTGCTCACTGAAAACCGATCACTGATCACTGACCATTACTTCATCCCTTTCATCATTTGCATCATCTTACGGCCGCCGCCTCCCTGCATCATCTTCATCATTTTACTCATCT
>CAYLZB010000017.1:0-27045 GCA_964388165.1 uncultured Flavobacteriaceae bacterium | reverse complement strand
AAATTAACGATTTTTTTACCTAATAGCCAATAGCCGAAGAAAATATTTTTCTGAAATTCCTTCTGAAGCCCTGCGGCGGAAAAAGCCTCTAAAAATGCCATTTTTGACACCTCTTCCTGAGGAAGTCTTAAAACACCTGAAGAAAAAATTAAATTCCCGTCACGCCTGAAGCACTTTTTTAAACCTGAAGCAGCAGAAAAAATCTTTCCGAGGAGCAAAATCCAATTCTATTTACAATTTGAAAATGTGCTGATTTGTACTCCGTGCCGTGTGGTTTTCAAAAGAATTTTAAATCCTGAATTTTAGATCCTGAATCTTTTAACCCTCCGAAATCTCCTTCAGGATCATCTCGAATGCTTTCTGAACTGTTTGTTTCACCACCTGGTCCCTACTATTTCCAAAAATGTACTTTTTAGAGATCACTTTCTCAGGCGTGGCCAGGCCTATGAAAACGGTACCTACTTCGGCATCACTGTCGCCTTTGGTGGGTCCGGCATTGCCTGTGGTGGAGAGAGCGTAATCAGTTTTAAAATATTTCCGGGCGTTCCTGGCCATGGCCTCAGCAACTTCGGCACTAACTACGGTGTGTTTCTCAATTAGATCTTTTGGAACATTTAGATTCTCCACCTTTACCTGGGTGGCATAAGAAACCAAGCCTCCCTTGAAACAGGAAGATGCGCCGGGATGAGTGGTGAATTCGGCAGCCAGGGCTCCTCCCGTACAACTCTCGGCCGCAGAGAGGAATTTCTTTTGCGAAGTGAGCAGCTTACTTATCTGTACCGCAATCTTCTCGTCCTCCTCCTGTTCTTCAGAAATAATATCTCCCAGCAGTTCATACAAACCTTCAACCTGCTTCTCGACCGATCTAATAAGCTCTTCTTCATTCTCACCCTTGCCGGAAAGTCTAAGTCGCACCCGTCCAAGACTGGGTAAATAAGCAAGTTTAATATGTTTTGGTAATTGATCTTCAAACCCGGTGAGCTTGTTTGCAATAGCACTTTCTCCTTCCCCTCTTGTAAGAATGGTCTTGTGGTAAATGAAGGGCCTGTGAAACTTTTCCCTTAATCGCGGGATCACCTCTTCTTCCATGAGGTTCTTCATTTCATAAGGCACGCCCGGAAGGGATATATACACCTTCCCCTCCTTCTCCATCCACATTCCTGGTGCAGTTCCATAGCGGTTATGCAATACTGTGGCGCGGGAAGGAACCATCGCCTGCTCGCGGTTAAGATCTGAGATTGGCGTTTTCTTGTACTTCACGAAAAGCTCTTCTACATGTTGAAGCACCTCTTCATTCAGCTCCAGCTTATCTTCAAAATATTCACAAAATGTGTATTTAGTAACGTCGTCTTTTGTTGGTCCCAGCCCTCCTGTAAGGATGACGATATCTGCCCTTTTTGAAGCCTCAAGCAAGCTGGTTAAAATATGCTCCTTTTCGTCCTGAACGGAGGTGATCTGGTAGACAGAAATACCAATAAGATTGAGCTCCCTGGCAATAAAAGCTGAATTGGAGTCTACGATTTGCCCAATAAGGATCTCATCTCCTATAGTGATAATTTCGGCAGTCATTGCAGATCGAAATCCTCCTTGAGGTCTTCTTCTGCCAGCTTGTATTTGGCAGTAATGATTCGGGCGGCTTCATTGACTTCGTCTTTATTGTCACCTGCTTTTGCCCAGCCCTCGAGGATCTTTATCTGCGGCATGAGACCCAGGCCGAACATTTGGAAGTTCGGCTTCATTTTATGAGCGAATTGGTAAGCCTGCTGCGGATTATCCTGTGTCACAGCCTGGTTCATTCCTTCAAGATCTGGCGGGATCTCTTCCAAGAAAGTCTGCACCACGACCTTAACAAAGTCCTGGTCACCTCCTGCCATTTCTTCTACGCTTTCTAAATTGTAGTTCCTCATTTTACGTGTATTGAGAATATTTGTTGGTCTTCTATAAAGCCGCTCAGTTCATCATTGATCGCTACAGGGCCTACTCCCGCCGGAGTTCCCGTAAAGATCACGTCTCCTATCTTGAGCGTAAAATATTGTGAAATATATTCAATTATTTCGTCAATCTTCCATAACATATGGGAAGTTCTTCCTTGTTGCACTGCTTCCCCATTCTTCTCAAGACTGAACTCCAGGTCATTAAGGTCCTTAAAATGTGATTTTTTCATCCATTTTTCTCCAATGACTGCAGAGCCATCAAATCCCTTCGCTTTCTCCCAGGGTAAACCTTTATCCTTAAGCTTCTTCTGAAGGTCTCGTGCCGTAAAATCTATACCAAGTCCTATTTCATCATAATACTTGTGCGCAAATTTCTTCTGAATGTGTTTTCCTATCTTGTTGATCCTCACCAGCAACTCTACCTCATAATGTATATCATTGGAGAATGGCGGAATGAAAAAAGGTTGCTTCTTAAGCAATACAGCCGAATCGGGTTTGAGGAAGATCACCGGCTCATCGGGTCTTTCATTTTGAAGTTCGGCGATGTGTTCGGTATAATTTCGGCCTATACAGATTATTTTCATCTCAGAAAATGGTTATTTCAGCTTAGTGTTTAATTTCCTCAGCTTAATTGCTGTCAATATCTTTTTGGTGTAAAGCGGAAAATCGGCATTTTGGAACCATCCAAAATAGCCCGGCTCCTGTTCAAGGATATCTTCAACACTTTTACCTTTATATTTTCCAAAGCTAAAGACTTCCCTGCCTTTTTTATCATAGACAATAAAGCCGGCAATATCTGCACAATTCTTTTGGGAACTGAATTCTGAAAGCCATTTTACGTCATTCTGCAGCTTGTCTTCGTACATATCAAGTTGCGACTTGAGCACTTCGTAGGTAGCTTCTGTATCGACTGACGCCGAATGTGCGCCTTCAAGTTCTTTACCGCAGTAGAATTTATAGGCAGCAGAAAGTGTCCTTTGTTCCATTTTATGGAAAATGGTCTGCACATCTACCGCAAGGGAACTTTTCATTTCAAAATCTACTCCGGCGCGCAACATTTCTTCAGCAAGAAGCGGAATATCATAACGATTGGAGTTGTACCCGGCCAGATCACAGCCCTTGATCATTTCATTGATAGCAGGAGCCAACTCTTTAAAGGTAGGTTCATTTGCCACTTTTTCATTCGTAATTCCGTGGACCGCAACCACTTCTTTAGAAATAGGTACGGTAGGGTTTACAAGCCACGTCTTGCTTTCACGATTTCCATTTGGAAAGATCTTTAAGATAGATATTTCAACGATGCGGTCTTTTGCGACATTAGTTCCCGTTGCTTCAAGATCAAAAAAACACAGAGGCTTTGTAAGCTTCAACTCCATAATAAATCAGGTTTTGGTAAAGATAGTAAAAGTAGTCATCAGTGGGCAGTACTCAGTGGCCGTCATTGGTTAAGAGCCCTTATTCACAAATTCTATTGCCGGCTTTTTCTAAAAAAACAAAAAGCCACAACCTAAAGGCCGTGGCTTTTTAACATTTTTGACACCTTATTACAGGTCCCTGTTCTTGTCAAATTTTTCAAGGTATTGCGCTACCCTTTGTACAAATTGTCCTCCCAGTGCGCCGTTCACCACGCGGTGATCATAGCTATGTGAAAGGAACATCTTGTATCGAATACCAATAAAATCTCCCTCAGGTGTCTCTATCACAGCCGGCACTTTTCTAATTGCACCAAGCGCGAGGATTCCCACCTGCGGCTGATTAATAATTGGAGTTCCCATGATACTCCCAAAGGTACCGACGTTGGTCACTGTATATGTACCACCCTGGATATCATCGGGCTTCAACTTGTTCATTCTAGCGCGATTTGCAAGATCATTTACGGCCTTCGCCATACCAACCAGGTTAAGCTGATCTGCATTCTTGATCACAGGCACAATAAGGTTCCCGTCGGGGAGGGCTGCTGCCATCCCGAGGTTGATATTCTTTTTCTTGATGATCTTATCCCCGTCAACAGAAATGTTGATCAATGGAAAATCTTTTATAGCCTTGGCAACGGCTTCCATAAAGATTGGAGTAAAAGTAAGCTTCTCCCCTTCTCTTTTTTCAAAAGCATCTTTGTTCTTCTTCCTCCAGTTCCAGATGTTGGTAACATCTACTTCAATGAAAGACTGCACGTGAGCAGAAGTCTGCACACTTTCTACCATATGATGAGCGATCATTTTGCCCATTCGTGTCATTTCAATGATCTCATCCTCACCACTAACACTCACCGGAGCCTTGGTAGGCTGTGGTGCTGCCTGTGCCGGTGAAGCGGCTTGCTGTTGTTGTTTTGGCTGCGAAGCAGGTTGAGAAGAACGGCTCTCAAGGTATCCTAAAATGTCATTTTTGGTCACCCTTCCGTCTTTTCCACTTCCTTCTATATGTTCAAGTTCATCAAATGAGATCCCTTCCTCTTTTGCAATATTTTTTACTAGAGGAGAATAGAACCTGTTGCTATCTGAATAGTCTGATGTGCTGATGGTCCTTGCCTCTTCCACACGCTGTTCGGCTGCGGCCACGGCTTCTTCAATCTCGGGTGAAGGCACCTGTTGGTCGGCTACCGGGGTGGTATCTGCCGCCTCTTCGCCTTCAGTTTCTATAATAGCAATGGTTTGCCCTACCTGCACTACATCATCCTCATTGAACAGCTTTTCGACCAGCACCCCGTCAACTTCACTTGGCACTTCACTGTCCACTTTATCTGTGGCAATTTCCAGAACTGCCTCATCGGCTTCAATGGTCTCTCCAACTTCTTTTAACCAATTTGTAATGGTTGCTTCCGCAACACTCTCCCCCATTTTGGGTAATTTTAGTTCAAATTTTGCCATATTCTTAACTCGAAGATGTTTTACATAAATTCGACTGCGAAATTACTAAAAATTTACCTCAATTAATAATAATTATTCAGCAGCGAAAGTTTCCTGATGTCCATTGGCTTCTGAAACTGAGCCAATTTCCCGAGTAAAATTACGATTTTTATTCAGGAATTCTGTGCAGGGGAATTTTTTGATGCTTCTGAAGAGAAAATCTTCAGGATCAATTTTTCAGAGAATTCTCAAACGGAATTCGGTTGGTAATACTACGGCCAAGGGTAACCTCATCTGCATACTCGAGCTCATCCCCCACCGAAATTCCGCGGGCAATGGTACTGGTCTTGATCTCCAGCCCCTCCAGCTGCTTAAAAATGTAAAAATTGGTTGTGTCTCCTTCCAGAGTGCTGCTAAGGGCAAAAATTATCTCCTCGATCTCCCCATTCTTTGCCTTTTCTATTAAAGATTTAATAGTAAGCTGCGAAGGGCCCACTCCTTCCATAGGATTTATTTTTCCGCCCAGAACGTGGTAAAGTCCGCGGTACTGACTTGTGTTTTCGATCGCCATCACATCCCTGATATCTTCGACCACACACACCACTTCCCGCTGCCGACTTCTGTTCGCACAGATCTCGCAAAGCTCGGTATCACTAATGTTATGGCAGTTCTTACAGAATTTCACCTCGGTCTTAAGATCTACCAAAGCCTTGCTTAAAGCCACGGTTTGAGACTCGGGCTGCTTCAAAAGATGTAAAACCAGCCGTAAGGCAGTTCGCCTGCCAATTCCCGGAAGCTGGGACATCTCATTCACAGCTTCTTCCAACAATTTTGAAGAAAATTCCATAGCCCAAAATTACTCCATATTTCAAACAATTCCCAGAAAAAGAAGCCGCATTCCTCATGCTGCACATATTGGGAAGTTTTGTAATTTGCTGCCGAAATTATATTAGATGCAGCCCTCTTCCATTCTCCTCCTTATAGCCGGTTATTTCCTAACGCTCATTTTCATTTCCTGGATCACGGGAAGACAGTCGGACAACAACACCTTTTTCAAAGCAAACCGGCAGTCGCCCTGGTACGTAGTGGCTTTTGGGATGATAGGTGCTTCGCTGAGCGGGGTGACCTTTATTTCTGTCCCCGGCTGGGTGGAAGCAAGCCAGTTTAGCTATATGCAGGTGGTGCTGGGATATGTGGTGGGTTATGCAGTGATAGGACTTGTACTACTGCCCCTGTATTACAGGATGAACCTCACTTCCATCTATACTTACCTGGAAGAGAGATTTGGGACATATTCCTATAAAACCGGTGCCTCCTTCTTTCTACTCTCCAGAGTAGTAGGGGCGAGTTTCCGACTTTTCCTGGTAGCCAACGTGTTACAGATCATCTTATTTGACAGCCTGGGCATACCTTTCTGGGCCACCGTGATCATGACCATTCTCCTCATATGGCTTTATACTTTTAGATCGGGTATAAAAACTATTGTATATACCGATACCCTGCAAACGCTTTGTATGCTTATAGCTGTTGGAGTAAGTATCTATTACGTTTCAGATGATCTCGGGATACAGGGAGGAGAACTTATCTCCCATATTTCGAACAGTGACCTGTCAAAAATGTTCTTTTTTGATGACATTAAAAGTGCCGACTATTTTTGGAAACAATTCATTTCGGGTGCATTCATCAGTATTGTAATGACGGGTCTGGATCAGGATATGATGCAAAAGAACCTTACCTGTCGCAATCTGGGTGACGCACAAAAGAACATGTTCTGGTTCACTATTATCCTTGTCTTTGTTAATCTTTTCTTCCTGGCACTTGGAGTTTTGCTTACGGAGTACGCCCGCGTCAACGGAATTGAAGCTGCGAAAGATGACCTGTTCCCCGTCATAGCGACTTCGGGAGAACTGGGAGTGGGAATCGCTGTGTTCTTTATCCTGGGGTTGATCGCTGCCGCATATAGTAGTGCAGACAGTGCGTTGACAGCTCTCACGACTTCTTTTAGTATTGATATTTTGGACATCGAGAACAAGGTACGACCCGAAAGACAGGAAAGCCTAAGAAAGCAGATCCATATAGGCGTCTCTGTAGTTCTCATCCTGGTGATCATAGCATTTAAGTATATCATACGGGACGAGAGCGTAATTGCGAAACTATTCGTCTTCGCCGGATATACCTATGGCCCGCTGCTGGGACTGTACAGTTTCGGCCTCTTTACAAAAATGAAGGTAAAGGATAAGCTTGTGCCGGTGATAGCAATACTCTCTCCTATCCTCACTTATGTGATAAGCATTAACAGCCAGGTATGGTTCGGATTTGAATTCGGATTCTTTGTTCTTATCCTGAATGGCCTACTAACCTTCCTGGGACTAATATTGCTGCGTAGAAAGTAGAATTAGGGTACAGGCTACTTCCACCTCTATCCCGTTCTTTTGAAGGATTCGGTATAACTCGGGATTTTCAGTGCCGGGATTAAAGATCACCCTGTCGGGGTGAAGGGAGAGAATGTAATCGTAGTACTCTTTTTGTCTGGGCGGTCCAAGGTAAAGCGTAACAGTATGAATATCTTCAAAAGGAATTTTTTCATTTTCGATCTTTACTCCGGCCACTTCGCCCTGTCTCAAGCCAATTGCCACTGTAGGAACATTGTTTCTTTTTAACCTGTTGATCGCGATGTTGGCATAGCGGGCCGGGTTTGTGGTCGCACCCAATACGAGCGTTTTCTTTTCCATTTTTTAAAATTCTTTTTTGTACGTGTAACAATAACAAAAGTAAGCAGTCTTTAAGGTAAGAAATATTTCCCGCATGGGGGCGATTTGAAAAACATTGATGGTTAGTGTTAAAAGAGCCCCGTGCTAAGCCCATGCATTTGTGTATGGGCTTTTTCTTTTTAAAAAATATTTCAACATTCTCTTTTGCTGAAAATTAATGAGGTGATCGTCCTTACCCCCTTAGAATATGGATCTTCAGAATTTTTTTTTCAATGATCCGGCGAAAAAAATGCCGGGAAAGCTCCGACGCAAAGGTTAAATTTCGGTAAAAGTTGTAACAAAGGTCTCTTTCGACAGTCTTGTAAGTGTACCACATGTATGTTTTTGTGAAAAGCTTCGGCTTTTTATTATGCATTACAAGGTATTAGGCTTTATCAATCATCATCTAAAAATCAAAAAATGAAACAGTTAATCTTATTTATTATGTTGTTTTCCCTCAATTTCTCGGGGAGCGCAAACACAGATCCTACAGAACTGGGTACGGTGACGGGAATTGTAATAGACAATGAATTCAAGGAACCCATACCCTATGCCACCATTTCTGTTTCCACACCCGAAGGGGAACTGGTAACAGGTTCGGTAACTTCTGTCGACGGAACTTTTTCCCTGGACAAGCTCAAAGACGGCATCTATATATTTAAAGCCCAATTCATGGGCTATAAGACCTTTTCAAAGGAAATAGAGGTAAAAGGTGGAAACCGCTCTATAGATATTGGGACTATCTCCATGGAAGCCGAAATCGCCGAATTGGAAAGTGTAGATGTAGTTGCCGAAAGGTCAACAATTGAACAGCGAATAGACCGCAAAGTGGTCAATGTTGGTAAGGACCTCACCACTGCCGGGGCCACTGCCAGCGAGATCATGAATAATATTCCCAGCCTCGCTGTTGACCAGGATGGAAATATATCCATGAGGGGTAACGATAATGTAAGGATCCTGGTGGACGGGAAACCTACCAATATTCCTGCCGCCCAGCTTCTTAAGCAGATCCCCAGTACTTCTATCAAAAGTATTGAATTGATCACCAACCCTTCGGCAAAATACAATCCCGAAGGGATGAGCGGGATCATCAATATTATCCTGCACAAAAATTCCAATATGGGATTCAACGGTAACCTCAACACGGGAGTGACCGTGGGCGAGAACATCCGCTACACCGGTTCTCTTGACATGAACTACCGCACCGGAAAACTTAATTTCTTCGGAAACTTTGGCACCAACGGAGGTAAAAGGGAACAAATTGGAATCATTCAGAACTTGACGAACAACTACACAGAAAGGTTGAATTTTCTTAATGATAGTGAATCTTACCTTTTTAAAGTAGGGGTAGACTATTATCTGGATGATAAAAACACCTTTTCCTTCTACACCAATCAAAACTACTATTGGGGGGAACCTGTGGGGCAGGCTAACATCATCTTTGATGACGCGGCAGCCGGCAACATCTTTCAGGATTTCTTAATAAACAATGAGAATATTACCCGCACCTATAATTTTGTATACAATCACGACTTTAACAGCGAAGGTCATAAGTTGATTCTTGAAGCAGACCACAGCACCACCGACGCTGAGGAGATCGCACGATTCCAATATTCCGGCGGCGGTGCAGATGACCTGACTTCTTACAGAGATGATGTGGAGGAAGAACTCACCAACACTACCTTCAATCTGGATTATGAAAATCCCTTGTCCGAAACTGCCAAGCTGGAGCTTGGAGCCGAGGCAAGGTTGAGAAGGAGCAGCAACGACTATCGCACAACCAATGAGTCGCTGGAGAATACAATCTATGACTACGACAATAATATTTACTCCTTGTACTCCACTTTTGGACAGAGTTGGGAAAAGTGGTCATATCAACTGGGTGCCCGTTTTGAAAGTTATGATGTGGAAGCAGTAATGGATGGAGATCTCGTTTATGAAACCGATTATCTTACACTTTACCCGTCGGCCTTTGTTTCTTATAAACTGGATGAAATGAAGACCCTGCAGCTTAGCTACGGTAGAAGAGTAGACCGCCCGGGACTTAATCAGGTGAATCCTGTAAGGGAGTTCTCAACTCCAAGATTAAGCCAGGTAGGAAATCCTGAACTCGATCCTCAATTCACTAATTCCCTTGAACTTAACTACACCCATAACTTTCAGAAAGGTAGTTTTACAGGAGGTGTTTTCTACAGGTTAATAGAAGACGAGATCAACCAGGTGCTGCTCATTGATCCCGAAGATCCTTCCCGACTGTTACTTACTTTTATGAACTGGGAAGATAATACTGCCTATGGTGTAGAAGTAAGCGGAAGGTACAAACCATTTTCCTGGTGGAGCCTTAATCCAAGCTTTGAACTCTACAGCAGTACAGAAAAAGGAATCGTGGGAACTGAGTATCGTGAGGTAGAAGCAACTGCTTATAGCTTGAGGTTAAGCCAAAGCTTTAACGTCACTAAAAAATTAACCTTGCAGCTCTTTGGAATGTACCGCAGCAGTACAGAACTATTACAGATCAACCCTGAGGAATTTTACTTCCTCAATGCCGGTGCCCGATATAGCTTCTTAAAAGACAAGGCCACTTTAAGTCTTAACTTTAATGATGTTTTTGACACCCAGGAATTCAACTTCACCAGTGAAGTTCCTTACAGACAGAGAGGTCACTTTGAAGGTGATTCACAAACTGTATACCTTGGCTTTTCCTATAGGTTTGGAGGCGGAAAGAACCGTGCCCTCAACAGGAAACAGCGCGACGACAACACCAGTAGTGATGGTGGATTATTTTAGAGTTGTTTGAATTAGCCAAAGAAAATCCGCAACTGCAGAGTTGCGGATTTTTGATTTTATATAAGATCTTTAGATTTCTGGCTTCTACGTCTTGGCTCTTGTTTTTTGTTTCTAGAATTTTGCGGACTCTGGCATTACCACTTCATAATGGCGCTAGCCCATGTAAATCCACTTCCAAAAGCTGCGAGAACAACAGTATCCCCTTCTTTGATCTTACCTTCTTCCCAGGCTTCGGTCAACGCAATAGGAATAGAAGCCGCAGTCGTATTACCATATCGCTGTATGTTGTTATAAACCTGATCGTCACTCAGCTTGAACTTCTGCTGAATGAACTGCGAGATCCGCAAATTGGCCTGGTGCGGTATAAGCATATCAATATCTTTCACCTCCAGCCCGTTAGCCTTTAATCCTTCCTGAATTACTTCAGAAAACCTGACTACAGCGTTTTTAAAGACGAACTGTCCATTCATATATGGATAGTAAATAATATCATCCCCCTGCGGATCTTCCTCAATGATCTGTGGTACCCAGTGCATCGTACTTGGCCCCTTCAGAGATAATTCCAGAGCGTGTTTTCCTTCAGAATGTAAGTGGGTCGAGAGAATTCCCTGCCCGTTGTGATCACTGCGACTCACAATTGCCGCTCCTGCGCCATCTCCAAAGATCACTGATACGCTCCGGCCACGGGTGGTAAAATCGAGTCCGCCGCTATGGTTTTCACTTCCAATCAACAGAACGTTCTTATACATTCCGGTCTTGATATATTGATCGGCTACAGAAAGTCCGTAGATGAACCCGCTACACTGGTTCCTCACATCCAGGGCCGGGCAGGTATGAATGTCGAGCATTTCCTGGACCTGCACACCCCCTCCCGGGAAATAGTAGTCGGGACTTAGAGTGGCAAAAACAATTAGATCAATGTCGTCTTTTGAAATATTAGCTCGCTCAATGGCTATTTTTGCCGCCTTTACACCCATGACAGCTGTAGAATTACCATCTCCTTTTTTGATGTGCCGCCTTTCTTTTATTCCGGTTCTTTCCTGTATCCAGGCATCATTAGTATCCATGATCTTAGAAAGATCATCATTGGTCACTACATTTTCGGGTACATAAAAACCAAGTCCCGCTATCTTCGATTGATACATGTATTAAATTTTAGGCTTCAATAAATTATTTCTCTTAAATTTAAGCAATTAATAAAAAGTTGCTCCGCAATATAAGAAACATTAACATCTTGACAGCGCAGTACCTCTTAACCTAATTATACATTATTATATCATGAAAAAAGTCTTTTTAAGTATTCTCTCCTTTATTTGCTTTACCGGAGCAACTTTTGGACAGGAAAACCTTACCTATCAAAAACCGCCGCAAGAGATCCTGGAGCTTGTAGATGTTCCACTTGCTCCGTCTACCCTTATTGACAGCGATGCCAAAAGGATCGTTTTTCTCTACCGCGATCAATTTAAATCCATTGCAGAACTAAGTGAAGAGGAAATGCGCCTGGGCGGATTAAGGATTAATCCTGTGACCAATATAAGCAGCCGGGCCACCTACTTCAACAATATCCAGGTAAAGGATATGAAGGCCGATGAACCTACTCAGGTCAAAGGTCTTCCGGAAAATCCACGCCTTACGAACTTCAGCTGGTCCCCGGATGAGTCAAAAATGGCATTTACGCATACTACTTCAGAAGGAGTAGAACTTTGGGTAGCCGATCTTGCTACTGCAACTGCAAAAAAACTCACAGGGCCAAACCTCAATGCCAACATGAGAGATGTACTCAACTGGTATAAGGACAATTCGGCTATCCTTGTAAAGATGCTCCCGCAGGACCGTAAAAAATTGATCAATCCCGAAACTTCTGTTCCCACAGGCCCCACAGTGTCAGTAAGTGACGGAAAAGAAGCTCAGAACAGGACCTATCAGGATCTGTTAAAAAATCCGACAGATGAGTTCAACTTCGAACAATTGGCCCGTGCCGAACTTGTAAAAGTGGATCTTAATGGAAAGACTTCAAAATGGCTGGACCCTAAGATGTATGATGATATTTCATTCTCTCCAGACGGTAATTATGTAATGGTAAGCCATATCAAGAAACCTTTTTCTTACCTGGTCCCTTACTACCGTTTCCCTTCAGAAACTATGGTGTATACCAGGGATGGTAAGCCGGTGAATCTGGTGAACCAGGTGCCACTAGTGGAAGATCTTCCAAAGGGATTTATGGCCGAAAGGGAAGGCCGAAGAAACCTTAGCTGGAGAAATGATGCTCCTGCTACTCTTGTTTATGTTGAAGCTCTTGACGGCGGAGATCCGGAAAAAGAAGCCGAATTTAGAGATGAAGTATTTCTTCTGAAAGCTCCATTTAAGGGTGAAGGAAGATCGATCCTTAAAACAAAAGACCGTTACAGCGGGATCATCTGGGGTGATGAAAATACGGCAATAGCCAATGATTACTGGTGGAACAACCGTAACACGCGTACCTATGTATTTGATCCTTCAAATCCCGGGCAGGATCCCACCATCTTATTTGACAGAAATTACCAGGACCGTTACAGTGATCCAGGAAGTTTTGTGAGAGAAAAGAACAAGTATGGACAACAGGTCCTAAAAATGATAAATGGAAACACTTTTCTTTTAGGAGATGGCTTTACGCCCGAAGGACAATTTCCTTTCGTAGACCGCCTGGACCTGGAAACCGGAGAAACTGAGAGACTTTATCAATCCAGCTATAATAACAAAAAGGAAACTTTGGTGGAAGCCATAGACATGGAAGAAGGAGAGATCCTCGTGAGAATCGAAACAGCCACCGAATATCCCAACTACTTTATACGTGATATTGACAATAAAGAAGATCTCACCAGGGTCACTTCATTTGAAAATCCATTCAAGAGCCTGCAAAACGTATCCAAGGAAGTCATTACATACGAAAGAGAAGACGGCCTTGAGCTAAACGGAACCTTATACCTGCCGGCAGGTTATGATAAACAGAATCCTGAAAAGTTACCTATGATCGTTTGGGCTTATCCACGTGAGTACAAAGACAAGAATTCTGCTTCTCAAAATACCTCCAATGCCAACGACTTCACCTATCCTTACTACGGCTCTCCAATTTATTGGGTGAACCGTGGTTATGTGGTGCTGGATGATGCATCCTTTCCAATTGTGGGAGAAGGTGAAGAAGAGCCAAATGACAGCTTTAGAAAGCAGTTGGTAGCTAACGGAAAGGCAGCTATTGATGCTGTAGATGAAATGGGATATATAGACAGAGATCGTGTTGCAGTGGGCGGTCACAGCTATGGTGCTTTTATGACTGCTAACCTTCTCTCCCACTCCAACCTTTTTGCTGCCGGAATTGCCCGAAGTGGAGCTTACAACCGTACCCTTACTCCTTTTGGTTTCCAGAGTGAAGAAAGAAATTACTGGGAAGCACCTGAAGTTTATTACAACATGTCACCTTTTATGCATGCAGATAAAATGAAGACCCCGCTCTTACTCATACATGGGGAAGCCGATAATAATTCGGGTACTTACCCTATGCAGAGTGAGCGGTATTTTAATGCCCTTAAAGGATTGGGCGCCACAGCCCGGCTCGTAATGCTACCAAAGGAAAGTCACGGTTACAGTGCCAAAGAATCTGTACTTCATGTGCTTTGGGAGCAGGATCAATGGCTTGAGAAATATGTAAAAAATAAGGAGCAACAGGAGGGAAGCATTCAACAACAAACCATGGAATTAAAGAACTGATCCTTATTTTCTTCAATCAGAAAAGCCCGCAGTTAGCGGGCTTTTCCTTTTAATGATCTTTATTCTTTATTCCTCTAGAAGGTTTCAAATGCATCATAGTCGTTAAATTCATTTTCATCAATGAAGTTATCGTCATTTACATCCCAGTCATCAAAGGTGCTAATATTCCATTCATCATTATCTATGAATCCATCTTCATTATCATCGTAGCGATCAAACCAGGAATTGTTGTACATTCCTTCATCCCATTCATCGGTATCTAAAACTCCGTCACGATTGGTATCAAGGAGCCCATATTCTTCATCTCTCAAAGGTTCTCCCATTCCGGTGTCAATTCCTTCATTCCATTCATTTTCATCAATGAAGTTGTCGTCATTGCGATCAAAGGTCTGATAAGTTCTTTCGTTGAATTCGTTCTCATCAATATTCCTGTCTCTATTGGTGTCCCAGTTGTTATAACCGGCATTATTTCTTTCAGAGTATTCATTTTGATCCAGCATATTATCCTTGTTCACATCATAATCGCTAAGATCCTGAGCATAAACTGCGGTTCCAAAAATCATACAACCGGTCAATAATATTCCTTTTAAAGTTTTCATATTGTTATTTTTCGTTCGACTTCATTTTCATTCATCTCCTTTCAATATAACACTGAATCCGCCTCAAATAAAGAGCTTTAGTATTTTTAACAGGAAGGGAAAATATTTTAAACTTCCCCTAACAGGAATAAAAAAAGCCGGAAACAAATTTGTTCCCGGCCTTCCATGTTCAGTCGAACATCGGAAATCAAGAGTACTGTTTGAAGCTGTTGATCTTAACAGTTGCTCCAAGGTCATGTAATAAATTATACAGTCCAAAAAAGGTACGGTTGATATAAAGAAAATGCTTACTTCCCCGGTTTCCATTCATTTTTCTCAATTCCTGGTCTTTACTGTACTTTTCACTTAGTGAAGTGACAGAGGTCCAGAAACCTTCATCTGAAAAATCAAACTCTTCCCCCTGAAAAGGAGCTGTAAAGAGGCTGAGCATCTGGTAAAATAATTCTGAGAAAAATTCGATCTCTTTTTCCGAATCCTCTTTTCTCAAGATTTCCAGTTCAAAAAGCTTAGCATTAAAGATCTCAGGATCATTGATCTTATCTTTGTCGGCTAATTCAAAGTAAGGCTCATAGAAATCCTGGGGCACCTGCTTTATGCACCCAAAATCTATAGCTATGAGATTATTTTCTTTATCTACGAGAAAATTACCGGGATGAGGATCGGCATGTACAGCTTTGAGAACATGCATTTGATACATGTAGAAATCCCATAGTGCCTGTCCCAGTTTATTAGCAATGTTCTGATTTTTATTTTCTTTGGCAAAATCCCTCAGGTGTGCTCCATGCATCCAATCCATTGTAATGATCTTTTCACTGGACAAGGAAGGATAGTATTTCGGAAATTTCAAGTTCTGGATGTGACTACAGGCTTGAGAAATTTCAATACTCTGTTTTACTTCCAGCACATAATCTGTTTCTTCGAGCAGCTTTCCTTCTACTTCTTTAAAATATCTTTCCGAATCCTTTCCCTGAAGATTGAACATTTTTATGGCTATAGGTTTTACCATGGCAAGGTCGGAGCTAATACTATCTGCCACTCCGGGATATTGGATCTTTACGGCAAGTTCCTTTCCGTCTTTTGTCGCCCTGTGAACCTGGCCAATGCTGGCAGCATTAACAGACTCAAGGGAAAAGCTGTCAAAAAGCTCATCGGGGAACTGCCCGTGATATTTCTTGAAGGTCTTTCTTACCAGGGGAGCAGAAAGTGGAGGCACACTGAATTGCGCAAGACTGAATTTTTCGACATATGCATTCGGCAGCAGGCTCTTTTCCATAGATAGCATCTGCGCCACTTTTAGCGCACTTCCTTTGAGGCTCTTCAAACCATTGTAGATATCCTCTGCATTGTTCTCATCCAGTTCATCCCGGGAAAGCTCACTGTTAAATGCCCTTTTTGAATAGTATTTCAGGTAATTTCCTCCAACCTTTATCCCGGTTTGCACCATTTTTCCGGTGCGCCCAATTTTTCCGGTAGGAATTTTATCTATAGTTTTCATGTTTTATAATTTAAAAGCCCGTAACCGGAATAGTAGGGGGGTAAACCGGTCGCGGGCAGAGCCTGACGCATCAGATTTTTGGCTTATGCCATTTTTTCCTTCCAGAGAAATTTTCCCAGGTCAAGAACCCTCTCCAGAGGGGTATTCTCAAACAGATCAAAAACTGTATTTACCGACTTTTCTATGGCAACATCTGTACTCTCGAATTGAGGTGAATTATCATCCATCCAGAATTTTATCAAAAACATTAACTGTACCCAGGCAGCTTCAGAAAAAATAGTCTCAGATCGCTGAAGAAGTTTCGCCTGCTTTTCTTCATTACCCTGTCGAATAAGTTCTGCAGTATAGTTTTTCACCTTGTGCCTTAGTCCTTTTAACTGACCGGCATTTTTAAGCACAGAATCTTCCATTTTCAGGGTGAACAGAATATAGCTTCGGTTGGCAGTTAACATTTCAAAAAAGGTGTAATAAAAAGTGAGCATTTTCTCCCTGTTATTAAAAGAAGCGTACTCCTTACTTCTTTCCATCACCTCAAGAGTATGCTCAAAAAAACGTTCCCAGATCCCTTTTTTGAGACCTTCAAAACTTCCGAAGAAGTTGTAGAACTCTGCTTCTGTAATTTCATTTTCCTTAGAAAATTTATAGACCGTCCCGGGTTCTTCTTCTTTTTCCAGTACGTGAGCCATATACAGCTCAATTAGCCTGTCCTTTGTTAATTCTTCAGTCTTTGTGGTATTTTGTTTTACTCTGGCCATTCTCCTTCAATTAATTTTATTCAAAAATACAATTTTTGTTTAAATAATAATATTAATATTTAAACAATTCCTGTTAAACTTATGTATATCAGGAAAGTCCCTTATATAGTCGGACTGGATATATAAAAATTACCGACGCTGTCAGTTTGTCAGCGGAGCTTTGTTGGTACTTTTTTTGACTTCTCTGGGGGAACCTAAAATTTAATAAACCAAAATATATGGCAACCGGAAACATTAATGTATCTGTTGAGAACATTTTTCCCTTGATCAAGAAGTTTTTATACAGTGATCACGAGATCTTTTTACGCGAATTGATCTCTAACGCGACAGATGCTACCCTTAAATTGAAACACCTCGCAACTATAGGAGAGGCTAAAGTAGAATACGGCAATCCCGTCATTGAAGTAAAGATCGATAAGGATAAGAAACAACTTATCATTAGCGACCAGGGAATTGGAATGACCAAAGAAGAGGTTGAGAAATATATCAACCAGGTGGCATTTTCAGGTGCTGAAGAATTCCTGGAGAAGTACAAAGATTCGGCTAAAGATAGTGGGATCATAGGCCACTTTGGTCTTGGATTCTATTCAGCATTTATGGTGGCTAATAAAGTTGAGATCATTACCAAATCCTATAAAGATGAACCTGCAGCCCATTGGGTGTGTGAAGGTACTACAGAATTCACTTTAGAAGAAGCTGATAAAAAGACCCACGGAACAGACATCATTCTTCATATCAACGAAGACGATAAAGAGTTTTTGGAGGAGAACAGGATAGAGGAACTGCTTGTGAAGTACAACAAGTTCATGCCTATTCCTATCAAATTCGGAACCCGCGAAGAGACCTTGGAGTTACCTGAAGATGCTCCCGAGGATGCAAAGCCGGAAACCAGGACGGTAGATAATATTGTCAACAATACCAACCCCGCCTGGACCAAGCAGCCAACAGATCTTGAGGATAAAGATTACAAAGACTTCTATAGGGAGCTTTACCCAATGCAGTTCGAGGAGCCTTTGTTCCACATTCACCTTAATGTTGATTATCCTTTCAATCTTACAGGAATCCTTTACTTCCCGAAGATGACCCGGGATATGAATATTCAAAAGGATAAGATCCAACTATACCAGAACCAGGTTTTTGTTACCGATAATGTAGAAGGTATAGTTCCGGAATTCCTTACTATGCTGCGGGGAGTTATTGATTCTCCCGATATCCCGCTGAACGTTTCCCGTTCTTACCTGCAGGCCGATGGAGCAGTGAAAAAGATCTCCAGCTACATTACCCGTAAAGTGGCAGATAAGCTGAAGTCTCTCTTCAATAATAACAGGGAAGACTTTGAGAAAAAATGGAATGACATCAAGATCGTTATCGAATACGGAATGCTTTCTGAAGAGAAATTCTTTGAAAAGGCCAAAGACTTCGCTCTTTACCCAACCGTAGACGATAAATATTTCACTTTTGCTGAATTTATTGAGAAGATCAAGGACAACCAGACCGATAAGGACGGAAATAAAGTGATCCTTTACGCTTCAAATAAAGATGAACAGCACAGCTACATTGAGGCTGCAAAAGAGAAAGGCTATGAAGTACTGCTTTTAGACTCTCCAATTGTTTCTCACCTGCTTCAAAAGCTGGAAATGGGAGAAGAGAAAGTTTCTTTTGCCCGTGTTGATGCAGATCACGTAGATAACCTCATCAAAAAAGATGAAGAAAAGATCTCTAAACTTAACGAAGAGGAAAAAGAGAAGCTAAAAGCCGATTTTGAGAAGGTTGTTCCTAAGGAAAAATATACTGTACAGCTGGAATCAATGGATAGCAGTGCAGCACCTTTGATCATCACGCAGCCGGAATTTATGAGAAGGATGAAAGAAATGCAACAAACCGGCGGTGGCGGAATGTTTGGAATGGGTAATATGCCGGAAATGTACAACCTGGTAGTTAACACCAATCACCCACTTATCTCCGAGATCCTTAACACCAAGACTGAGAAAAAACAGGAACGATTGATAAAACAATCCCTTGACCTTGCCCGACTTTCACAGAATCTCCTAAAAGGGGAAGAATTGACCTCATTTATCAAGCGTAGCTTTGAGATGATCAAATAAGATTAGGACTTAATTGCATAAGCCGCTTTTCCTGGCATGGGAAAAGCGGCTTTTTATTTAAGTTTAAATTTAATATAAGAGTAATATGAGGATTGGCTGCTAACTCCTTTTGGATTTTGATTCCGGCTTTTAAAATTAAGTAATTTTGAATTCTGAACCCGGAATGGCCCCCGGTGCTACGCTACAGGCTGTAAGAGGTTCCTGAAGATCGTATTGAAGAACTGTGGAATATCGTAGGGTTTATTGATGATATCATTCATCCCGGCTTCGAGGATCTCCTCCTTCAATTCTCCCACTTCTACTGCAGTTAATGCGATTACAGGAATAGCGGTATTGAATTCCCTGATCTTTCGTGTAGTTTCCATACCATTCATGCCGGGCATATTTACGTCCATAAGAACTATGTCAAGCGGTGTTGCCCTTAGGATCTCAAGTGCTTCTTCTCCACTGTTTGCCACCAGGCACTCAAAATCTCTTTTCTCGAGGATTCTACGGGTAACCACTTGATTGATGCGGTTGTCATCCACGATCAAGATCTTACTTGTTATTTTATCTGCTGCTTCTGCAGCATCTACACCCAGAATTTTGAGATCTTCGGCTTCTGCTCCCTGCTCAAATTCAATACTAAAGCTGAACACAGAGCCTTCTCCTTCAACGCTGTGGATCTTGATCTCAGATCCAAAAAGTTCAACCAGCTTTTTAACAATAGGAAGCCCCAGGCCGGTTCCCTGATAATTTAGATTCTGAACCTTTAATTGTGAGAATTCTTCAAAGATCTCTTCCTGCTTATTCTTAGGTATACCTATTCCGGTGTCCCCCACTTCAAAGTAAATAAGACATTTACCCTTATCACAGAACCTGTTTTCTGCTTTGACCCAGATCCTGCCCTCTTCTGTAAATTTCACGGCATTCCCAACCAGATTCATCATGATCTGGGAAAGTCGCATGGAATCACCCACCAAAACCGGAATGGAGGGATCTACTTCCAGATCTAACCGAACACATTTATTTTTCCGGGTATTCTCAAAAGTTTTAATGATCCCCTGGAATAAAGAATTGATATTGAAAGTGGTATTTTCAAGATGTATCAGGTTAGACTCCATCTTGTTCATTTGGAGTACATCATTAATGAGTGCCAGCAAATAATCTGCAGAGAATTTTAGGGATCTTAGATCATCTTCCTGCTCCTTTCCTTTGTTCTCCTCCAGGAGTAAGGAAGCCAGGCCTACCACTCCATAAAGAGGCGTGCGTAATTCATGACTAACTGTAGAAAAGAAACGGGTCTTAAGGCTTGACAATCTTTCAGCTTCTTCCTTAGCCAATTTCAGCTCCCCATTTTTATCTTTTAACTGTGAGATCAATTTTTGTCTCACTTTGTTATTTCTAAACAGTATCACAAGGAAAAAGAACATCACAATTAGGAAGACTACCATGATGGTAGAGAGCTGCTGTGTCTTCTCTAAAACTTCATCTTTGTACAGCTGTTCGCGTTTTGCAGCCTGCAGATCTTTCTTAAATTCCTCGGTCTGAAATCTTTCATAAACGGCTTCCCTTTGCAGTTGCTTGTCCCGATCGAAGACCTTTTCCCTGAAATTTTGATGCTTCTCAAGGGCGGTATATGCTTCACTAAAGTTTCCGCTTTTAAAAAGCATTTTTGCAAACTCTTCATATGCAAAAGATGCTTCCGCAATTAAAGTATCTTTTTCGGCTACATTAATACCTGCCTGGAAATAATCCCGTGATAGTTCGTAATCCTCTCTACCGGAATAATACATCCCATAAAGCGTATTGAGATTACTCTCTGTTAGCAGATCAATTTCTTTTGATTTTTCAGATAACTCCCATGCTTTTTCCAGGTAAGGTAAGGCCTGATCATAATTATGGTTCTCCAGATAGGTCCAGGCGATATTCATCACCGGCGTAAGCGCCTGGTCACTGCCGGGTATGCGAGATGAAACCTCAAGTGCTTTTCTGTAATAGTCAAGTCCTCGCCCAATTGTCTTCTTATTGGAAGAATAAATATTCCCCAAATTATTATAGGCGTACCACAAGAGGGTGTCATTCCTACTTAAACGTGCAAAATCCAGAGCCTTTACGTAATTTTCCTGTGCTCTTAGGGTATCCTCAAGCCTTTCGTAGGTAACACCTAAGACGTTATAGGCATGGTTAAGGTTATAAAAATCATTTTTTTCGGAAGCCAATTCAATGAGCTTAAGAGAATGCTCAATAGAACGATTGAAATCGTAGTCATAGTAAGCCGAACTTGCAGCATTGGCTATACTGTCTGTAAAGGTTTTGTATGTCTTATCGGAGCTTTGAGCAAATACCGTAAAGCACAGAAGGTATCCAAAAACGCTCAGCAGGTAATTTTTTCTCAAATGGCGACAATTAAGTTCAGTAAATAGGGCGCTGCAAATTATTTATTTTTAGCATCTTATGCAACAAAAAATATAATATTAAGAAAAAATCTGTTGATGCCTTAATGAATTTTCCGCAGAAGCTATCTCTTTTAAAAAAGAAGCCCGAATAATGGCTATTCGGGCTTAACTTTTAGAAGCAGGTTAAACTACCTGTAGATGTCGTTAAGGATCTTGGCTAGTCTTAATCCCCCCTTTTGTATTTGATCATGTACTACAGGAAACCAGTTGTACATGTACTCATATCCCAGTTTTTCTCCAACTTCTACCGAATCGTATACTCTATTGGCCAATTCCTTGGATTCATACATCCAGTCCAGCACACTTCCTTTCTGGATGCTTTTGATCTGTTCTTTTGAAAGTGCGTCTGTATTATAAGCCAGTTCACTATAGCTCATATCGAAATCATTGATCATTTCACTATCCCAAACCCTGTGAAGGTTAGAACCGTCACCAAACCATCTTACCTGTATGTCATTACCTCCTTTGTCTTCTCCTCTACCGGCATGTAATGGTTGATGAAGATCTCCAACAAAATGGACCAGCATTTTAAGTGCGAATTCTTTTTCCTCTTTAGAAGCGCTTTTATCTTTTAAGACTGCAATAGAAGTATTTATTGCGTGGACAAGATCGCCATCGGGATTTGCTGTTTCTTTAGAATACTCAGTCTCTCCCGGGTGAAGATTGACATAATGCCACGGATTGTACTTGCGGTAAGCAGGATCACTTTTTATGTCATCACCGTAGGTAGAAACAAAAGCCAGGTTCATTCCATTAAGGATCTCCCTAACCTTTTCCTTTGCTTTTTTAGATAGATGCTGTTCTGCTACTTCTCCGGTAGCCCTATGGCCGGTTCTACCCCAATCATTATCTGAGGCAAATGTGAAACTGGAAATAAAGAAAGCCGTAAACAGTAAATAAATTTTCATATAGATAATTTTTTTAGGTCTCCAAAGATAGAAATAAGGAAGACGTTTTTACCCTCTTTTCAAAAATCCTGCCTAAAATTCCCATTTTTGCGCGGTTGCAGAGTACACAGGATATTGTAACTTTAACAGGACAAAAATCTGGCTTATGAAGGTCTTTCGGGAGGAACAATTTATTAAGAGGTGGTGGCTTTTCATGTTCATTCTTGCCGTATTAGTCATAGTAGTAGGTACCGCTTACTATGCTACTTTAGAAGCTAAAGAAAGTACTGCGCTGATCGTTTCCATAATAAGCCTCCTCATCGCTATTCCCCTGGTTTTTGGCCTGGCCTATACCCGACTTGAAACCCATATAGATAAAGAAGGTGTTTCTACCCAGTTTAAACCTTTTAAATTCACCCGAAAACATTTTGGTTGGCAGGAGATAGAAAAATGTTATTTGAGGGAGCTGGATGCTGTAAAGGAATATGGTGGCTGGGGCATTCGCGGCTTGGGAAGCAACCATAAGGCCTATCACATCTACGGCTCCAGAGGAATCCAGATCGTAACCAAAAGCGGGGAAGATTTCCTCATAGGGACCCAAAGACCTAAAGCAGCTGAAAAGATTATTAAACTTTACTTTCAATGATGAAAAAACTCATATTCGCATTCTTTTTCTGCCTGACTGCCTCCGGTATAGCTCAGGAAGATAATTTTACTTCTGTTGAAGTCAACCTGGATCCTTACGTAAAAGGCACTTTGGTCACTCCTACTTCTTCAGAAGTGAGTCCGCTAGTGATCATGCTGCAGGGTTCGGGACCTACAGACAGGCATGGCAATCAATCATTCATGAAAAATGATGCCCTTAAGAAGCTTTCTTCTGCCCTGGCCGGGAGAGGCATTTCGAGCTATCGCTATGACAAGAGGATCATGCAAATGCAACGGCTGGGGATCAAGGAAAAGGATATACGATTTGACGATTTCGTAACTGATGCAATAAGTGTGTTGGATCACTTTGAACAAGATAAAAGGTTCAATAAGCTTATCGTTCTTGGCCACAGCCAGGGATCTCTTGTAGGAATGGTAGCAGCTCGTGGAAAGGCTGATGCCTTTATTTCTTTAGCCGGGGTAGCTCAACCCATTGATTCTATACTTATTCAGCAAATAACAAATCAGATGCCCGGCCTTCAGGAAAATGTACAACAGGCTTTTAAGGAGATGAGAGCTTCGGGCAGCACCTCCAGTTATAATCCCGTGTTGGAATCCATATTCAGACCTTCTGTACAGCCCTTCATACTTTCCTGGATGAAATATGAACCAAAAGAAGAAATAGCCAAACTTGAGATCCCGGTGCTCATCATAAACGGGAGCAATGACCTGCAGGTAGAGCAAGCCGAAGCTGAAGCATTAAAAACGGCCCAGCCCAATGCCGACCTTGTGATCCTTGAAAATATGAACCACGTCTTACGCAAAATTGAAGGTGATGATCTCGAAAATTCCAAATCCTATAATGAGGCTCACCGTGCTTTACATCCCGAATTAGTAGATGTGCTGGTCAAGTTTATCAATGAAGTAAAATGAGTTACAAGATCATCTTTACAGATATTGATGGCACTTTACTGAATAAGGAAAGAAAACTCTCTGCGCTCACAAAGCAGGTTTTCCAGCAGCTCCAAAAGAAAGTTCCTTTTGTGCTAATATCTTCCAGAATGCCGCAAGCCATGGAGCATCTTCAGGAGGAGTTGGGTATTAGCCAGCAACCTCTTATTTGCTACAATGGTGCTCAGATCATTCTGGACGGCAACACAGTAATTTCCAAAGAAATTCCGTGGGAGATAGTTGCCGCTCTTAGTAAGTTCAATCAGGACATAAGTTGTCATATTAGCCTCTACAATGATCGCGATTGGTATGTGCCGGAAATGGATCATTGGGCAAAGCGCGAGGAAAACAACACCCGGGTGAGCCCGGTAGTAAAACCTGCCATGGAGGTACTTGAAGAATGGAAAATTGCTAAAAAAGGAGCCCACAAGATCATGTGTATGGGGGAAGCTGAAAAAATAGAGGCCGTAAATAATTACCTTTTTAAAGAATTCAAAGATCAATTGCATCTATACCGCTCCAAACCCACTTATCTGGAAATTACCAACAATGAGGTGTCGAAATTAACAGCGATTGAATTTCTGCTCAATTCCCATTTCGAACTTTCTTTAGAAGAAACGATCGCTTTTGGTGACAATTACAATGACTATGACATGCTTAAAGCGGCAGGTATGGGCATTGCAGTGGGAAACGCACAACCGGAAATCCTCGAGATCGCCAGAAAAATAACTCTTCACAACACAGAAGATGGAGTGGCCAAAAGCCTGCAGGAACTTTTTGATCTGGGCTAACTTTAATAAATTTTTAAGGAAGTTCTAAAAGTCGTATTTTGCCGATCTTTAAAGGCAATTTATGGACACCCCCCCAATTTTCACCAATGATGCCATCGTCCTTGGTCTGTTGATGCTGGCATTAGGTTTTGTTTTTTTTACCTCATCTCAAAAAACCGGTTTTTGGTACAAATTTTATAAAGTAGTGCCGGCACTGCTAATGTGTTACCTTATACCTGCGATCCTCAACTCCCTCAATATTATTTCTGATGAGACTTCGCAACTGTATTTTGTAGCAAGTCGTTACTTATTACCGGCATCGCTGGTCTTAATGACCCTTAGCATTGACCTTAAGGCCATTTTTAACCTTGGGCCCAAAGCCTTGATCATGTTCTTTACAGGAACAATAGGTATTATCATTGGAGGTCCTATTGCCATTCTCATTATTTCTGCTTTTTCTCCTGAAACCGTTGGCGGAGTTGGTCCGGATGCCGTATGGAGAGGCCTTTCAACACTTGCAGGTAGCTGGATTGGAGGTGGTGCCAACCAGGCAGCCATGCTGGAGATCTTTGAATACAACCCCGACCTTTATGGCGGAATGGTTCTGGTAGATATTGTTGTTGCCAATCTTTGGATGGCTATTCTACTTATGGGAATTGGTAAAAGCGACAGAATAGATAATTGGCTACGTGCAGATAATTCGGCAATTGAAAACCTGAAGAAAAAGGTTACTGCCTATGCCGAGAGTGTCACCCGTAATCCTTCCCTCGCAGATCTTATGATCATGCTGGCTTTAGCCTTTGGAGCAGTGGGGTTTGCCCATTGGAGTGCAGATAATATCGCTGCATTCCTCACATCAAATTACGAAGTCTTCAACGATAATAAATCGGCGCTGTCATCTTTTGCGTCTTCCTTTTTCTGGATGATCTCTATCGCGACTGCTGTGGGAATCATTCTTTCCTTTACCCGTGCCAAGGAGTATGAAGGTGCCGGTGCAAGTAAATTAGGGAGCGTATTTATCTACTTCCTGGTAGCAACTATCGGTATGAAGATGGACCTTACCATGGTCTTTGACAATCCCGGTCTGATCGCCATCGGACTTGTGTGGATGGGAATTCATGCCGGACTTTTAATTCTGGTTGCCAAACTTATTAAAGCTCCTTATTTCTTTCTTGCTGTGGGGAGCCAGGCCAACGTGGGTGGTGCAGCCTCTGCCCCGGTAGTTGCAGCAGCCTTTCACCCTTCTCTGGCTACAGTAGGGGTACTACTTGCTGTCTTTGGATATGTAGTGGGAACCTATGGAGCAATTTTAAGTACGATTTTAATGCAAATAGCTGCCGGAGCTTAAGAAAGAAACAGGTTTTTTTAGCATATTTGCGAGCATTTTATCCCAAAACATTCATGAAAAAATTAGGATTACTTTTAATTACCATTATCACTCTGGCAGCCTGCTCTTCAGAAGAAACAAACTTAACGATCACCGGAAAAGTACAGGGACTTAAAAAGGGAACTTTGTACCTTCAAAAAGTTGAAGATACCAGTCTTATTACCCTTGATTCTGTGGTAATGAGCGGTAATGAAAATTTCGTTTTCAAAACTTCTATTGAAAGCCCACAGGTACTTTACCTCTACCTAAATAAGAAAGACAATACTATATACGATGACCGACTTATGTTCTTTGCTGAACCCGGAGAAATGATCATCAATACTACTTTGAAGAATTTCGAAGAAGATGCAATAGTTGAAGGATCAGAAAATCAAAAGAAGCTCCTGGAGTACCGGAATATGATCAATAGGTTTAATACCCGTAACCTGGAACTTATTCAAAAAAGTGTAGCTGCCGAGCAGGAAGAAGACCAGGCAACTCTTGATTCTGCTAATGCCGAGTATGATAACCTCATTAGAAGAAGGTACCTTTTCACTGTCAATTTCGCTATGAACAACAAGGATCTGGAATTAGCACCTTACCTCGCAATTTCTGAAATATACGATGCGAACATCAAATATCTCGACACCATTTACTCTTCCCTTACCCCGGAAGTAAAGGAATCTCGCTATGGAAGAAGCCTGGAAGAGTTCCTCAAGGAGCGCAGAGAAATGGAAAAGGAGGCCGCAAAAGATTCTGCCTCACAGGCATAGTAATTTCACTTTCTAATAACAAGATAACGAGGTCCCGCTATATAGCGGGATTTTCTTTTTTATGAGATCTGAGATTTGAGATCTGAGATCTGAGATGTGAAACAGGAGACAGAGAAATTTTTGTAAGAATACTTATTGAGTTTAAAACCTTGAACCTTCAGCAAAGTTTCTCCGGGGCAAGCGTATGGGCATTTTAAGGGAAC
>CAYLZB010000016.1:0-29362 GCA_964388165.1 uncultured Flavobacteriaceae bacterium | reverse complement strand
GGTCAAGACAAAATACCACAGGTAAATTCTGAAGTGCCACATCATGGATCACCTGATCATAGGCTCTTTGAAGAAAGGTGGAATAAATGGCACAGAAGACAGTAAATCCCTGAGTGGCCATT
Organism: uncultured Flavobacteriaceae bacterium; assembly: GCA_964388165.1. Lineage (GTDB taxonomy): Bacteria > Bacteroidota > Bacteroidia > Flavobacteriales > Flavobacteriaceae > Salinimicrobium. Next base: position 29,240 of record CAYLZB010000016.1, on the reverse strand, counting down.
CCGGCGGCCAAAGTAACTGCATGTTGCTCGGCGATCCCCACGTCAAAAGCACGATCGGGAAAGGCCTGCATCATATATTTAAGAGAACTTCCGGTAGGCATAGCGGGAGTGATCCCGATGATCTTCTCATTCTGTTCTGCCAGTTCCACCAGAGTCAGTCCAAAGACGTCCTGAAATTTCAGTGGGAGACCATTAGTGTCATAAGGAAGTAATTCCCCGGTATCGGGTACGAATTTCCCGGGGGCGTGATACTTCACCTGATCTTCTTCAGCCTTTTTCAGGCCTTTTCCCTTGGTGGTGATGACGTGAAGGAACTTGGGGCCATTGATCCCTTTTAGCTCTTCCAGAGTGCTTATAAGGCTCTCCAGGTCATGACCATCGACGGGTCCAAAATATTTAAAGTTGAGAGCTTCAATAATATTGTCCTGTTTCGGCTTGAAGCCTACCCGGGCTTTAGTAAGATAATTTTTTAGCGCACCTACACTGGGATCTATTCCTATGGCATTGTCATTAAGGATGATCAATATGTTGGCGTTCGTAACTCCGGCGTGGTTGAGGCCTTCAAAAGCCATCCCACTGGCGATAGAAGCGTCGCCTACAACTGCTATGTGTTGCTTTTGTGTTTCTCCTTTTAAGTTTGAAGCCAGGGCCATTCCCAGTGCAGCAGAAATCGCCGTCGAGGAATGCCCCACTCCAAAAGTATCGTATTCGCTTTCGCTTCTTTTAGGAAATCCACTAATTCCGCCGAGCTGTCGGTTGGTGTGAAAAGAATTTCTTCTTCCGGTGAGGATCTTGTGTCCGTAGGCCTGGTGGCCTACATCCCACACGAGCAGATCTTCAGGCGTATTAAAAACATAATGTAGTGCTAAAGTCAGCTCTACAACCCCAAGACTGGCGCCTAAATGACCCTCTTTAGTGGCCACTATTTCTATGATGAATTTCCGAAGCTCTGCAGCCAGCTGCGGAAGTTTTTCCGGAGACAATTTCCGCAGATCTTCAGGGGAATTTATAGTATCGAGAATAGTTTGGGCCATAAATCGCAAAGGTACATCTTGAAATTGTATTTTTGAATATGCAATTAGTTTTTGACGACAGCTATTTTATGCGTAAGGCTTTGGAAGAGGCACAGCTTGCGTACGAAAAAGGGGAGATTCCCGTGGGGGTGGTGATCGTGGCCAAAGAACAGGTCATTGCACGTGGTCACAACCTTACCGAACTTTTAAAAGATGTGACCGCCCATGCCGAAATGCAGGCCATTACCTCTGCAGCTAATTTCCTGGGTGGAAAATATCTTTTGGATTGTACCATGTATGTCACCCTGGAACCCTGCCAGATGTGCGCCGGGGCTCTTTACTGGAGCCAGATCTCCAACCTGGTCTTCGCAGCATCGGACCCTGAAAGGGGCTATAGAAAAATGGGCGCGAAATTGCATCCAAAGACAAAGGTCAAAAATGGCATTTTAGAGGAGGAAGCGTCGGAGATGTTGAAGAGGTTTTTTATCGAGCGAAGAAATTTAAATTAGATCACTGCGCTGCAAAAATCGGTAGACATTTTTGAATACGAACCCTTTCAGGGTTTGGAACCCTGAAAGGGTTGATGCAAGCACAAAAAAGATCCCCTTCAAAAATGACATTTTTGAAGGGGATCTTTGGCTAAGAAACAAATCTCTATTGGGTTATTAGAACCCAGTCTACAAGAACTTTTGCTTTTCCTTCTTTTATAAGATCAACTGTTGATTGGGGCAGCCCATTGTAAGGTTCTTCCACTCTGTTGGTCTTGTAAGGATACGCCCCGCCTAAAGCCAGGTTAACGATGAGGAACTTTGGATTATCAAACGCCCATTTCCCATAATTTTCGACCATAGGCTTTGTCACTCTATAGATCAGTCGGCCGTCCACTCTAAAATCAAATCCTTCCGGGGTCCAGTCAACGGAATACACATGCCAGTCGGTCACATCTTCGCCTTCCGGAAAGAAATATTTATTTACTAAAGGAGTCTCTCCGGAATAACCGGGGCCGTGTAGGGCGACCCCGATCCAGTCTGTCTCTCCAACATATTCCATAATGTCGATCTCGCCTGTTGCAGGCCAGTCACCGCCACCAAGTGCCCAGAAAGCAGGCCAATATCCGGCCCCTTTGGGAAGTTTCATTCTCGCGGCTGCAGTCCCATAAGTGAACATCACTTTATCCCGGGTATTGATACGGCCCGAAATAAAATCAAAGTTCTTACCGTTTATGGTTGTAAAATCGGGCGAATAATGCGCCTGAAGAACTAAAGCACCACTTCTAGCCCCCTGCGCTTCTTCGCCCTTTACTGTGTAAATAGTTGCCGTGGAATCAAAATAAGCCTGCTGCTCATTGTTCACGTGGAAATCTGTACCTACGACATTCCATTTAGTTCTATCCAGTGAGTTTTGGGAAAAATCCTCAAAAAACAAGGTGTCGCTTTTGGTGATTTTAGCTGAGTGTTGCGCAATGAGGCTGCCACCCGAGCAAATTCCCAATACCAGTAATGCGACTTTTAAAGAGTTTTTCATTTTCAGTTTTCTTTTATTATTTGCTAAAAAACAAGAGTCCCAAAAATGACATTTTTGAGACTCTATTATTCTAATTCAACCTGAAGGTTTCTGTTTTCAGATCTACTGAATTTCCACCTACCATCACCCGGAATTCTCCCGGCTCTGAGGTCCATTTCTTTTCGGCATTATAGAACTCAAGAAGATCATTAGTGATCTCAAAAGTTACTTCTTTAGTCTCTCCGGGTTGCAGTTCCACAAGTTCGAAACCTTTAAGCTCGATTACAGGTCTTGTTGTGCTGGCAACCAGATCGCGCAGATAAAGCTGTACCACTTCCTTTCCTGCCTTGTTGCCGGTATTTGTAACCGGGACAGTAACCTGTATGGATCCCTGCTGCGTCATTTCATTAGAAGACAATTTTAGATCCCCATAATTAAAAGTTGTATAACTAAGACCATAGCCAAAAGGATATAGTGCTGTTTTCTCTTCATCTGTATAAGCTGAATAGGTCACATCTGTAGGATTGGTGGGGCGGCCGGTCATTTTCTGATTGTAATACAACGGCTCCTGACCAACAGCTCTCGGGAATGACACCGGAAGTTTTCCTGAAGGATTGTATTTTCCGAAGAGCACATCTGCAATGGCGTTTCCGCTCTCGGTACCAAGCTGCCATGCAACTACGATCGCCGGGATGTTTTCTGCAGCCCAGGTAATTTCCAAAGGTCTTCCGTTTTGAAGCACCAGGACAACATTCTTATTGGCTGCATAGATCTCCTTCATCAGCTCCTTTTGTACTCCGGCAAGATCAATATTCACCTGACTTCTTCCTTCCCCGCTCTGGAAAGCATCCTCTCCAAGGGCAAGGATCACAAGATCTGCCTTTTTCGCAACCTCAACAGCGGCTTTAAAACCTGATTTATCTGTAGTATTGATCTCCAGTGGCTTCAGGAAGCTACGCTCTCCTACTCCAAGATCGGCTCCTTTAGCGTAAGTGACCTTAACGTCTTTTCCTACCGCATTTTTCACACCTTCCAGGATAGAGACAGCAGAATTAGCTTCTCCCTGGGCGCGCCAGTTACCAATGGGGGTATTCTTATCATCGGCAAGAGGCCCAATCACTGCGATATTCTTTACCTTCGAAGTAAGTGGTAAAAGGTTCTTTTCATTCTTAAGAAGAACGATAGATTTTTTAGCCACATCCCGGGCAACTTCTCTGTGAGCAGCCCGGTCTATTTGAGCCATCGCCTCTGGATTCGAGTACAGGTAAGGATCCTCAAAAAGACCTAATTTAAATTTCACTCTTAAGATCCTTCTTACGGCCTCATTGATCAATTCTTCATCTACTTTTCCTTCTTCAACTAGTTCTACAAGTCCGGTCTCATAGGCACCGCCTTCCATGTCCATGTCACTTCCTGCTTTGATAGCGATTTCGGCAGCATGGGTAAGATCTTCAGCAAAACCGTGATCCCTCATTTCGGCTATTGAAGCCCAGTCGGATACTATGAAGCCATCCCAGTCCCAGTCACCTTTCAGGATCTCTCTCTGCAGTATCCTGTGGCCTGTGGCCGGAGTTCCGTCCAGATCATTAAAAGAGTTCATAAAGGTTGCCACTCCTGCTTTTGCGGCAGCTTTGAAAGGAGGCAGAATTATGTTATGTAATTCATTCTCTCCAACGTTTACTGTATTGTAGTCACGACCTGCTTCAGCAAAACCATAACCTGCGAAATGTTTTGCAGTTGCTGCTATTGATGCGGGATTGGAAAGATCTTCTCCCTGGTATCCTCTTACTTTGGCCTCGGCCACACGGGAAGTAAGATATGGATCTTCTCCGGCTCCCTCCATGATTCGTCCCCAACGTGCATCGCGGGAAATATCGATCATAGGTGCAAAGGTCCAGTTCACACCATCGGCTGCTGCTTCAAGAGCTGAGATCCGTGCGGTTTCCTCCATAGCCTCAAGATCCCAACTGGCGGTTTCCCCAAGAGGAACGGGGAACATTGTTTTATACCCGTGGATCACATCGTAGCCGAACATAAGAGGGATCTTGATCCTGGAATTCTCCATCACCAGCTTTTGTGCTTCCCTGGTAGCATCAACTGAAAGAACATTAAGCATAGAGCCTACCAATCCTTTTTTTAGCTGTTCCTTGCGATACTGGTTTTGATCTCCGGTTGCCGGACCTGTGAGATCCCAGGTGCCGCTATACTGCACCATTTGACCTACTTTTTCTTCAAGGGTCATTAGTGAAAGCACAGAATCAACTTTTGCTTCTACGTTCTTGACCGAGCTTTTAATTTCAGCATCCTGTGCCGTGGCGGTAAAGGCCGGAAAAAGGCAGGCCAGGAGTAATATTCGCTTTTTCATTTTTTGTTAATTTGGTAATAGGTATTGTAAAAATCTTTTTTAGTTGGTCACCTCCAGGTTCGTTTTTAGTTCGTCCACCATTAACTCGAAATCTCCCGGCTCTACCAACGATTCACCTTTTGGAGTGACGTAGGCAAGATCTTTTGCGTTCAAGGTGAAGGTGACGGTTTTTGTTTCACCGGGTTCAAGAGCGATCTTTTCAAACCTTCTCAATCTTTTTACGTCCGGTGTACTTTGACTGGCATAGAGATCTGAGGAGTACAGCTCCACGACTTCTTTTCCTGCTCTTTTTCCGGTATTGGTCACCTTAACTTCTACAGTGACGCTTCCGGTGGTATTGATCTTGTTCTTATCCAGCTTTAGATCTGAATATTCAAAAGTGGTATAGCTTAATCCGTCCCCAAAGAAGAACTGCGGATTGTAATCGGCTTCGTAGTTATAAACCCCTTCAGCTTTGGCTTGTTCTTCAGAAGGTTTGTGAATGTAAGGGATCAATGCATTTGGATAACGCGGATAGTTATACGGCAGCTTTCCGGAAGGATTTACATCTCCAAAAAGGACATCTGCCAGTGCATCTCCTCCAAAGTTACCGGGAAGGTATGTCTGCACGATACCTTTCATTTCTCTTTCGAATTTACTGATAATCCGGGGGCGCCCTTCGTTTAGGACAAGAATCACGGGGGTACCGGTCTTTGCAAGTGCTCTGGCTAATTCCGTTTGATGGTCAGACAGGTAGAGATCATTAAGATCCCCCGGCTTTTCAGTATAAGTATTTTCACCTACAGCAAGGATCACGTAATCCACGTTCTTAGCTGCGGAAATTGCTTTCTCAAAGTCCACCTTTTCCTCCTCATAATATTTGCCGCCTTCCACATAGGAAACTCCGGGAACAAAAGTCACGTTTTCCTTCCCGATCTCATTCTGAACAGCTTCCAGGATAGTGTTATATGACTCAGCAAATTCAGGAGTTTTCTCTCCCTGCCATGAGTAGGTCCATGCTCCGTTGAGGGTACGCATTGAATTTGCATTAGGACCTGTTACGAGCACCTTCACATTTTTGTCAAGCGGAAGTACGTTGTCTTCATTTTTAAGAAGCGTAATAGATTCAGCAGCCATATCGTAGGAAGCCTGTTCAAATTCCTTGCTTCCGAACTTTGGATAGTTCTTGTAATGGGTTACAGGAGTTTCAAAAAGGTTAAGAGCAAGCTTAACTTTAAGGATCCTTCTCACCGCATCATCAATTCTCGATTCCTTAACCTCGCCTGACTTTACCAGCTCGACCAGATTGTCGACAAATACCTCATAGTTGTAGGGCACCATTGACATATCGATCCCGGCATTGATAGCCATTTTTATAGCTTCACGATCAGATTCCGCTACACGGTCACGACGGTGCAGGTTTTCAATATCGGCCCAGTCGGTCACTACTAAACCTTCAAATCCGAGCTCTTCCTTGAGCAGAGAGGTAAGCAGATCATAATTTGCATGTACAGGAACTCCATTAATGATCCCGGAATTCACCATAATAGTATGTGCACCTGCATCTACTGCAGCTTTAAAGGGAGGCAGATGGTATTCTCGAAGAGCATCTTCAGGGATGTAAGACGGAGTTCTGTCCTTACCTGAAGTTACTGCATGATATCCTAAAAAGTGTTTCAATGTAGACGCAATATGCTCAGGATGCCCTATGTTATTGTTCTTGCCTTCATAACCATCTATCATCGCTACTCCCAGTACAGATGCTAAATATGGATCTTCTCCAAAAGATTCCCACATCCTTGAGAAACGGGGATCCATTCCAAGATCAAGAACCGGGGAGAAATTCCATGGAATTCCGCTGGCACGGGTTTCGTAGGCTGTAATTTCAGCTCCTCGTTGAACCAGTTCAGGATTACGACTTGCAGCCTGTCCTATCTGTTGGGGGAACATAGTAGCCCCTGCGGTGTAAGTCGCGCCGTGGATCATATCCACTCCATATATGATAGGTATTCCCAGCCTGGTTTCTTCTTTGTTGATATCCTGAAGTTCTGTGATCACTTCGTACCACTTTTCCTTTGTGAGAGCACGATTGTTTGCAGTGTTAAGGAATGAACCGACATGGTATTCTGAAACTGCCTTTTTAACGAGGTCCTTATCTAAAGAAAAAGGCTCATAACTGGAAAACCGATCGTCACCCTTTCCAATAACATCAAGGGTTACCTGGGTCATTTGCCCCACTTTCTCCTCAAGTGTCATTTTTGACAATAGCTCATCTACTTTGGTCGCGATCTCTGCCTTTGTTGGCGCAGTTGTTCTATCCTGGGCTTTTACACCGCAGCCGGTAGTTATTAGAACCCCTATTCCTAATATTATTTGTGTAATTTTCATTTGATTATAGCACTAAAGTTCCCACCGCTCCTGCCGGGAGCTGAAAGGATGTTTGTTTATTATTCAGTTTTACAATTACGGTTTCTTCAGTTTCCGCTTTGTTTTGTACGATGACTGCAACCTTTCCTTCAGGTGTCAAAAAGGCCACATTTGGGAGATCTTCCGGCATGTTCGATTCTACTCTTACTGAACCCGGCCGAACGAATTTTGAAGCCTGTGCAATGATGTAATAAGCCGGTTCCCGGGTTACCTCATCACCGGAGATGGTAACGGCGCCGAGACAGCGGTCGCAGCCACCCCTGTCGGTATGCGGATCCTGATTCTCATCGGCTGCCAGGTTCCACTCCAGCACATTTCGGCTCCAGTTACGGGTGGCTCCAATGATAAGATTCTCGGTATGCCAGGTCATTTCCTTAGCAAAATCTCCCGGGGCCCCAACCCATTGTTCGGTGAAGTAGAGATTCTTGTCGGGATGAGCTTCATGTACTTCAGATAAGGCCTCTATTTCTCCGCCATAAAGATGGAAAGCCGAACCGTCGATATATTGTGCTGCTTCAGGATCATTCAGAATGCTGATGGGGTAATCGGGTCTGTCGGCATTGTGATCATAGATGATGATCTTCGTGTCGATGTTGTTCTTTTCAAATGCAGGGCCTAAGTGGTTCTTGATGAATTCAGCCTGATCTTCAGCAAGCATAAGCAGACTCGGATTATTCCCCGGATGAAGGGGTTCATTTTGAACCGTGATGGCATCTATAGTAATGCCATGATCTGCCATAGCCTGCACATATTTCACCAGATAATTGGCGTAAACCGGATAATACTCTTCGAGCAGGCTACCGCCTCGTGTGTCCTTGTTGTCCTTCATCCATGCCGGCGGGGACCAGGGGGAGCCCATGATCTTAATATCGGGTGCGATCTTCAGAATTTCCTTTAGCACAGGCACTACATGAACCGTGTCATTAGCCAGGCTGAAATTTTCCAGGTTAACGTCAGTTTCCCCGTCCGCGAGGTCATTATACGAAAAGGGAGCTTCATTAAGATCTGAAGCACCAACGCTAAGGCGGAGGTAACTCACTCCAATCTCATCCTCTCCGGTTCCAAAAAGCTCCTGAAGCAATGCGGTTCTTGCGGAATCACTCATCTTGTGAATATGAAGGGCACTACCACCCGTAAGTGTATACCCAAACCCGTCTATTTCCTGAAATGTCTTAGAAGTATCAATGGTTATTGTTGCTTCCAAAGTATCTTCTGCTTCAATCACCTCAAGAGTTCTCTGTTCAAGAAGGGATTTTTTATCTAAAGTTGTCAACCACAGGTCGGCCTGTGCTGTTTCCTTAGGCTCATCTGCACATGATGCTGCAATGAGCAGGAATAAAAAAGAAAGTATAGGTAGGGATCTCATAAATTTAATTTTGAAGATTGATTTTGATCTGTTCCAGCTTAAAGCCACCGTCGATCACTAAAAATTTGATCCTGTTTTGCCCTTTTTGAAGGGGAATGTCTTTTACTGTTGTTTCTGTCCATTTTCCCGCACTGTCGGGAACAACAAAAGCCGGATATTTTTTTCCGTTGACCTCAACAGCAGCTTTGCCCGGAGCATCTGCAGCAGTTTTAAAGGAAAGGTCAAAATTGCCATTTTTGGATACCTTGAATGTGTATTGCAACCATTCTTCAGCTTCCATATCTCCCACGTAGACGTCGTCATAATCCTTTCTTGGCTCTAAAGGAAAAATATCCACCCCATCATTGCGATAGGTGCGGCCATTGTTCCAGCTTTGTCTTTCTCCGCCGGTTGAGATATAATAATTCGCTGCAACATTGTCGTGATAGGCAATTCCCATCTCTCCCATGTCGTAGTTAGCAGCTTTTATGGTGGCAGAATCCTCTACCAAAACATCCGTATAAGGGATCGCTTCTTTTGAATGCGGCTGCCTTATCATGGCATCCACAACCCCTTTGTGGAAATAATTATTTTCCAGTTTAGTGTTTTCAGCCAGTTGCATAAAGGCCTTATAAGCTTCTTCTTCGGAAGGTTTTTCAGCTTCGCCTCTCCAGTAATTAAGGATCTGTTGATATCCCGGATTGACCGGAACTTCCAACGGATTATTGAACCCCAGCTTTTTGAGAGGCCACCAGGCCCAGCCGATATTATTTTCTTCCATTAGTCTAATGGCATCTGTAAACCAGACGTTAGAATTCTCTCCGGTTTCCCCTAACCACACAGGTGCGTTGTATTTCTCCCTGAAGTCGAGGAACTGCTGAATGGAACCGGTGTCATTATAGTTCCAGTATTTGTGAAAGCTTATCACCATGTTATCATCCCAGAGCGGAAGGATCCCGTTATAATTATTCCCCCAGCCATTGCCTTCAATGATGACAATATGATTATTGTCTACTTCTCTGATAGACCGTGTTATGTCAACTAAAAGTTTCTTAAGAGGAGCATTTAAGGTATCCTCAATGCCATGTTTATGTTTCCCTTCTTCAAAGGTCCAATTAGGCTCATTGATGATATCGTAAGCTCCAATCCATGGTTCATCCTTGTACCTTTCGGCCAGTTTTTTCCAGAGTGCAATAAGTTTTTGCTGGTTTGCCTCGCTTTCCCACAGGGAAGGTTTAGAAGGATCGCGATCGGAAATATTTACATCATGCCCCTGTCCTCCCGGCGCTGCATGCATGTCCAGAATAAGATACATTTCATTTGCCGCGGCCCAGCTTAGCAGGGAATCGGTCATTTGGAAGCCTTTTTCCAGCCAGGTGTTTTCTCCCTTTACCGGCTCGTCTTCTACCGGAAGGGTGTAAAGATTGTAATGCATGGGAAGACGGACCGAATTAAAGCCCCAGCTTTTCAGCGAATCGATGTCGACCTTTCGGGTATGATTCCGAAGCCAGGCCTCATAGAATTCTTCAGTTCTTTCCGGACCTATTAATTTTTCTATGTGCTCCCTTATCACATATTGCTGTCCTGAAAATGGCACCTTTAGCATATAACCTTCCTGAAGCATATGCCCTCCCAGGCCGATCCCCCTTAGAAGAACATTTTCACCATTTCTGTCAAGGATCTTTTGATCAATTGTGTGAAGGAATTGCGAAGATGTAGTTCCTTGTGAGAATCCTGCGAAAGAAATTGCAAGAAAGGCAGAAAGTATTAGCTTTTTCATTGCTTTAGTTTAAGTCCGGTCACTCCCATACAAATGTTCCTACCGCACCCGGGTTAAGCGAAGCGGTTATCCACTCCCCACTATATTCTATATTAAAATTTTGAAAACTGTTACCGTCATTCAGAACGATGAGCACTTTGTCTCCAGATGGGGTCCTAAAAGCCACATTATAAAGATCATCAATGATATTACTTGAGATACGCACCGAACCTGGTGGTACAAATTTGGAGGCATGTGCAATGATATAATAACCTACATTTTCTGTATATGATGAACTGCTGCTCACTGTTACCGCTCCTTTGCAGGTTGTACATCCTCCCGGCGTATGTGGTCCAAAACTTGAATTATTTGCCAGATTCCACTCCAGGGCAGTCTTACTCCAATTACGCATTGACCCAATGATAACATTCTTTAAATGCCATTTCAGATCCCCTCCAAAATCCCCTGTTGAAGAGGTGTACTGCTCTGTGAAATAAATATCCTTGTTTGGAAAAGCATCGTGAACAGTTGACAGCGCTGAAATGTCACCGGCATACAGATGGAAGGCAGAGCCCGAAATATACTGTCTTGCCAGGGCATCACTTAATACTGCAATTGGATATTCGGGTTTATCTGCATTGTGATCATAAATAATAATATCGGTTTCTATACCGGCCTTCACAAAAGCCGGACCCAAGGAATTCTTGATGAAATTAGCCTGTTCTGTGGCGGTCATATGCATACTCGGGTTATTTCCTGCATGCAAAGGTTCATTTTGGGGAGTCAGGGCATGGATCTCTATGCCTAGTTGCTCCATTTCCAGAATGTATTTTACAAGGTAATCGGCATAAACGTCATAATATTTAGGCAGCAGACTTCCACCAATTGTACTTTTGTTGTCTTTCATCCATACGGGCGCAGACCATGGGGTCGCCATAATACCTATCCCCGGGTTTATCTCCAGGATCTCCTGTAAAAGAGGAATTACATCATCCATATCCGGTTGCAGGCTGAATTCCGAAAGGTCCTCATCTGTTTCTCCGGGAGGAAGATCATTGTAGGTGTATGGAGTGGCATTTAGATCAGACGCTCCCACACTTATTCTTAAATAACTGATCCCAATAGAGTTTTCGCCACTTCCAAAAAGTTTTTCAAGTAGTTCCTGTTTCTTACTGCTATTTAGGGAATTGATGACCTCTGCACTACCTCCTGTCAAGGTGAAACCGAATCCTTCAACAGTTTGATAAGTCTCGGAAGTACTAACTTTTATTGATGGATATGAATTATACGAATTTGTAAATGCAAGAATTCCTGTTTGCTTTTGAAACTTTTGCGACTGGTCGCCCTTCGTTAAATAGAAATCCACTTCATTTTCAACCTGTGGGGGTTGAGGAGGAGCCGGTGGTTCTGATTCGCTATCGCCGCTACAACCGGCAATTAGGAAGAGCAAAAGCAAAGAGTAGATAAGCCCTTTCATAATATTTTATTTTTTCTCTAAAAGAGATATTTTACTGGTATACCCTTACGTAATCAACTTCCATGGTGCCCGAAATAAAGTCGGGATCTATTGCACCTCCAAGAGTACCACCTACGGCGATGTTCAAGATTAGGAACTGGCTGGAATCAAAAGGCCAGGTACTTGAATTCTTGGTTGCGGGATTGTAAGTATAGTGCACTTTGCCGTCCACAGAAAAGACCAGCCTTTCAGGTGTCCACTCAAGGCCATACACATGGAATTCAGTCGTAGCAGTTGGAACTGTCGTAGTGGCTTTATTTTGGGTTCCCCCGTAACTGGAAGGTGTGTGGATAGCACTGATAATGGTATTGGCATTATTGCCCACATGTTCCATAATATCGATTTCGCCGCATGCAGGCCAACCGACAGAGGTGATATTTGATCCTAAAGTCCATATAGCAGGCCAGGTTCCTCCTCCCTGAGGCAATTTGGCCCTTACCTCGACTTTTCCATACTTAAAGTTAAACTTCCCCTGGGTCTTCAATCTGGTGGAAGTATAAGCTGCACCTTCATAATTTTCTTTTTTGGCTGTTATTTTCAAGATGCCGTTATCTACAACTACATTCTCTGGACGACTGGTATAGAACTGAGCCTCATTATTACCCCAGCCTCCATCACCTCTGCCAATGTCATAGGTCCACCTGGAGCTGTTAGGGGCTCCACTGTAATTAAATTCTTCAGAAAAGATCATAGAAGGAGTTACGAAAATGGTCACCGATTCTCCTTTAGAAATAAATTCGCTGCCCTTATAGGCAGAGACAAAAATCTGATAGGTATTTGTTCCACTAACTGTGTAGGTATAAGTCAAATTATTGGAGGTAGTCTCGAGCACATCCCCATTACCAAAATTGACTTTATATGAGTTGGCATTTTTTGCCGAAAAAGAGACATTAATTTTACCACTTCCGTCTCCATTGGGATTAGAAGTTGAGCTTCCTACAACTTCGACTTCAACAGTAAGATCTGAAAGCTTTGTATTGTCATCTTCATTGGGGTCAGAACTGCTGCAGCTCAATGCACCTAGTGCAAAAATTAGGCATAAGAAGGGCCCGAGCTTAAAAAATAGCTTTCGAATATTCATTTTTTGTATTATAAAAAGTTGATAATGTAACCTGATAAATCTTCCGGAGGGGTTCAAAATACCTCCGGAAAATTTCAGGTGTCTTCGGCAATTATTCTGCCGGAACTAGTCTTACGTACCAGGCGTTACCCGTCTCGGTACCCTGAACTCTCAGGTAAAGCATATCTGGAGTTATCTCCAGGATCTCATATTCCTTTTGAACAGCTCCATACCCTATGAAGGTATTGGTGCCAGATAAAATGATACTTGTTTTTGTAGATGGCGTAGAAGCCGGGATTGCTGTACTTGCAGGAGCAAAAGAGAAATCTGATGTTCCTCCTTCGTAATCGTAGCAAGCTTCAGCTCCCGTTGCAGGGATCCCCGGTAAAGTCGTGAGATCACCAGTCTTGGTGAATGCTCCATCGGGAGTATCTACATCAAGTGAGAAGCTGTTCTCCCCTTCCTGAGTAAAAGTAAAGGTTGCGGTATAGAAACAATCTGCAGAACCTTCTTTCTCATTAGGACCGGCAGACCACCATTCCGGAATAACTGAACTGTCCGACCATGGCCCTACACCGAAATGTCCGGCGTTGGGCTTATCTACTACCCAAGTCTTTGAACCATCCCCTACTAACGCAGAGATAATTTCAGGCTCAGGAGTGAAAATACTCTCTACGGTAATTTCATGGGTCAGGTTTGTAGCGGTACCTCCTGCCCCATAGGCAATGATCGATAACCTATATGTGTTTACACCTGTTTTTGTGTATTTCCTGCTGGTCTGTCCAAAGAAAGGAACATAGTTAAGAGTCGCTGTTGAACCATAATCTATTTTATAAGCTATGGCATTATCTGCGCTTACACTAATATTCACGTCCCCGGAACCATCTCCATAAGGATGAGCTTCATCCTGGCCTACCAGCTCCACATCTACTACGACATTTGTTGGGGCTGAAAGATCTCCCATTTCATATTCTTCTTCTGAACAGCCTACAGCGAAAAGTAGACTGGCAAAGAACAGTATTTTAAAATTTAAGATATTTTTCATGTTTGCTACTTTTTAATTTGTCAATCGAATATTATCGAAGTAATAAGTCTCTCCGGTTCCTGCAACATTGAAATTGAAGAACAACACTATCTTATCGTACACCTGGGAAGGATCTACGCCACTCAGGTCGAAGGTCAAAGTTTCCCATTCTCCACTAACAGTTGTATTCACAACATCTTCATCAGCGATAGTATTATCCCCTGAGTTTTCAATTTTCAGGTTTATTGGTGCACCTGCTATTGGAGACCAAACATCTACCTTAACTTTTGTTTGTGAAGAGAAGTCTATTGCCTCATCAAGCTCAAGGAACGTTCCGGCCCACACTTGAGAACCTGCAGGTTTAGTGTACTCAGCGACCTTAGCACTTGGATTCACGCTGCTTGGATCTGGGTTATCTACAATTGGCACTCCGTTTGGAACATCAGGTCCAAAATTGAACCAGGAATAATCAAGAATTGAAGACTCAAAATTAAGAGGTAAATCTAATACTGTAGGATTTACTGTTCTAATGTTATCAAAGTAATAAGTCTCTCCGGTTCCCGAAACCCCATAGTTGAAGAATAGGACTATTGTGCCGTAGTCCTGTGCAGGATCGACAGCAGTAAGGTCAAAGGTTAAGGTTTCCCATTCCCCACTTGTGGTAGTGTTCACAGTCATTTCGGCCGCGATCGAATTATCAGCCGAGTTTTCGACTTTTAAAATCACTGGTGCTCCTGCAATAGGTGACCACACATCTACACTTATATACTTGTCTGTTGAGAAATCAATAGGCTCATCCAATCTTAGGAAGGTTCCGGCCCAGGTTTCAGAACCGGCAGGTTTGGTGTACTGTGCAACTTTATCACTTGGGTTAACAAAGCTTGGATCTGGATTATCTACCACTGGAACTCCGTTGGCTTGGTCGGGTCCAAAATTATACCAGGAGTAACTCAATTTTTCAGACTCGAAAGTAACAGGTAATGTTAGCAGCTCAAGTTTGGCTAGCCTAAGATCATCAAAATAGAAGGTTGCTCCTTCTCCGGGGTTTCCGAAGTCATAGAACACAATAACCCTGTCGTAATTCACTGAGGGATCAAACCTGTCAGAACTTCTAAGATCGAAGGTCATTTCCTCCCATTCTTCAGATGTGGTTGTATTTTGAATTACTTCCACAAAAACCGATGGGTTACCGTTCGCATCCGGCTCTGAACTTGTATCTTCAATCTTGAACATTACAGGTACACCTGCTTCAGGTGACCAGGCGTTCATCTTAATTGCAGTACCTTGAGAGAAATTAAGGGGCTCATCAAGTTGTAATGAAGCTCCGGCCCAGGTCTGTGCTCCGGCTTCTTCTGTTAGCTCAACCACTTTATCACTGGTGTTCATTCCGCTCATATCCGGATTGTCTACAACCTGAGCGCTTGCTCCTCCAAAGCCCACCCATGAGTAAGCCAGTTTATCTGATTCAAAATTGACAGGGAAGAATAGCGGATCTGTAATAGTGACCTGCTCTGTAGTTTCAATGCTTGCTGCTCCCCCACTAAGGGCAACAACTCTCACGTCATAAGTACCAATGGTCTCATAGGTATGAGAAACTATCTCACCCGGCATAAGCGGAGTAGGGTCTTCATCGGCAGTCTCTCCAAAATATACATGAAATAATGCAGCATAATCTGCCGAAGCACTAACATTTACAGTATAGTTATCCTGAGGGTCCTTCGCAATATTTACCGAAAGATTTTCAGGTGTTCTGAAGGATACTGTAAGAGGTTGCGTCCCCTGGAAGGATTCTCCCGCCAGGTTTTTTGCAATGATCAATACATCGTAATTTCCTTCACCATATATATGCTGAACAGATTCCCCGGGTCTGATGTCATCTGAAAGTTCAGATCCGTCTCCAAAGTCTACTACGTAACGACTGACACCTTCTCCGGTGGGAGTTATAGTCACAACCCCGGTATTATCATTAGTTATCGCGAAAACTGCACCTATATTATCAGTATTAACCGTATCCAGGAAAGAAGTATCCTGGTCGATACCGTCTTCCAGACTACAACCTGCGAACGCAAGAAGGCTGAAGAGGCCCAGTATAAATTTAAATTTTTTCATGTTTTTCATATTTATTGCTGATACTGCGGGTTTTGTTCTATTAGGGTATTCTCCGTTTCTCTGTAAGGAATAGGAAGAATTTCATGTTTTCCCGGTACGAAACCTTCGTCTGCCAAAAATTCAGCAGCACGGTTAGTTCTTACCAGGTCAAAGAACCTGTGACCTTCACCTGCCAATTCCAATCTGCGTTCCCTGTAGATATTCTGTAGGGACACCGGAATACTTGGCAGATCAACTCTGGCTCTTACAGCATCCAAAAGGGCCTGGGCTCTCGCGCCTGTTCCTCCTAAAGCTTCAGCTTCCAATAAATAAGTATCGGCAAGTCTAATTACATAGAAATTCTGGCGATAGTTAAGAATTGGTTCTCCGGCTCCAGTTGTGACATCTGCACGGGTTGGTATGAACTTGTTAAGAAAGTAACCGGTATCTTCATATCCGGGAAGGTAAGCTGCTGCACCCTGCTCAACAAGAGCGTTAAGGTTTAAAATAGTAGCGTCCAATCTTGGGTCGTTTTCCATTAGTTCAAAAAGTTCAGGTTCAACCGGATTAAAGCTCCATCCTGAAGGTAGCGCTGGTGCTGCATCAGTCAATTGAACATAAGATCTTGGACCTACCATCGTGTTGATCGTATTTCCTTCATCTTGTCCTCCACCCCAGATCTCCCAGTAAGAGAAAGATGCATTGGTGTGAGCAACTTCTACAAGAGATTCAGCATTAAATTTATTGTCTGTTTCCCAAAGAGCTTCAAAACTATCAAGTAGTCTGTTACCATATTGGTTGGTTTCTCCCGGAGTACCGTTAACTTCTCTCAGTACAGCTGCAGCTTCTGCATTCTTTCCCTGCCACATGTAAACTTTCCCCAGGATTGCCTGAGCACCTCCTTTGGTCAAACGTCCTGCCTCTGTTGCAGGCACTGTACCCGGAAGATTTGGAATTGCAGCAAGCAGATCCTCTTCTATTTGTGCGAAAACTGCTGATGGTTCTGCCTGTGGAATGTTGTTGAATTCATTACTTGAAAGAGGTGTGGTAATAAGCGGAATGTTTTTGAACATCCTTACCAGGTCAAAGTAATACAGTCCTCTAAGAGCCCTTGTCTCAGCCGTCATGCGTGCAGTTACACTCTCATCCATAGGAACGTCAGGTAACTTGGTAAGAAGGAAATTCGCACGGGCAATACCCTGGTAGAAATCACTCCAGTAACTCTGAGGCATTGTAAAAGGAGTGATATTAAAATCATCAAATGATTGTATCCCAACTCCATCAGAAGCGTTACCCCCTCCAGCTCTAAAGTCATCTGACCCGGCGTTGAAGAAAGTAGCCATATTTTCAAATCCTCCGGAATATTTTCTCATAATGTCATATACCGCTACAAGTCCGGCAAAAGCTTCACTTTCATTCCTGTAGTAGTTTGATTCCAGGTTCGTTCCTTTAACAGGTACTTCCAGATAATCTTCTGTACAGGAATTCAGCGTAAATATTACTGCAAAGGCAGTTAATACTAACTTGAATGTGTTTGTTTTCATTTTCATTTTTTTTAAAATTGTATGTTAGCTCCAAACAGGAAGGATCTGGCTTGAGGATAGTATCCACGATCAATACCAAACACATTCCCACCAATCTCAGGATCATAGCCTGTATAATCTGTCAAAGTCACCAGGTTTTCACCAGTTACATAAAATCTCAGGTTCTTTATTCCATAGCTGGAAGTGAAATCCTGTGGGATAGTATATCCAATTTGAGCCAATTTCAGTCTTAAATAATCTCCATCCTCAAGATAAAAGTCCGACATGTTACTGAAATTCCCATTCGTATCATTGTTGGTCAAACGAGGATAATCATCAGATGTTCCAGGTCCTGTCCAACGGCTCAATGCCTCTGTAGGATAGTTGGCACTTGGGATATCAAGACGTCGAAGTCCCTGGAAGATCTTGTTACCAATAGCACCCTGGGTGAAAACCATGAAGTCAAAGTTCTTGTAGTTCATGTTAAGGGTAAGACCAAAAGTATATTTTGGAAGCGGGCTTCCAAGGAACTGTTTATCATCATCTGTAATAGTTCCATCATTATTGGTGTCTACCCATCTAAAGTCACCTGGAACAGCATTGGGCTGAATAACACTTCCCTCTGGCCCGGTGTAGGAATTAATTTCTTCAAAAGACTGGAAGATCCCTGCTGTCTTATAACCGTAGAAAGAGTTATAAGGCTGTCCTATTTGTGTTCTTGTAATAGGCCCCATAGATTGGAAACCTGCAGTACCTGTGGTAATGAACTCCTTATCCTGACCCAGGTAGGTGACTTCGTTCTCAAGGTAGGTTAGGTTACCGTTAGCAGAAAAATAAAGATCTCCAAAGTTCCGGTTGAAACCAAGTTCGAATTCAACCCCACGGTTTTCCATATCGGCTACGTTACCTACAGGAAGACCTGTTGATCCAACATAACCCGGAATTTCAAACTCCTGAAGAATTCCTGAAGTCTCTTTTTCATAGTATTCAAGCGTCATGGTAAGATTTCTAAAGAACCTTGCATCGGCACCAATGTTAAGCTGAGAAGTCTCTTCCCATCTTAGATCCGGGTTAGCCGGTGCGTCTGGGCTATATCCAATAACTATTGAGCTTCCATCACGACCAAAGGTGTAGTTTCTACCACCGCCAATAAGTGCTAAATAACCATTTTGTCTAATAGCATCGTTACCGGTGATACCGTAACCCGCTCTAAGCTTTAAGGTATTGAAAAAGTCGCTGTCTTCCCAGAAATCTTCGTTGGAAACCACCCAACCTGCAGAGAATGAAGGGAATATACCAAATTTATTGTTAGGTCCAAAATTGGATGAACCGTCTCTACGAATGATACCTGTGAAAAGATATTTTTCATCATAGTTGTAGTTCAAACGGGAGAAAAGAGAAATAACTCTGTGCTCATTTCCTGTGTAAGCACCACCTACAATACGATCATCCGGAATATCATAGTTGAAAGAAGCATCTCTATAGCTGGTTACCGGAAGACCCTGGAAAGAAACATAAGTTCCCTCTGTGATTCCGTCTACGTAAGTCCCCTGTCCAAGAAGGACCGTTAAATTATGTTTTCCAAAAGAGTCGTCATAAGAAAGGGTATTTTCAATATTCCATCCAAAGCCTTTATTCGTATTTCGGCTCAAGCTGTTTTGGCTTGTTCTTACTGTAGTGCTCAGGAAGTACTCGGGCGTAAAGAAATCTCCTCCCCAATAAGCAATTTTACCACCTACAGAAGATCGGAAAGTAAGTTGCTCAATAGGCTGGAATTCGAGGTACGCATTACCTACAAAGTCATCAGACCAGTTGTAGTTTCCAAGTCTTGTATTAATGTATGCCACCGGGTTGGTCATTTCCTGACCTACCGCACTTGAAATACCGTAAGGGTTCCCGTTAGCATCTCTGAATACAGGATTGCTGGTGTACAACGGAGTATTTGCAACAGCAGGATCTGTTACTACTATAGGAGTAATTGGATCCAGGTTTAAAGCAGAACTTAAAGGACCACCATATTCACTGTTGGTGTTACCCAAACCAGTACTTCTTTGATAAGTGTATCCAAAAGTCTGACCAACTGTAAACATGTCAGACAGTTCGTGAGTTGAGTTCAAACGCAAGCTTTTCTTTTGGTATTTCGAAATTTCTGAAGTAACGATACCTTCCTGATCCAAAAGACCAAATGAAGCGTAGAAGGTAGAAACATCATTTCCGCCACTAAGGCTGAATTCATGAGATTCTCTTTCTGCACGATCATTAAAAATGGCTTTCTGCCAGTCTGTTCCTGTTCCAAAAACAGATAGGTCAGGATAGATAATAGGTCCACCTGCAGCAACAGATTTTTCGTTCATTAAAGCTGCATACTGTGTAGCGTTTAACAGATCTACAGTTCTTTCTGGACCGGAGATCCCGTAAAAACCGGTATAGTTAATATTGAGAAGTCCTTCCTGTCCTTTTTTGGTGGTTACAAGAATTACACCTGAAGCCGCACGGGCACCATAGATCGCAAGGGAAGCAGCATCCTTCAATACTTCAATGGATTCAATATCCTGTTGGTTTAGATATCCTATCCCGCCAGAGTCTACTATTACTCCATCAACAACCCATAGAGGAGAGTTCCCTCCATAGGTGTCAAAAGTGGTAAGACCACGAACCCTTACGGTAGCAGCAGAACCAGGTTGACCTGAGTTTTGTGCAATGGTCACCCCGGAAACCCTTCCCTGAAGAGTTTGTTCAATTCTTCCGTTAGGAACAGCTTCGAGCTCCTCGGCCTTCACAGAAGAAATAGCTCCGGTAGTAACACTTTTCTTTTGAGTACCGTATCCTACGACTACTACTTCATCCAGTGCAGCAGCACTCGGTGCAAGGGTGATCACAAGATCTTGTTTGTCTCCCACTAAAGTTTCGATGGTTTCATAACCCACATAAGAAAAGACAAGAATGTCCTCAGGAGAAGCCATTATAGCAAACTTTCCATCAAAATCTGTTAGGGTTCCGGTTGTTGTACCTTTAATAATGACATTGGCTCCCGGTAAAGGCATTCCACTGTCATCTACTACGGTACCTGTTACTTCCTGCGTTTGAGCCAAGGCAGAACTCAAAACAAACAAAAATAACATCACTAGATAATTTTTAATTTTCATTGACTGTTGAATTTAGTTGTTGGTGCATTAATCTTAAGATTTGTGTTTATAGACCAAAAATTACATTCCGACCCCGAAATCGATTTCGAATTGCCAAAAACAAATATTTGCTTTAGGCGAAATACGGAATACGCAATCTGACCTCTTAATTAGTCGTTAAAATTGTGTTACCAATATATTAAGTAAAAACACAGATGGGAGAAAAACCGCCTTTACAAAAAACATACAAGCGGAAAGATTGTTGTATAGATATTACAGAAGCCCCTAAAATGCTTATGTTGTAGGGTAAACACACAAATAGCACGGGTTTTTAAAAAAGGATGATTTAGTATTATATCAGGGTAATGTAGAGCTGTTGTAAAGGTTTATTACTGCCGTGTAAAGGCTATAATTCCATTATGTAATCTGTTAAATTGATCTCCCGGGGAAGATTCATCTTCTTTCTCAATCGATATCGCTTTATCTCCACACTCTTTACAGAAATGTTTATTAAAGGAGCTATTTCCTTTGAGGAAAGATTTAATCGCAGGTAAGCACAGAGCCGGAGATCATTTGAGGTAAGTTCTGGATGTTTCGCCTTTATTTTGTCGAAGAATTCCTTATCTGCATTCTTAAATGCTTCTTTAAACATTTTCCAGTTGTCCTCTTCTTTTAACTCCTTGTCTATAGTTTTAATTACCCCCTTCACTTTTGAGCTTTCTGCTTCTTTGAGTTCTTCTTTTAGATTGGAAAGGAATTCGTTCTTTTTAATCAAAGACATGGTGGAAGCAGCCAATTGACCGTTCTTCTCTGCCATATCTCTTTCTAAATGCTCTTTTTGCAGCCTTATGATCTCCTGCTCGGCCTCCATGTTCTTCATTCTTAGATTCTTCTCTCTTTGTTCCACAATCTTTCTGTGACGTCTTCTGTATGAGTAATGAATTGTTAGGAGGCCCATAAGAAAAAGAATAAAATAGAGAAACCAGGCTAAATTACTGTAGTACCAGGGTCGGGCTATAGAAAACTCATAACTCACAACCTCTGTTTCCTGGTCATTAATTCTTCCCTTGAGCTCGAAAGTATAATTTCCCGGTGGTAGATTCTCAAATCTCGTTGTACCCGTCTGGTCCCAATTAGACCAGACTGAGGAATAATTAAGCAGGCGGTAACTGTACTGTGTTTCCGTTAGAGCCTGATAGTTAGGGATACTATAATTGAAAACAATATTATTTACTTCACTTTCCAGATCCAGTCCATCAACATCCAGGGAGCGATAAGTAAAGTTCTCTCTTTTCGAAGCAGTTCCAATGGCATTAAGCAATAACTCCCCGGAGGGTATTTTTTTAAGAGGAAGGGAAAATTCAATGTAGCCGCCATTCGAACCAACAATATACTCACCTGGTCCAACAAGAGAAATATTTTCGAATCCCTTACTTATATTTCTACTTTCGAGGGGCAAAGGCACCTGCCGCTGAATTAGTTTTTGCTCAAAGGGATCCCGCGTAACATAGAAGATATTATCACTCCCAAAGGTCCACCAGTTCCCATCACTAAGAACTAAGGATACTCCGCTGATCCTATCATTGCCCCTGCTAATCCTGTTGAGTTCATTTTCAGATGTAAATTCATTCCTGGCCTTGTCATAGAGATAAACTGAATCTTCTGTTGAAAAATAGATATCATTCTCAAACTTAAAGATTTGAGGGCCCATTTCAGATTTTGCACCCATTCCAAAATTCTCAAGGTTTTCTATCCTGGTGTAGTCATTATTTATCTCCAATCTAAAAATTCCCTTATGGTAATGACTCATCCATATAACAGAATCGTTCTCTACGATCATATCCTGTACAGAAAGATCAAAATCTTCAATATAATGAGCTCTTGACGTAGCTGAGCTGTCGGGTAAAAAGCTGAGTCCATTATAATGTCCCTGTAGAACCCCTGGGCCCATCTTCTCCACCGTCCAGGTTCCCAAACCATCCCAAGCGTGATAGGCTTCTGTTCCATTTACGATAAAGGTCCCCCTATCATGGCCGGCATATAATTTGCCATTGATGTAATTTAAACTCCACACTTGCCCTGTAGTGCCTGCTATTAGGTGGTAAGGCCCTTCAGATTCAGCATCTTTATAATATAATCCCTGGTTTGTTCCGAGATACATAAGTCCGTCTACAACTACACTTCCGTATACCGTACCGATTTTTCCGAAGGTATCGACGAATAAGCGAAATGGACTCTCACGATTAATTACTGCGATCCCGTTATCAAGACCTCCCCAGATATTCCCTTCTTCGTCTTCCATGACGGCAAGAAGTGTATTATTAAGTAAGGTGGGCTGGGTGAGGTGATAGTCCAGGTTTCCCTCAAGACTTAATAGATATAGACCTCCTCCTATACTTCCAAGTGCTAGAGAACCATCCTGAAGATAAAGCGCAGAAAAAAAACTTACAGAAAGCGGATAGTTCTCAACCGTTAAGGCATCCCACTGGTTCCCTGTTATAATGAACAAGCCGTCGTCACGGGTCACAGCCAACATTTTATCGCTTGAATAAGGGAAAAGACCAATGATTGCTTTGTTTTCAATTTTTTCATTAGAAACAAACTCGCGTCCTACTCCGTCTTCAATGATATAAAGGCCTTTTTCGGCTACCTGGTAATAGATCTTATCCTTAACTTCAAATAAATTTGAAATATTCTTTTCAGTAACTATGGGGGTGACCTTTCCAGATCTCTTATTAAAGCTGTATAATCTTTGGTGACTTTGAAAGATCACGTAATCTTCCACCTCTTTGATATCCCAAAACTGCTCCCCGTCTACCAATCCCGACGCTACTGAATCCTTCAAAGAGAAGTACTGAAGCCTACCGTTTTCCCGGGTCTGCCAATAGCCGAATTCCATATAAGCACCCGTATAGATATTTTTTCCCGAAGCCAATACAGAGCGTACAGCCGTTTCTCCGGGAACTCTATACAGAGTCCAATGCTCCCCTTCATATTGAAGAAGACCTGAATTATTTGCAACAAATATCTTCTTGTCAGGTCCCTGGGAGATCATCCAGTTCTGATTTCCGGCGCCATAATCCCTGGGTGAAAAATTGGTCACAGGAGGTAACTCCTGTCCGGTGATCCCAAGGCTGATAAAGAAAAAGACGTATATGATGATCTTCAAAACTGGTGGAACTATTTTAAAAAAGGCTGCTAAACAAATATAACCTCAATTTAGGTTTAACGAAATTTTAAGTAAATCATTTTATCCGGTCAAGTTTCAGTTTTCTGTACATGTAAAAAGTTTCGTGTTTCCCGCAATTATTAGAAACGCGCTATTCAAAAATGCCATTTTCAAGGGAAACGAGTATCGGGGTCTTTCGCTTAGGACTATTTTAGGAAAATGACGGATTATTTGTTATAAACGGGTTAAAACCATAAGGAATAGCAGTTATTTTTTGGAAATTGAGACAGCTGCTAAAGCAGTAACTATTCAACAAAGGATAAAATTATAAACCGGAATTTCTCTATGATCCATAAAATGGTTTCCCCAACCTTTTTAATAAGGTCTCTTTCTTTAAATTTTATTTTGTTGCTATTCCTTTCTATTACTGTACACGCACAGCAGCAAAAACCTGATACTAATGCTGTGAGCCGTTCCTTTTATATCTTATCGAATACAGGTCCCGGTGCTAAAATGGCAACTCCCGCACTTCTCGACCAAATAGTGAAAGCTTCGCAAGATGATCCTTCGGCTTCACTTCTGTTGCCCGGTAATATCACCCGAAAAAATGGATTCCCCGAAGCAGAAGAACAACGGGAAGAGGCCAAAAGATTTCTTCAGGAGCAACTTTTGCAGCCCTTGCAGGATTTCAATGGGAACATCATTTATGTGCCGGGGGAAAATGAATGGAATGCATCTGCACCACAAAGCCTGGATGACATGGAAAGTTTTCTCCAGGATAACAGCAATGGCCAATTTTTGCCCGATGACGGATGCCCTGTGGAAGATATCTCCATAAATGAGGACATCGCCCTCATTACTTTAGATTCCCAATGGTATCTTGAAGATTGGGACCAAAGCAGTGACTTTAATGTGGAATGTGACATCAGGACGAAAGAAAGATTTTTTATTGAATATAAGGATGCTCTTAAAGATAACTTCGGAAAAGTAAAGATTGTTATAGTTCACCACCCCGTTCTTAGCTCCTCAAGCCCGGGGATCCTTAACAATGTCTTCCCCTTTTCCCGTCAAAATTTCGAGAACCCTTTATACCGTGAACTTCGAAAAACTTTAGAAACCCTCGCCAGCCAATTTGACGATGTGATCTTTGTGTCTGGAAATCACGCTAACCTCCAGTATTTAAGCAACGGAAGAAACCCGCAGATCATTAGCGCTGCCGCGGCCCAAACAGAGCCGGCCAGGGCCAAAGAGGAAGATCACTTCGCTTCAGAAGAGCCTGGATTTGCCAAGCTTACCGTATTCAAAAATGGCAATTCTCTCATAGAATTTTTCACCACAGATACTTCAGTCCCACAACCGGTCTTCAGTAAAAGAATTCCACGGGAAAGAAAGATTGCTATTGATCTTGAGGAAGAAAAGTGGGAAGACCTGGGTGATACCTACTCTGCTTCTATCTACACGAAAAAGGAGACTGATAAAAGTGGTCTTCACCGCTATTTTTGGGGAGAGCATTATCGCGATGTTTACAGTAAAAAAATTGAAGTCCCGGTACTTTTGATCGATACCTTGTATGGCGGACTCGATCCTATAAAAGAAGGTGGGGGTCAACAATCCAGATCCCTTAGGTTCATAAATGAAAATGATAATGAATATACCCTCAGGGCCCTTAGAAAAAGCCCATCACAATACATACAGGCCGATCTTCTCCCTACTTCCTATATAGGTGACAGGATCAACAATACTTTCCCCGAACGACTCGTACTCGACTATTTCACCACCTCTCACCCTTACGCAAAATTCGCGCTGGATAATTTTGCTGAAGCTCTGGACCTTGCTCATATAAAACCAGAGATCTATTATGTTCCACGACAGCCTGCCCTCGAGATCCACAATGACGAGTACGGGAATGAGCTTTACGAATTACAGGCACATGCAGGCAGTGAGAACAAATCTTTTGCTCAATTCGAAAAGCCCAACGAGATCGTTAGCACTTTTGACCTTTTAGAGGAGCTAAGGGAAGATCCCACCGCAAAAGTAGATGAGAATGAATACATACGGGCCCGACTTTTTGATATGCTCATTGGAGACTGGGATCGCCACCAGGACAACTGGCGCTGGGCCGGTTATGAAACAGAAGATGGTATGCTCTATTTACCCATCCCCAGGGATCGGGATCAGGCCTTTTCAAAATACGACGGGCCTCTAATAAGTGCATTAAAACTAGCTGCCCCCATTCTTCGGAAGATGCAGACCTATGATGAGGATATCGACAATATTAAATGGTTCAACTGGTCCGGCTACCCTCTAGATCTGCAGATCTTATTTAAAGCTGACTGGCAGCAGTGGGAGAAACAGGTAAAGACAATTCAGCAGGAAATAACCGACCAGGAAATATCCGCTGCCTTTTCAGAATTACCTAAGGCTGCACAAGATCAAACTATTGAAGAGATCAAGAGGAAACTGAAGGCCAGACGAGGAAACCTAATGAAGATCGCCCGCGACTATTATGATCGTATGCTCGAATTCACCGTGATCACAGGCACAGATGAAGATGAAAATTTTGAAATTACCCGGCAACCGGGTGGAACTACAGAGATCGTGCAAAACTCTGATGATAAGGAGATCTTTAGGCACACCTATAATTCTGAAGAGACCAAAGAGATCTGGATCTATGGAATGGCCGGTGAAGACAACTTCACAGTAAGTGGGAAGGGCGGGGATCCTGTAAGACTAAGGATCCTTGGGGGTCCTGGTAGGGATACCTATGATTTTCAAAATAAAAGCAAGGTAAAACTATATGACTTCAAGAGTTCCGAAAATGAGATCAAACAGACGGGATCCCGAAGATTGCTGGTGGATTCTTACGAGATCAACAATTTTTATTATAAGAAGTTCAAATACAGCACCTTTAAGGCACTGCCCTACGTCAACTTCGAAACTGATGCCGGGTTTACACTTGGTGCTGAAGCCATTTGGACGAAATATGGTCTGGTGAATAACCCTTTCCAGGCACAGCATGAGCTACTGGCGAACTATTACTTTGCAACGAATGGATTTTCGGTAAGCTATCGGGGGGAGTTCGCCCATCTCTTTTACAACTGGAATCTTGGGATTACCGCCCGCTATACCAGCCCCAATTATACGCTCAATTACTTCGGAAAGGGCACAGAATCTGAATATGACGCCAGTGATACCGACAGAGACTATAATCGGGTGAGGATCCAGAAAGGGCATTTTTCACCTTCTTTAATTTGGCGCAATAACGCCGGAAGTGTCTTTGATATAGGTGCTTCCATAGAATCCTACCAGGTAAAATATGAACCGGAAAGATTCCTGGGCGAAATACTGGACCGCGAAAATGACATTTTTCAGCAGCAGTTGTATGCAGGAGCCGAAGCTAATTACAGGTTCTACAGTAAAAACACAAGAGCCTTTCCCAGCCTGGGCTCTGATATTCGATTGACTACTGGCTATAAAAAGAGTATAGACGATGCAAATAATGAATTTGGTTACCTGGAACCTTCAGTGTCATTTAATTATCCACTCATCTCCAGCGGCTACGCCGTCTTTGCTACAAAAATAGGCGGAGAGGTCATTTTGGGTGATGACTATGAAATATATCACGCTGCAGCCATTGGAGGAAATAGGAGTCTTCGAGGCTACCGCAACCACCGTTTTAATGGGAAGCAGGCTTTTTACCACAGTACAGATCTCCGAACTGCTTTAGGGTTGTGGGAAAATAGATTTCTCCCATTCGTATATGGAGTAACTGCCGGCTTTGATTATGGAAGGGTTTGGACACCGGGCGAAGATTCAGAACGCTGGCATAACAATTACGGTGGCTCAATCTGGATAAGTGCAGGCCTGGCTGTAACAGGAAATATTGGTCTATACCATGGCAGCGATGGTAATCGCCTGAGTGTTATGCTCAACTTCAAATACTAGGATCCAGGCAAATTATCTTTTTATTAACGGCTCCTTTCACTATTCCTTATTAGCTTCATAAACAATTGGAAATCAACAACTAAATCAGCTATGGGAAAACTTGAAGGAAAGGTGGCCTTGATCACCGGATCAGATTCGGGAATAGGAGCAGCTTCAGCGATAGCCTTTGCAAAAGAAGGGGCTAACGTGGTTATAACTTATCACACAGATGAGAAAGGCGCTCAGGAAACATTAAAAAAAGTAGAAGAGACAGGAAGGAAAGGAATTGTGCTGCAGGTAGATATTTCTGAGGAAAAAGAAGTGGAAGATATGTTTGACCGGGCGTTAAAGGAATTCGGTATGATCAATATCCTAATGAATAATGCTGCCATAGATGGACAGGGCTATAAAGTTGCCGAAATGCCTACCGATAAATGGGACAGGGCTATAAAAACCAACCTCTACGGCACCTTTTTCTGCACGAGAAGGTTTATTCAAGACCTACGGAAGCAAAAAGAAAAAGGAAAGATCATCAACGTAAGCTCTGTACATGAAGAAATCCCTGCTCCGGGTACCGCTGAATACTGTGCATCAAAAGGAGCAGTACGTAATTTCACCCGGGTCCTGGCGCTGGAACTGGCCGAAGAAGGAATAAATGTCAACAATATTGCTCCCGGAATGATCCTCACCCCTATGAATCAGGAAGCCATTGATGACGAGGAGACACGAAAAGAGCAGGTGCAGCATATTCCCATGAAACGTGCAGGAAGACCTGAAGAAATTGCGAAAGTTGCTGTATTCCTCGCTTCATCGGACTCAGATTATGTGACCGGCTCCACATACGTCATGGATGGCGGACTCATGCAGAACGTGGGTCAGGGAGCATGATACGGGTTGGCAGTGATCGGTGATCAGATAGCAGCAAGACGGAACAGAATCTTATAACTCGAAAGGATCAAGATAAAAAACGAACAGGAGCAGTCAAAAATGGCATTTTTGAGCAGGATTAAAAAAAACCGGCTGATCTCTCAGCCGGCTTCAACCACCCTGTCTATCATGAAAACAGTAACTGGAAAATTATTCTCCTTTTACCAGGGTGAGGTTAGACATGTATGATTTTACATGTTCTTCTACTGCTTTCTATGGTTTAGATTTCTCTAGATGAATAACATCTGAACCCCTTCCTTATCGGCCCGGTTATAAAAATCTCCGATGGTCAATATCCCGTCAAGATCCTCTATAAGATCACTTTCTTTTAAATGGAACATGTCATAGGCCAGCTTACAGGCCCAAAGCTTCACTCCCGAAGCAGATAGAATTTCGAGGAACTCATCAACCGGGGGCATATCGAGCTTGTCCATTTCTTTTTTCATCATCTTTGTTGCAAAAGCTTCCATACCGGGCAATCCCCCCACCATGG
>CAYLZB010000015.1:2701-30059 GCA_964388165.1 uncultured Flavobacteriaceae bacterium | reverse complement strand
CTCATAAAGCCTTTGCTGGACAACTGGGAAAAACTAAACAACGATTTGCTGGGCCCGCTGGGTATTCCCGATCATCCTTTGCAATTCATGAAATTTGGATTAAAGGCATTGCCCTCGGCGAGAATGATAGTCAACCAGTATTTCAAAAATGAGAAAACCAAAATGTTCTTTTATGGCTCTGCAGCTCATTCCACACTGCCTTTAACGAGTTTAGCTTCAGCTTCCTTCGGGCTCGTACTTACCACCAGTGCCCATAGGTACAACTGGCCATTTCCAAAAGGAGGTGCCGGAAACTTCTTTAATTCCCTGGTGAAATATTATGAATCCATTGGAGGGGAGATCCACACCGGACAATTTGTTGAGGATATTCGTGACCTCCCGAATGCATATGCCTATCTTTTCGATCTTACACCCAAACAATTGCTGAAGGTCAAGGGTCTTAACTTTAATTCTTTTTACCGAAAGAGGATGGAATCTTATAAATATGGTGCCGGCGTATTTAAGATGGACTGGGCTTTAAGTGAGCCTATTCCATTCACCAGCGAAAAATGCCGGAAAGCTGCGACCGTACATCTTGGCTTTTCACAGCAGGAAATAGAGGAATCGGAAAAAGGAATTCACGAAAAGAACATGACAAAGACTCCTTATGTATTACTGGCTCAACACACGCCATTTGATCCATCCCGGGCACCCGAAGGTAAGCATACTGCGTGGGCTTATGTCCACGTTCCGAATGGAAGTACGACCGATTATTCCGAAGTTATTGAAGATCAAATAGAACGGGCAGCTCCCGGTTTTAAAGATACTATACTTGCACGCTCTTCAATGAATACAGTAGCCATGGAGCAATTTGATCCTAATCTTATTGGAGGCGATATCAATGGCGGAAAACAGGATATTACCCAGCTGTTCACCCGACCTGTTGCACGCCTTTCTCCCTATTCCACGCCAGATCCCAGGGTGTACATCTGTTCTTCATCCACTCCTCCCGGCGGGGGAGTACATGGAATGTGTGGGTTCCATGCAGCTCAAAAAGCCTTAAAAGATCATTTTAAAGAATTGCTATAAATAAAAATGGCCGGAAAATTTCCGGCCATTTTCTATTTTAAAAAAAGGTTTCTATTGTTCCTCATTCTGTGAAGGTACAGGGAAACCACGATCTCTCATTAGAGCATCAATAGTCGCATCCCTACCTCTAAAGAGCCTGTAAGCTTCAGCAGGGTCCATTGCATTACGCGGAGCGAACAAATATCTCACCAGCTTCTCGGCTACATTCTCATCGTAGAATCCGCCGGGTGCTTCCCTAAATGCTTCCGCAGCATCAGATGTGAGTACATCTGCCCATAAATAGCCGTAATATCCGGTAGCATAACCTTCACCCGAAAAGACGTGTCCAAAGTGCGGAGTTCTATGTCTCATCACGATCTGGGATGGCATATTTAACTCTTCTAAGGTCTTCTTTTCAAAAGTATCCATATCTATCTCCTCGGGATCTGTAGTGTGCAACTTCATATCCATTAAAGCAGAAGCAAGGAATTCGGTGGTTGCAAACCCCTGATTAAAGGTCGAAGCTTTTTTGATCTTTTTGACCAGCTCTTGTGGTATAGGCTCTCCCGTCTCATGGTGTACCAGGAAGCGATTGATCACTTCATCTGTAGACAACCAACGCTCCAGCAATTGAGACTGAAACTCGGTATAATCTCTCACTCCACTGTTAAGGATTGGATATTTTACTTCTGATGCAAAGAAGTGAAGCGCATGTCCAAATTCATGAAAGAAAGTAGTGGCATCATCCCAGGAGATCAAAGTTGGCTCTCCTGGAGCAGGTTTTATGAAGTTAGAATTATTTGAAGCCAGTACTGTTTCTTCTTTCTCATCCATCTCGGCGTGGCTGCGGTACTGTGAAGCCCAGGCGCCAGATCGTTTTCCTTTACGTGCATATGGATCCAGATACCAAAGTCCAATGTGTTTCCCGGTATTTTTATCGGTCACCTCCCATACTTTCACGTCTTCATGAAAAACAGGAACTGTTCCTTCGGGAACAGGAGTGAATGTATAGCCAAAGACCCTATCTGCAGTATAGAATAAGGCTTCAGTAAGCTTATCGAGTTGCAGGTATTGCTTTACTTCATCAGATTCGAGATCGTACTTTTGTTGTCTCACTTTTTCAGCATAATACCGGTAGTCCCAGGGGGCTATCGCAATATCTTTGCCTTCAGCCTTTGCCAGCGCCTGCATATCGGCTACCTCTTCTTCAACACGTGCCAGTGCGGCAGGCCATACAGCTTCCATAAGTTCCATGGCTCTCTCGGGAGTTTTTGCCATCCTGTTTTGAAGTCTCCACTGAGCGTAGTTATCGTAGCCAAGTAACTCTACTCTTTCATCCCTTAATTTCAGGATCTCCTTGATGATCTCTTTATTGTCGTACTCATCATCGTTATCACCACGGGAATAGTAATTTTCCCAAACCTTCTTTCTTAGCTCTCTTTCATCAGAATAAGTAAGGAAGGGATCCATCGAGGAGCGGGTGTTGAGTACAGCATATTTACCTTCCTCACCACGATCGGCCGCAGCTTTTGCAGCAGCTTTGACATAAGACTCGGGAAGGCCGCTCAACTCGTCCTTTTCGAGGTAGACGACATAATTCTCCTCTTCGGCCAGTACGTTATTGCTGAATTGTGTATAAAGTTGCGAAAGCTCCTTATTTATTTCCGCATAACGAGCCTTGTCGGCTTCATTGAGCTCGGCCCCTTCCATGGCAAAATCCTCATACATGAGCTGTACCGCTCTCTGTTTCTGTGGAGAAAGGGGATTCTTTAAAGATCGTTCATAAACCGCCTTTATCCTCTCAAAAAGTTCTTTGTTCTGTGAGATTTTTGAAGAGTATTCTGAGATCTTAGGTGCTAATCTCTGCTGGATTTCCCTGAATTCGGGAGATGACATATTGCTGCTCCAAATTCCGTAATAGGTGAAAGCCCGGTCAAGCGCTTCCCCCGATTTTTGCATCGCAAGAACTGTATTATCAAAAGTAGGAGGAGCAGGATTTGTGGAGATCAACAGCACTTCCTGCAAGTGAGAAGCCATCGCGTGTTCCAGCGCCGGCTGTAAGTCTTTTAGTTGCATTTTATCGAAGGCAGGCACCCCTCCATAGGGTCCTGTCCACTCCTGTAAAAGTTCATTTTTCATAGTAGATCTTTGGACTGTTTCAGCCTGTTCATCCTGCGGTGTGGGAGCAGGTGAGTTTCCTGAACCACATGCAGCAATGACTAAAGCTGTCATTAAACCAACACTGATTTTTTTTGTGGGGATCATTTTCATTTCATTAAAATTATTCGGTTTTCAAGATACTAATAATCTAAAAAATGAAGAGGGCCCAAAAATGTCATTTTTGACAGGTGATTTTTTAGAGCTACTTTTGAGAAGTTTTTAAAAGCATGGAATTTCTGAAAAAGAACTGGTCAAATATCCTGTTCATCATTCTTATCGTCCTCTTGTTCATTCCACAAACACGGAAGCCTATACAGGTTACAATGAACCGGATCATTTCCTTTAGTCCGTCAAAGATAGCCGAGGATGAACGGGAGACATTGGATGATTATGACTGGAACCTAACTACCCTGCAAGGTGAACCTGTTACTCTTAGAAGCAGTATAGGAGAAGTTGCTGTGATCAATCTCTGGGCTACCTGGTGTCCTCCATGTATAGCAGAAATGCCATCTTTTCAGAAATTGTACGACCAATATGGGGATAAAGTAAATTTTTATTTTGTCTCTACTGAAGATACAGAGAAATTACAGAAGTTTTTGGAAAAGAAGGATTACCGACTTCCGGTATACCAGCCTTTGGATATGGCACCTCAAAAGTTGCAATCCCGCACTTTACCTACCACCTTCGTCATCTCAAGAGATGGTAAAATAGCGGTAAATAAAAAGGGTTCAGCTAACTGGAACGATTCAGGTTTTAAAGATCTGCTGGATCAATTGTTACAGGAAAATTAAATTTCCGGCTGCAGTGAGCTCCTAATGTTGAGCAGCTCTTCCACGAATTCACGGCTGTTTGATAAACGCGGAACTTTGTGTTGGCCACCTAACTTGTTTTTCCGCTTTAACCATTCATAGAAGGTACCTTCGGGCATTTCCCGTACTACAGGTCGTTGAATAGCAACATTCATTTTCCGTTTGGCAGCGTAATCATCATTGTATTTTCCTAATTCCCTGTCAAGAATATTAGTAAAGGCTTCCAGATCTTGTGGAGATCTCACGAACTCGATAAGCCACTCGTGATAACCTTTTTTGCTTCGGTCGTAAAAATAGGGAGCTGCCGTGAAATCCCTTAAGATCGCTCCGGTTTCCCGACAAGCCTGAGAAATTGCTTTTTCGGCATGTTCGGCAAAGAGATCTTCTCCAAACACGTTTATACAATGCTTGGTCCGTCCGCTAATGGTGAACCGGTATGGACTGGTACTGGTAAATTTGACGGTGTCCCCGATTTTATATCTCCATAGCCCGGAATTGGTACTAATGACCATAGAGTAGTTCTTTCCTATCTCAACTTCACTTAACGGGATCACTTTTGGATTTTCTGAAAGGAACTCTTTTTCGGGAATGAATTCATAAAAGATTCCGTAGTTGAGCATAAGCAGCAGGGAAGGGTCATCCTTTTGATCCTGAAGGGCAAAGAATCCTTCGGTAGCATTGAAAATTTCCAGATACCGCAGGCTTTTGTCTTTATCGAGTTCTTCAAATAATGGCCTGTATGGCGCAAAAGAAACCGAACCATGGAAGAACACCTCAAGGTCTGGCCAAACGTCCTGTATATAGGTAATTTTCTTTTCCTTAATGATATGCTGAAGCAATAACAGCATCCACATAGGGGATCCTGCAAGACTGGTAACCTTTTGTTGAGAAGTTACTTCTGCGATCTTTTTGATCTTCTCTTCCCAATTGCTCATCATGGTCACCTCCAGTCCGGGAGTACGACCGAATTGTGCCCAAAAAGGCAAATTCTTCATGACAATTGCCGAAATATTGGCAATATAATGAGTGTGGTTCTCTGAATACCTGGATTCCTGGCTTCCGCCTATGGATAGATTTTTTCCTGAAAACAATTTAGCATCGGGATAGTTCCTGATGTATAAGGCCAGCATGTCGCGTCCTCCCTGGTAGTGGCACAGCTCCAGGCCTTCGGTAGAAACCGGAATGATCTTGCTGGTCGCTCCGGTGGTACCCGATGACTTCGCGAACCACTTAATGGGTGTGGGCCAAAGAATATTTTGTTCGCCTTTGAGGATAAGGTCTATATACGGAAAGAGGTCTTCATAATTATTTAACGGTACCTGTTCAGTGAACTGGCGGTAATTATGAATATCCCTGAAGTGGAATTTTTTACCGTAATAAGTTTCTCTGGTAGTTGATAAAAGATCTGTTAGGACCTTATGTTGTGTTTCATGAGGATTATTAATGGAATTTTCTAAGTCTTCTATCCGGCTCTTCATGACCAGATTGCCTATGGAATCAATTATCCCCATAAATTGCGATCAACTTTTGTAATATTTTTTCGATAGGATCAGGAAAAAACACTGCTCCAATTAATTGCCGAAGATACACAATAATCGCTTTTTTCTAGCGGCCGGGGTTTATTTTCCTTTTAGAACGTCCTCATGGCAGGGAAAGGTGAGAACAAAGGTTGTGCCTTCTCCGGGAACACTTTGCACCTCGATCTGTGCTCCATGTTCTTCGAGAATATTTTTTACAGAGCTAAGCCCAATTCCCATGCCGCCGGGCTTTTTGGTATAAAAAGATTCAAAAAGCTTTTCCAGCTGTTCCTTTTCCATTCCACATCCGTTATCGGTTATGGAAAGGGAAAAAGTGTTCTTCTGCTTTTTGATACTTAAAGTTAATTCCCCCTCATTGGGTACCATAGCTTCACTGGCATTTACAATGATGTTGAGAATAGCTATTTTTAGTTTTTCCTCATCGGCATAAATAAAATATGGACCTCTGTATTTCTTAAATACTGTTATTCCGGCCAGGTAAATACGGTCCCTTGCATGAGCCAGGGCTTTATTTGTTGTTTTTGCGAGGCAGCATTTTGTGAGGTTCGGTTTTGAATAATTTGATGCCGTAAGAAGATCTGTCACCAAATCATTCAAGGTAGTGGTACTTCTTTTAATTATTCCGGTATAATTGCTAAGCAGTTTCTTTTGGGGTCCAGTGGTCAATTTTTCAAGTATGTCTGCAGACATACCAATACTGGCCAAAGGATTCCTCAACTCATGTGCTAAGGTCCTTGCGATCTCACCTTTGATAGAAAGTTTTTCTGCCGATATCAGGGCCTGCTGAGTGATCTTTTGAGCCTGAACATTGCGTAGAAGAACAATATATTCATAAACGTTTCCATTCTTGTTCCTCATAAATACCTTCCCGCGGGCACTGTAGCACTCCCAATGTCTTTCCGGCTCTTTAAGCCTGAATTCAATCTCAATGATATCCTCATCCCGGGCTCTCATTAACCGCGTGTGGAACTCAAGGCATTTCTGTCTGTCCTGAGGATGTATCAAAGGAATGATGTCCAGCAAAGGCATACCACTAACCTTCTCTGCGGTCATGCCTTCCTCTTGGGAAAGATCACGATTGATATATTTAACCTTCTCATCGTAAAGATTGAAGATCATAATGATATCGGGAGAAGTTTCAATGAGCTGCTTTTTGAACCTAATATTGTCCTTAAGTTTTTGAGACTTGATCTTATTCCTGGTAATGTTCTCCAAAGAACAAATGAGAAGACCTTTCTGTCTCCTGCCGGTGAGGTGAAACCAGTTTTCTCTTCCGTTTCGGTCCACATGAATCTCCATGTCTGCAGACTCTCCCGTGAGCATTGTTTGTTTAAGAGCTTCAAAAACCCCTTTTGCGGCAGCCTTTGGATTGTACTTCAGGAAACTGCGACCAATCATTTGCTTTTGACTGTAGTAGCGATTGATCACCTTATTTACCCTTACATAAGTAAAATCAACTATGTCATAATTTTCTCCAAATAAAGGCTTCATGACAAAGATTCCCTGGTTAACGGTGTCAAATACCATTTGGAGTAATTCATTATTCTCCTCCAGTTCGTATGTGCGGCTCTTTACCTTAAATTCAAGGTCCTCATTAAGTTTACGAAGATTTTCTTCGGCTTCTTTCCTGGGGGTAATATCTGAAAACAAACAGGCCACTTTTCTGCTCTTTGAGCTTCCAATTGGAAATGCATAGACATCAAACCATCGGTTATGTGCAGCAGCATAATCTTCAAAACGAATAGCTTCTCCGGTAAAAGCAACTTTACCGAGGATACTGAACCATTGGCTTTCATGTTGCTGGTAAAATTCCCTCATGGTTTTGCCTAAGGGCTCTTTAAGGCTGGTATGTTTCTCAAAAGCCGGGTTGATCTCCACAAACAGGTAATCTACAGGCTTCTTCTTGAGATCGAAGATCATTTCTACCACCCCGAATCCCTGGTCTAAAGAATTTACAAGGACCCTGTACCGGTTGATACTCTCCTGCAGTGACTTTTCGGTTTCAATATTGACCCCTTTCCTCGCCTGAAATCTATTTTCATCAAGAGGTTTTGCCAGAACTAGTACATATTCTTTATTTGTTGATCCCTCAAAACCAAAATAGGGGCGGCATTGAAATAAGAATTTTTTCCAGTAACCAAAGGGCGACTTTATCCTGATGATAATACCCTTATCATCTGTTACTTTAAGATCGCTAACATTTCCTAATTGATGTACAACAAGGCAATAGTCCTCGGGATGTATGATCTCACTATAAAAGTTATGGTCACTTTTCTTTACGGGAAAATCTGCTTTGAAGTACTGTAGACATCGATAATTGACAGCCTTTAAGGAAAGATCTTCAGTAGAATGGATAAATAACAGAAATTCCTGCTTATCATGTCCTTCATAGACATTAAAGAGGCTGTGTGCGGCACCTATAGTAAACTCATCCGGCATAAAAGTAATTTTTTTCATAAAGAAAAAATTTTTGAACAACAGGTAGGGATTTTCTGGATGTTCCGGCTTTCAATACTACGGGGGGTAATAAAGTTAAATTTAGTATAATTTTTGAGAATCAACTAACAGTAAGTCAGTTTTTTGAGGAAATGATATTAAAGCATTTCTGAATGCTCACGGTTGTTGATGGTTCGGGAAAATAAATTGGTAAAAAAAATATATTATTATCCAATAATTCCCTCAAAAACAGCGTAGATAGTAGGAGGTAAAAAGCTTAAAAAGATCAATTTAGCCTGTGGTAAGATTCTAAAATGAAAAAAATGGTGGAGAATGATCAAAAAGAAGGTGAAACAGAAATTGTGTGATTCGGCGGTAGAATCCTACAGTTCATCTTAACTTTATTTTTAGTGAACGTTATCTTAATATAATTACTTAAAAATGAAGTATTTAATTGCTATTTCTTCTTCTTGCGGTTATAGTTTTTGTCACCGCGGGTTTTAGGTTTCTTATACTTCTTCTTGATCTCTCTTCGATAAGATCCTCCAAGATTGACCTTCTTATTTTTTTCCTTTTTCTCATGAAAAGCGGGTCCGGGTTGATCTTCATCGGAAAACTTTACCGGATTATATATTTCTTCGGACTTTGGCTGTTCTTCGGGAATGAGTTCAGAAGAGACGGGAACTTCTTCAGGTAAGGGTTGGAAGTCAATCTTTAAATTCATGAGAGTCTCTATCTTTTCCAGGTCTTCTTTTTCTGAAGGCGTGGTAAAGAGGATGGCATGTCCTTGTTTTTCGGCTCTCCCGGTACGTCCAATACGATGAATGTAATTCTCCGGATAGGCAGGGGTATCAAAATTTATTACGTGGCTTACCTGTTCTATATCCAGCCCGCGCGCCATAACATCTGTAGCTACAAGGATACGGCAAAAGCCGTCACCAAATTGCCTGATGCTCCTTAAACGGTAGTTCTGGGTCTTATTGGAGTGAATAATGGTGCACTCTTCAGGAAAAAGAGGATCAAGGTTTTGAAAGAGTCGGTCGGCTATACGTTTGTTTCCTGCGAAGATCAGCACCTTATGAAAAGTCTCCTGGTCTTTCAGAAGATGTTTCAGAAGATTGACCTTTGTATAAAAATTAGGTACCTCAAAACCGTCTTGCTGGATGTTTTCGAGCGGCGCCCCGCTTGCGGCTACAGACACTGTTTCAGGATTTTTGAAGTTCTCCTGAATAAGCTTTTCCACATCGGCGGTCATTGTAGCCGAAAACATAATGTTTTGACGACTTACCGGAATTAGATCCAGGATGTTGGTAAGCTGAAATCTAAATCCAAGATCAAGCATAACATCTACCTCGTCGATAACAAGTTTTTGTATGGATTTCAACTGCAGGTCCCGGTTTATGGCAAGATCATAAAGCCTTCCCGGAGTGGCAACAAGTATGTCCAGCCCCTGTGCTACCTGTTGTTTTTGGGTGTTGATGTTAGTCCCTCCGTATATTCCGAGAATTCGGGTATTGATATATTTGGTAAGCTTTTCAAGCTCCTCTACCACCTGTACCACAAGTTCCCGGGTGGGAACCAGGATGAGGATACGCGGATTCTTTTGTTCAGAATATTTGAGGGTCTTTAGAAGGGGCAGGAGGTAAGCGAGAGTTTTCCCGGTTCCCGTTTGGGCTATACCAACCATATCCCTTCCCGAAAGTATAACAGGCAAAGATTGCTCCTGTATAGGAGTGGGAGTGGAGATCTTGAGATCATCAAGAGCATTTAAAAGTGGAGTGGTAAGATTGAGGTCCTGAAAAGTCACGCGGTAAAATTTAAAAGGCCAAAGGTAAGCTTAAATTGTTGAAAGCCTATGGCTTTTATACGGCCGGCAAGATTCTTCATTACTTCCCCACCTATTTTGTATTTTTGGCCTTCAATTTCCCAACTATGACAAAGATCCTTGCCTTTGCCGGCTCCAGCAGTCCCACCTCCATCAATCACCAGTTGATCCTGAATGTAACCAACCGAATTTCGGATCATCCCGTGGAAGTACTTGAGCTGCATGAGCTGGAGTTTCCAATGTACAGCATTGTGCGGGAAAAGGAAGGAATTCCGCAGAATGTAAAGTTCCTCTACGAGAAGATCCTTGAAGCACCTGCATTGATCATAGCCGCAAATGAATATAATTCGAATGTCTCCGGATTCTTTAAAAATATAATTGATTGGCTCTCCCGGGTAGAGAGGAAGTTCCTTGATGGCAAAAAGATCCTTTTAATGAGCACTTCCCCGGGAAAACGTGGTGGTGCTTCGGCGCTGGAGTACTGCAAAAATCAGTTTCCCAGGTTTGGAGCCGAAGTGGTTGAGAGCTTTAGCCTGCCACAGTTCTATGAAAATTTTGATTCCGAAAAAGGTGTGGTGGTGAATGAGGTCTTTGAACTGGGGATAATAGATGTGGTAACCTCATTTTCTCAGCAAATAAAAGAGTAGTGAGGATATCCAAAAAGGTCAAATTAGAAAAGGATTTTCCGGTCAAGAAGGCATTACTTGAGTGGGCGCGCCAATTCAATGAGGTGGTGTGGTTTGACAGCAATGGCTATAATGACCGTTATTCTAATTACGAAGCTGTTTTAGCTGTTGATGCTTTTACAGCCATACAAACAGATGCTTCGGAAGCATTCGAT
Source organism: uncultured Flavobacteriaceae bacterium (assembly GCA_964388165.1). GTDB lineage: Bacteria > Bacteroidota > Bacteroidia > Flavobacteriales > Flavobacteriaceae > Salinimicrobium. The sequence goes on along the minus strand of CAYLZB010000015.1, from coordinate 19,403 downwards.
AAGTTAAAAGAATACCAGGAGACCACTGCCGACTGGATCTTTGGATATCTCTCTTATGATCTTAAGAACGACGTGGAAGACCTTACCTCTGAAAATTACGACGGACTCCATTTTCCCGAATTATTTTTTTTCCAGCCTAAGAAGATCATTTTTTTAAAAGCTGATGAGATCGAACTTCATTATCTTCCAATCGTAGATGATGAGCTGGAAGAGGATCTTGAACAGATCCTTCAAAAAGGGGATTTTCAGAAGGAATTTTTCAGTGAGTCAAAGGCTGTACGAATGCAGCCCCGAATTCCAAAACAGGATTACCTGCAAAAGGTAGAGGAAATGCTGGCCCACATTCAGCGGGGAGATATCTATGAAGCGAACTTTTGTCAGGAGTTCTTTGCCGAAGCTGCAGAAATTGACCCTTTTCAAAAATTTATAGAGTTAAATCATATTTCAGAGCCTCCATTCGCTACATTCCTGCGAAATTACGATCAATACCTGTTATCTGCATCGCCAGAAAGATATCTTCAGAAAAAGGGGGATCGATTGATCTCGCAGCCTATAAAAGGAACAGCCCGAAGGATTCTTTCACGACCGGAAAAAGACAGGGAGCTGGCAAGGGAGCTGGAAAATGATCCCAAGGAAAGATCTGAAAATGTGATGATCGTAGACCTCGTTCGTAATGACCTTTCAAAAACGGCAAAAAGAGGCAGTGTTGAAGTTGCAGAATTATGTAAGGTCTATAGTTTTCCACAGGTGCATCAAATGATCTCCACAATTAAAGCCACTCTGGAAGAAGGAATTCCACCTGTTGAAGTGTTGCGCACCACTTTTCCAATGGGAAGCATGACCGGTGCTCCCAAGATCTCGGCTATGGAGATCATAGAAGAACTCGAGGAGACCAAACGGGGGTTATACAGCGGAGCAGTGGGTTATTTTGATCCCTCGGGTGATTTTGATTTCAATGTGGTGATACGCAGTATCCTGTACAATTCAACTGCCAAATATGTGTCATTTTCAGTGGGTGGGGCTATTACTTCGAAATCTGTGCCCGAAAACGAATACCAGGAGTGCCTGGTGAAAGCTGAGGCCCTTAGGCAGGTGCTGGAGGATGGAAAGTGATAATTGGTGCCGGAGGTTTTATTTTCTCACTTCTATCGACTTTCGTCTATCGACTACCGTCTGAAAAGCTATTTCAAAAAAACTCACAAGCCATTCCATTTTTGATATCTTTGAGATTATGCTGTTAGCTTTCAAAAAACACCTGGAAGAGCATTTCCCAAAAGCTTTTGAAGGAAAGATCCTTCTTGCCGTTAGCGGCGGGGTAGACAGTGTGGTGCTCGCCCACCTGTGCAGGGATGCAGGCCTCGAAATATCCCTTGCTCATTGTAATTTTCAATTGAGAGGGGAGGAAAGTGATGGAGATGAAGCTTTTGTTATGGAGCTTGCCGATGCTTTGGAGGCCGAAGTTTTTATCGAAAGTTTTGAAACTGAAGCTTATGCCTCAGAGAAAAAGATCTCTATTCAAATGGCGGCCCGTGAACTTCGCTATCACTGGTTCAGGGAGCTGCAGGAAACCCTTCAGTTCGATTATCTTTTTACTGCACATCATGCCAATGATAACCTTGAAACGGTTCTTATCAACTTCATTAGAGGTACAGGACTTGAAGGCCTTACGGGAATGCCCGATGTCAATGAATATATTATCCGCCCTTTATTGCCCTTTACACGGGAGAACATAGAGAAGTATGCTCACCTGCAAAAACTTAAGTGGCGGGAAGACAGCAGCAATGAATCTGTAAAATATTTCCGGAATAAGGTGAGACTGGAGATCATTCCGAAGCTGTTGGAACTGAATCCGCAGTTACTGGATAGCTTCAGTAAGACCCGAAGTCATCTTCAGCAGAGCTCTCAACTCATTGAAGATTATATTTCGGCAATATTTCCGAAGATCGCAAAGCAGGAGGAATACGGTTATTCCTTTAAGGTGAGGTTGCTAAAAACACTTCCTAATACAAAAGCGGTCATGTACAACCTTTTTAAATCCTTCGGCTTTACAGAATGGGAAGATGTGCACGGTTTGCTCAATGCTCAGGCGGGTAAAATGGTCTTTTCAAAGACACATCGGCTCATAAGGGACAGGGAGGACCTGCTGCTTACCATGCTGCCGCCAAATGAGGAGAAAAGTTATGAGATCAGGGAAAATGAGGAAGTGGTGATGCTGCCCATTGGGACCTTTCAATTCGAACCGGCAGAAGATATTCTAACAGACGATCCCTGGGCGATCTACCTTGACCGGGATAAGCTTCAATATCCTTTAACTGTAAGGAAGTGGAGGCAGGGCGACTACTTTTATCCATTCGGGATGCAAGGAAAGAAGAAACTGAGTAAATTTTTTAAAGACGAGAAGCTATCTTTGCCGCAAAAGGAAAATTGTTGGCTCCTTTGTTCCGGGGAAGAGATAGTGTGGGTAATAGGTCACCGCGCCGATGCCCGCTTTGCTGTAAAAGACAAAACAAAAGAAATTCTGCGATTAAGCTACACACCATGAGATTACCCATATTTATTACACTCTTATTTTTTGGCATTTTTGGAGCCCAGGCACAGATCTTCGATCCAAACAATTTAGGACAGGGAATGGAAGATCCCATTGAGTGGGAGGCAAGAGTGGAGCAGGAAAATGACTCTATATATCATCTGGTTTTTACGGCATTTTTAGAACCCGGTTGGCACCTTTATTCACAGGAAGAGGTCAAGATCGACATTGCCCCAATTCCTACTGAATTCTCTTTTTCTGAAGCTCCCAAAAAATACGAGCTTCTTGGTCCAACTTTAGAGCCCGATGTAGCGGCACTGTACGACGCCGTCTTTGAAGCCGATATCACTTATTTTGAAGATGAGGCTGTGTTCAGGCAAAAGATAAGGGTCATTGATCCTACAGACCTGGTGATCACTGCGGAAGTTTACTTCTCAGTTTGTGACGATGAGAAATGTCTTCCCCCGGAAACCGAGCGCTTTACCTTCAATATTGGCAACAATGAGGTTGTGGAGGGTTTTACAGATCTTGAAGTTTCAGATAAGGATCAGCGCCTAACTGAAGCTTTGAATATTGACGTCAAAGGAGTGGGCGGAGCCGAAATTGTACAGGAAGAAGGAGACGGGTACACTACCATTTTCTTCCTTGGATTCATAGGCGGATTGATCGCTTTATTGACTCCATGTGTTTTTCCGATGATCCCATTGACGGTTTCCTTTTTTACAAAAGGAGCAAGGACCCGCCGTAAAGGTCTGGTAAATGCCATTATGTATGGAGTTTTTATTTTCCTCATCTACCTATTGCTAAGCCTGCCATTCCATTTACTTGATTCTTTAGACCCTGAGATACTGAATAATATTTCTACCAATACCACACTGAATATTATCTTCTTTGTGATCTTCTTAATTTTCGCCTTTTCATTCTTTGGATATTACGAGATCACCCTACCAAGCTCCTGGAGCAACAAAATGGATGATAAAGCATCCAGCTTTGGTGGGATAATAGGAGTATTCTTTATGGCTTTAACTCTAGCGCTGGTTTCTTTTTCCTGTACCGGACCAATTTTAGGTTCTCTGCTTGGAAGCTCTTTGACAACAGATGGCGGGGCAACACAACTATCCTTTGGAATGGGAGGTTTTGGCCTGGCACTGGCACTTCCTTTTGCTCTTTTCGCACTGTTCCCTAATTGGCTCAATACCCTACCCAAAAGCGGTGGCTGGCTTAATTCGGTTAAGGTGGTGCTTGGTTTCATCGAGCTGGCACTTGCCTTTAAGTTCCTCTCCAATGCCGACCTCGTGCAGCACTGGGGACTTCTGAAAAGGGAGATCTTTATAGGGATCTGGATCATTGTTGGAATTGGGTTGTTACTTTACCTTTTTGGGATCTTAAGATTTCCTCATGACGGGCCCAAGACAAAGCTGAGCAAGGGGAGAATATTCCTGGGGATCGTCACCCTCGCATTTGTGGTATATCTAATTCCGGGGCTCACAAATACCTCTCACGCTAATCTGAAGCTTTTAAGTGGATTCCCCCCACCGTTGTTCTATAGCATCTATGAAAAGGAAACTGAAGGACCTCTGGGGCTCAAGGCCTATAAGGACTTTGAAGAAGGAGTGGCGGCAGCAAAAGCCGAAAATAAGCCAATTCTCCTGGATTTTACAGGCTGGGCCTGTGTGAACTGCCGAAAGATGGAAGAGCAGGTTTGGAGTGATCCTGAGGTCTTTGATATAATGAAGGATGATTTCGTATTGATCTCACTTTATGTTGACGACAGAAAAGAATTACCCGAAGATCAAAAATTCAACTACCAAAAACCCGGTGGCGGAATTAAGGAGATCCAAACCATAGGTGATAAATGGGCGACCTTCCAAACCCTTAACTTCAGAAATAATTCGCAGCCTTTTTACGTCCTTCTGGATCACGAGATGAATATGCTCAACCAGCCGGTGGGGTATACTCCAGATTCAGATGAGTTCAGAGAGTGGTTGGAAGAAGGTGCGGAGCAATTCCGCAACTAGAATTCTAAAGTCAGTTTCTTTTTAGCAGGAATTTCTATCTTTAGGGACTTCAAAACAAACCTTACTGATGAAATTTACCAAGATCTTTTTCCTGCCGGTCCTGTTTCTGCTGGTTAGCAACTTCGGCTTTGCACAAACGGCGACCGACTTTAATGTTGAGGACAACTATAATAAAAGAGAAGTGGTCATTCCTATGAGGGATGGCATTAATCTTCACACCACTATTTTTTCTCCAAAGGATACTTCAAAAAAGTATCCTATTCTTATGACCCGGACCCCTTACAGTTCCAGACCGTATGGGGAAGATAAATTCCGCTCCATTATCGGACCGAATGAATACCTCATGAAGCAGGGGAATATCTTCGTTTACCAGGACGTTCGTGGCAGGTGGATGAGTGAAGGTGTGTATGACAATATGCGCCCGTTCATTCCAAACAAAAAAGGTAAACAGATAGATGAGGCCAGCGATACCTATGATACGGTGGAGTGGTTACTTAAAAATGTAAAGAACAATAACGGCCGCGTAGGGCTTTGGGGAATTTCTTATCCCGGCTTTTATGCCACTTATTCCCTTCTTGCGAACCATCCCGCCATAAAAGCAGTTTCTCCACAAGCCTCGATAGGTGATTTCTTTTTTGATGATTTTCACCACAATGGCGCTTATTTTTTAAGCTATTGGAGAGCGACTGCGGTCTTTGGGTATGAAAAGTCAACCCCGTCTGATACTACCTGGTATTCCTTTCCGGAGTTGGGAACCAAAGATCAGTATCAATTCTTTCTTGATGCCGGGCCTCTTAAGAACCTGGACAAATACTATGGTGAGGACAACGTTTTTTGGCAGCAGCTTAAGGAGCACCCGAATTATGATGAATTCTGGCAAAAACGTGGGATCGTTCAGCATTTAAAAGGGATCAAACCGGCAGTGATGATCGTGGGCGGATTATTTGATGCCGAAGATCTTTACGGTCCTTTTAATATCTATAAAACCATTGAAAAGAACAGCAATAATTACAATATGCTCGTCATGGGTCCCTGGAGCCACGGAGATTGGGCCCGTACAAAAGAAAGACAGGCAATTGGTAATGTGTACTTCGGAGATAATATTTCCCGAAATTATCAAAAGGATGTCGAGACCGTTTTCTTTAACCACTTTCTAAAGGGTGAAGCCGATGGTTCGTTGCCACTTCCGGAAGCTTACATGTTTGATACCGGGCTTCATGAATGGAAGAGTTACGCTGCATGGCCTCCAAAAGAAGCAGAAAAGAAATACTTTTATTTAGGAGATAACGAAGAACTTCTTGAAATGCCACTTGACCTCCCCACGCTTGCCGATGGTGCCGAGGAATTTGTAAGTGACCCTAATAAGCCTGTGCCTTATTCTGAAGATATCAAGATGGTCTTTACTCCGCGTAAGTATATGACCGATGATCAACGCTTTGCTGCACGTAGGCCCGATGTACTTATTTATGAAACTGATGTTCTGGAGGAAGACCTAACCCTGGCCGGGGAAGTGCTGGCAAAACTGCAGGTTTCCACCACAGGAACAGCAGCCGACTGGGTGGTGAAGGTGATCGATGTTTATCCTCCCGATGCCGAAGATTATGAGGAAACCCAGGATTATCTCTCCATGAGCAACTATCACATGATGGTGAGAAGTGAAGTGATAAGAGGCAGGTTTAGAAACAGTTTTTCAGATCCCGAACCTTTTGAACCGAATACAAAGACTGCAGTAGACCTGCAGCTTCAGGATATTCACCACACCTTTAAAAAAGGACACAAACTTCAAATTCAGGTTCAAAGCACCTGGTTCCCATTGATCGACAGAAATCCGCAGACTTATGTTGACAATATCTTTGAAGCAGAAGAGGAAGATTTTAAAAAGCAGACCCACAAGGTCTACCACGATTCACAGATCATATTCACCGTTCTTGACTAAAAACAAGAGGTGCCAAAAATGCCATTTTTGACACCTCTTTCTTAAATATTTCAATTATGACCTCAAAGAAAATGTACAGGCTTTGCGGCCTGTTATTGATCATAAGCCTTTCGGCTTGTAAGAATGATCAAAAAGAGACCGGCTTCACTTCAGAAGAGATTCAGCAGGAAACAGCTCAATTAAATAGCTTTTTGGAAGAGGAATTCCAGAAGGACCTGGAAGAATCTCCTATGCTGCAAACTCGTTTGGGAATAAAGACCGACTATAGCTCCTGGGATAATTATTCGCACCTTAAATATGCAGAAGATCTTAAAGAAGCGAGAAGAAGACTCAAGTTTTTAAAAAACGAAATTAACCCTGAAGCTCTTGAAGGACAGGCTGCCTTAAGTTATAAACTTTACAGGCAAAAACAGGAGGATCAAATTGAGGACTATGATTTTAGGCTGTACAACTATCCCATCAACCAGATGTTTGGTGTACATACGCAGCTGCCGGCATTTTTGATCAATATGCACAAGATCGATTCCGTTAGTGATGCTCGTGCTTATATCGAGCGGCTCCACAAGATCCCAAAAGTCATGGAGGATGTAATTACCGGTCTCGAACTGCGTGAAATGAACCAGATCATGCCTCCGGCATTTGTTTTTGCCCATACCGTGGAAGCTTCCCAGAACCTGTTACGGGGCCGCCCTTTTGAGAAGTCGGCCGAACCAAGTACGATCCTGGAGGATTTTAGTAATAAAGTGGATGAGCTGGATATTCCTCAGGCTCAAAAGGATGAATTGATCCTGGAGGCGCAGGAAGCATTACTTACTTCGGTAAAACCTGCCTATGAGAACCTTATTGCAAAGCTCAAGGATCAACAGCAACGCGCAACAGCCGATCACGGCGCATGGAAATTTCCAAAAGGAAAAGAGTTCTATAAAACAGCCTTAGAACGAACAACTACCACCGATCTTACTGCTGAAGAGATCCATGAGATAGGTTTAAGTGAGGTTGCCAGGATACATAAGGAGATGGAGGAGATCATGAAAGAAGTAGGTTTTGAAGGCACTCTTCAAGACTTCTTTAAATTCATGAGGGAAGATGAACAGTTCTACTACGAGAACAATGAGCAGGGGCGACAGAAGTATCTTTCTGAAGCAAAAAATGCTATTAATAAGATGAAGGCCCGGCTGGATGAGCTTTTTCTCACAAAACCGGAAGCAGATATTGTAGTAAAGGCGGTGGAGCCTTTCAGAGAAAAAAGTGCGGGTAAAGCTTTTTACCAGCAACCTGCCATGGATGGTTCCAGGCCCGGCACTTACTATGCCAACCTCTATGATATGGAAGCTATGCCTACTTATCAATTGGAAGCTCTTGCATATCACGAAGGAATTCCCGGTCACCACATGCAGTTAGCCATTGCGCAGGAACTTGATAGTTTACCAATGTTCAGAAAAGTGGAAGGATATGGAGCTTACACTGAAGGTTGGGGCTTGTACAGTGAACTCTTACCAAAGGAGATTGGATTCTATGAAGACCCGTATTCAGATTTCGGTCGTCTTGCAATGGAACTATGGAGGTCAATAAGGCTGGTGGTAGATACCGGGATACATTCCAAAAAATGGAGTAGGGATGAAGCCATAGATTATTATGTAAAAAATTCTCCTAATGCCGAAAGTGATGCAGTGAAAATGGTTGAACGCCACATCGTAATGCCCGGGCAGGCCACAGCCTACAAGATAGGAATGAACAAGATCGTGGAGCTGAGGGAATACGCGAAGAAGGAACTTGGGAAAGATTTTGATCTGCGTGAATTTCATGATGTGGTCCTAACAAATGGATCGGTGCCATTGAATGTACTGGAAGAGCTGGTTGTAGAATGGGTGCAGACCAAAAAGGCTTGAAGAACAGTTACAGAGTTGATGAATTGAAACTCATCAGCTTAAAAAATAAAAGTGGTACAGAACTAAAGATCCTGAACTTTGGAGCTAGCATTTTCAGTCTTAGGTTTGAAGGAGTAAATGTTATTGTAGGACCTGCCAGTCCCGGGAGAGAAATACATTAATGTTACCACCTGGCAGTTTAAAACCGGTTCATAACTTTTAAATGTAGATCATAATCTTATTGACGCCAATCTATTACATTTAACAAAATTTTTAGAGCCTGAGAGCTATCTCCGGCTCATTTGTGAATGGATCTTTAACCGTCTTTTTTATGGAATTTGCATTAATCGATAAGATAATTTTTGCTGCCTATGCTTTAATGATCATTGGGATTGGACTCTGGGTCTCCCGCGGTAAGGGAAAATCTTCTGAAGATTACTTTCTTGCCAGTAAATCCCTTCCCTGGTGGGCAATTGGTACCTCCCTGATCGCAGCCAATATTTCTGCTGAACAATTCATTGGTATGTCGGGATCGGGTTTTGCCATTGGACTGGCTATCGCCTCTTATGAATGGATGGCTGCCATTACCCTGATTATCGTGGGGAAATATTTTCTGCCGATTTTTATCGAAAAGGGGCTCTATACTATTCCTGAATTTATCGAGGTTCGGTATGGCACCAATTTAAAGACCATCCTGGCCATTTTCTGGATCGCACTTTTCATCTTCGTGAACCTCACTTCTGTACTTTATCTTGGAGCAACAGCGATCGATACTATTGTTGGTTCGGGTGACGGATCTATTTTTCTTTACGCTATTATCGGTTTAGCGCTTTTTGCTGCGGCCTATTCTCTTTACGGAGGACTCGCTGCCGTAGCCTGGACAGATGTTGTGCAGGTGGTCCTGCTTATTGCCGGAGGATTAATTACGACGTATATCGGTCTCACACATGTATCTGAGAGTGGAAATGTCATCGACGGGCTGGTAACAATCTATGAGCAGGTGCCGGAAAAATTCTCTATGATCCTTGAGAAAGGAGAGATCATCACTCCGGGAGGTAAGGATGCCTGGTGGGATCTGCCGGGTCTTGCAGTACTACTGGGCGGAATGTGGGTTGCTAACCTTTACTATTGGGGTTTTAACCAGTATATAATCCAGAGGACCCTGGCTGCAAAAAGCCTTAGAGAGTCTCAAAAAGGTATTATTCTGGCAGGTTTCCTGAAGCTACTTATTCCGTTGATCGTTGTGGTGCCGGGGATCATTGCTTATGTGATGAATACGGGACCCGGAGGTGCTTTTGGACCGGAATTCACAGACCCTTCTTTTATAGCCGAAGGTGGCAGGATCATTAATGATAACGCTTTCCCCTGGCTTATAAGAGAGTTTGTACCTATAGGTCTTAAGGGTCTTGTTCTGGCTGCCCTTGCTGCTGCTATTGTTTCTTCAATTGCTTCGATGCTTAACTCCACAGCAACGATCTTTACTATGGATATCTACAAACCTTACATTGAGAAATCTGCTTCAGAAAACAAGTTGGTAAAGGTTGGTCGTATTTCAGCCACCCTGGCATTGGTAATTGCAGTTTTTCTTGCACCCCAACTAAGGAATCTTGGACAGGTATTCCAGTACATTCAGGAGTATACAGGAGTGGTGAGTCCGGGTATTTTGGCAGTGTTCATTTTGGGACTCTTCTGGAAGAAAACTACCAACAGTGCAGCAATATGGGGAGTGTTGGCTTCGATTCCAATTGCGCTTTACTTTAAAGTTGGTACAAATGACTGGGTAGACGGTTCTTTCTTTCTTGAATTGCCATTCATGCACCAAATGTTTATCACCTGGATCCTTACCATGTTGATCATGGTGGTAATTAGCTATATCGAGACGCGAGGCGCAGATCATCCAAAAGCGATCATCATAAGCAAAAACCTGTTTAAGACCGGACCCGCCTTTAATATTGGAGCTTTTGTGATCATGTTGATCGTTGCAATGCTGTATGCGATCTTCTGGTAGACAAGGGTTAATCAGGATTTGAGAATTAAAGTTCAGGATCAGAGGCAAAGAGGTTGTCAAAAAAGCATGGAATATGTCTTCCTGTAATTATTTTGAGATCTATGCCATTTGAAAATCCTATCCAGTTAGAAGCTGAAACAAGGTCCTTGACAAAAAATAGAGTTTTCAGACAGCCTTGGTGCTTTCAGTAATTCCTGATACTTGAATTATGAGCTTTCAGATTTAAAATGCTCAGGAAATAGGACTCCAAAATGTCATTTTTGGAGTTTATTCTTTCGTGTAATGTACATTGGATAGCTCCCTCAGGGTTTCCGCAGCTTGTTCGGCAGTGATGTCTCGTTGGGGGCCTGCAAAAAGTTCATAGCCAACCATGAACTTCTTTACGGTTTTTGACCTGAGAAGAGGAGGGTAGAAGGACATGTGAAAATGCCATTCCGGGTAATCTTTCTCGTTAGTGGGTTGTTGGTGAATTCCGGAAGAGTAGGGGAAAGAGGTCTGAAAAAGGTTGTCATATTTGATAGTGAGTTGCTTTAAAATTTCAGCGTAAGCTCTTTCCTCTTCAGAAGTCAGCAGATTGATATGCTGCATTTGGCGCCTTGGGATGATCATTGTCTCATATGGCCATATCGCCCAGTACGGCACAAGCGCCACAAAATGCTCGTTCTCCAGTACAATTCGCTCTTTTTTCTCAAGTTCCTGATGAAGATAATCTCCTAACAGGCTTCTTTTATTGCGGTTCCAATAGTTCTTTTGATGTTCTGTCTTTTTCTGAACTTCCACAGGTATCGACAGCTGAGACCAGATCTGGCCATGAGGATGAGGATTACTACATCCCATCATATCTCCTTTATTTTCGAAGATCATCACGTAATTGATCTCGGGCCGGGAACCAAGATCCTTATACTCTTCCTTCCATTTCTGAATTACCCTGACAATATTGTCAGTTTGCATTACAGGTAAGGTGAGTGAGTGATCCGGAGAAAAACATACGACCCGGCAGATCCCGGTTTCTGAACTTGCCTTTAAAAGGCCGTCATTAAATTCTTCCTGCGGACCTTCGGGTAAAAGCGCAGAAAAGTCATTTCTGAATGAATAGGGATCTTTATAATCAGGGTTTTTGTCACCGCTGGCTCTAACATTTCCGGGGCAAAGAAAGCAGTCGGGATCGTAAGAAGGCCTTTCCTCTGCCACAACCTTTTCAAGTCTTCCCTGCCACGGTCGTTTGGTACGATGAGGAGAAACCAGGATCCATTCCCCGGTCAAAATATTATATCTTCTGTGAGGGTGGGAATTGAAATCTTCTGCCATAATTCAGTTTTTACTTAAATAAGTGCCCTGTTCAGGTGAAACTACAATGGCTTCAGGTGTTATTTTAAATTTCTTATGGTAAGCTTCCGAAGCAATTTTGATGAAATCTTCAACGGCATCTTCTTCTATTAGGTTGATCGTGCAACCACCAAAACCACCACCCATCATTCTGGAGCCTTTTACCGCCTTATGATCTACAGAAAGGTCTACAAGGAAATCCAGTTCTTTACAACTAACTTCATAATTGTCGCGCAAACCCCGATGGGACTCATACATCAATGACCCGAATTGCTGAAGATCATCCTGTTTTATTGCTTCTACTGCTTTAAGCACCCGGTCATTTTCGGCAATTACATAATGAGCCCGTCTATATAATACTTCCGGAAGGGAATTCCGGAATTCGGCCAGCCGGGCCAGATTCACATCACGTAGTGATCTCACTTCAGGATACCGTTCCTTAATATGCTGTACAGCTTCTTCACATTCCCTCCTGCGGGTATTGTATTCACTGGATGCCAGGCTGTGCGAGACCATCGTATTAAGCAACAGTAACTTGTGACCATTGAAGTTAGCGGGAACATAAGTTGCTTCAAGGCTGCGGCAATCAAGCAGGATGAGATGACCTTCCCTGCTCAACACCGATGCATATTGATCCATGATCCCGCACCTGGTTCCCACGTAATTATGTTCTGCATCCCGGGACAGTTCGGCTATGGCCTCTCGGGAAAGGTCAAGACCAAAAAGTTCATTGAGGCCAAAGGCAACGCCACTTTCAAGGGCGGCCGAAGAACTGATACCGGCACCCACCGGCAAGTCACTTTCGATGATACAATCAAAACCTTCGGGAAATTTTCCGCGCTTTTGGATCTCATTTACTACGCCAAGGATGTAATTCTCCCATTGCTCTTCACTTCTCGAGATCTTTCGAAGATCAAAGCTTAAGATCTTATTGTATGTCCTGCTGTAGATATTACAGGAGTAAGGACTGTTATTGGCGGCAAAATGTACTTTTATTGTTTTGTCTATAGCCGTGGGCAATACAAAACCATTGTTATAATCTGTGTGCTCTCCAATGAGATTTATCCTTCCCGGAGCATGAACAGTAAACTCTGCTTTAAAGTTCTCGAAATTTTTCGGTGCTGTCTGCCCTTGTTGATTCTTCACTAAACTTATTTTTCAAGTACATCAAAGATAATAAATGTAAATTGTACATTTTATAATTAGGAAAAAAAGACTTTTTTTGTAAATACTAACATGAACATTAATGTACAAAGAAAAAGCAGAATCGGAGATCCTTGGTAGAGATGCCTATCAACAGAGCCACAAAATGTATGTGGCTACAGATTGTATCATCTTTGGCTTTGATTCCGGAAATTTGAAGTTACTACTCTTTAAACGCCGGGTAAAACCTTTAGAGGGGGAGTGGTCTCTTATTGGAAGCTTTGTAAAGATCGATGAAGATGTATCGGCTGCAGCCGAAAGGGTACTCGAGGAGATCACCGGGTTGAAAAATGTTTTCATGGAGGAGCTGAAGGTCTATGGTGCGGCCGAAAGAGATCCCGGGTACCGGGTGGTTTCGGTTGGACAATATGCTTTGATACGTCTTAACGAATATGATAAGGAGCTGGTAGAACAACACGGTGCAGTATGGCATGATGTCAAGGAATTACCGGAGCTGGTACTGGATCATGGGCAGATGGTAAAGGATGCCCTTGAGAAGCTGAAGCAAAAGGCCCGGTTTCAACCCCTGGGTTTTGAGCTATTGCCGGAAAAATTTACCATTCCGCAGTTACAAAGTGTGTACGAGGCAATCTTTCAACGAGAACTCGATACCCGAAATTTCCGAAAGAAAGTGTTCTCTCATAATGTCCTGGTGAAACTTGATGAAAAGGATAAATCTACTTCTAAGAGAGGAGCCTTTCTTTACAAATTTGATCACAAACGCTATAAAAGATTGACCGAAAAAGGGAGCGATTTCGAAGTTTTTTAGGCAAAATTTTCTTCTTTAAAATTTTCTAAAAATGCTTCTTTTATTCGAAAATAATGGTAATATTTACATTTATAAACTGCTGTATGAAACAACAGTTAAAATGGATAATTTTAGCATGTTTTACCCTTACTTTTTTTGGCTGTGAGCCCCTACCTCACACCGAAAAAGTAGGGGCACAGCAGAAACCTACCCGCAAAACCCTCAATTTTAATTATGACTGGCAATTTCGGCGACTTCAAACAGCCGGGCCAGCTACTGCGTGGGAGCAGGTTTTCCTGCCTCACAGTGTAAGGATCGAGCCCTTGGTGGTGAACGATCAATGGCAGGGCACCTCTATTTACCGCAAGAAGTTCCCCATGGAAAAGAATAAATTCCTATGAGAAATAATTTAAGATACGTCCTTTTGTTGACGGTCATTTTCCTGTTTATATATCCCGGTTTTGCACAGGGTGTCAAAAATGACAAAAAAGGAGATGTTTATGTAGACGAAAGCGGGGTTATGCGCTGGGGCCATAATAAAAAAGAGGTCACAGGTTTTGGAGTCAATTATTCCGTGCCCTTTGCTCATGCCTATCGCACCGGTAAAAAACTGGGCGTAGATCTCAAAGAAGCCATGCGGAACGACGTATACCACTTTTCAAGACTAGGTTTCGACCTTTACAGGATCCACGTTTGGGATACAGAAATAAGTGATGAGGAGGGAAACTTACTGGAGAATGAACATTTGGAGCATTTCGACTTTTTGATAAGCGAGTTAAAGAAGAGGGGGATCAATTTTGTCCTCACCCCCATAGCTTATTGGGGTAACGGCTGGCCGGAACCTGACCGGGATACTCCGGGATTTTCAAACAAATATGGCAAAGAAGGAAGTCTTGTTAATCCCTTAGCTATTAAAGCACAGGAAAATTACCTGGCCCAGTTCTTAAACCACGTAAACCCCTATACCGGTACAGCTTATAAAGAGGAGCCAAATGTTGTAGCCTTTGAGGTGAGCAACGAGCCGCACCATAGAGAGAGTCCCGAAGAGGTACAGGAATTCATTGAACGAATGATTGCTTCAATGAGATCAACGGGAACCAAAAAGCCAATTTTCTACAACGTTACCCACAGCACCCAACTGGCAGAGATCTATGCTGCTGCCGGAATAGATGGCGGAACTTTTCAATGGTATCCTACAGGCCTCGGCTTTGGGAAAGAACTCGAAGGAAATCTTTTGCCCAATGTGAACAACTATAAGATCCCTTTTGACGATGTGTGGGAGGAGCACGGACTGGCAAAACTTGTCTATGAATTTGACGCGGCCGATGTGATGAAGTCTTACATGTATCCGGCTATGGCGCGCAGCTTCAGGCAGGCGGGGATGCAGATAGGAACCCACTTCGCCTACGACCCTACTTTTATGGCTGCAGGTAATACAGAGTATGACACGCACTACATGAACCTGGTCTACACTCCTCAAAAAGCTTTGGCATTGATGATAAGCGGTGAGATCTTCAGGAACTTGCCAATGAATAAAGATCTGGGAGGATATCCTGCCAATCTAAACTTCGGAAATTTCAGCATTAGCTATGAAAAGGATCTGGCTGAAATGAATTCCACTGAAAAATTCATCTATACTAATTCTACAGAAACTCAGCCGAAGAACCTCAAAAAGCTGAAGCAGATCGCAGGTTACGGAAGTTCTCCTGTAGTAAAATATGAGGGGAAAGGAGCTTACTTCCTGGATAACCTTGAAAAAGGAATCTGGAGACTGGAAGTCATGCCCGATGCCGTTCTTGTAGATAATCCTTTTGGAAATAACAGTCTGGAGAAGATCCTTACCGTCATCAATCATGAAGAATGGAATATGGAAATTGATTTACCGGGATTGGGAACAGGATTCGCTGTAACCGGTGTCAATGAAGGAAATGAGATAGCTACAATCGCTTCGGGAAAGACTTTTACAGTTGAACCCGGTACTTATATACTTTCCAAAAAAGGCAAAAAAGCCAGGGCTTCTTATGAAGATTGGAGCGAAGCAGATCTTACGGCTTTTGTAGCTCCCGAAACTACAGTGGATAAGACATATCTCATTCATGAACCTGTGCCTTCTCTTTCGGCAGGACGGGATCATGACATAGAAGCCACTATAGTATCAGATAAAGCTATTAAGCAGGTGCAGGCATGGCTTCGGAATGGAAATACCTATGAGAGCGTCGATCTTCAACAGGAGGGAGCTTATACGTTTAAAGCTGCAGTTCCCGAAGCCCTCCTCATAAAAGGCTTTTTAGAGTACCGTATTATAATAACTACCCCGGAAGGGACTACAACATTTCCCGGAGGGCAGCAGGGAAATCCGGGGCAATGGGATTTTGATCCCGATGCACCTTACAATATTAGAGTTGTTGAACCTGAAGCTCCGGTGTACCTTTTTAATGCTTCGGAAGATCATGAGAACGTGGTGAGAAAGTGGCTACCAACGAACAATGTGGTGCCGGCAGAACATCCGGGGGAAGCAGAATTTCAGATCAATGTTGAAAAATTATTCGAGGTAGATCCCGAAAATACCAATGCCGAACCGGTATATGATTATTCTTTCAGGTATAATTTCAACAGAAAAGTAGAGGGCAGGAGAGAGGCAATAGATGAGAAGGATAAGCTGGTGTTGAAAGCCCGATCCCTTAATGATAAGCCTGTAAAGCTACAGGTGGCACTGGTGATGGACAACGGGCGGTCTTTCGGTAAAGCGATCGAACTACAACCTGAAGTTGAGGAGTACGAGATCGATCTTTCCTCCCTGGAACCTGTGCCAACTGTAACTCTTCCGAGACCTTATCCAACATTTCTTCCGCTCTATTTTGAGCACAATATTCAGGAGCCGTTCGATATTGAAGAAGCTGAAAGTTTGCAGTTTTCCATTGGCCCCGGACTTTCTGAAGCAGAACAACAGGAGCAGCATGGGGTGGGGATCATTTCTGTAAGACTGGAGTGAATTAGTAATCAGTCTTCAGTGAGGAGTGATCAGAAAATTTCGCCTTGGATTCACGAATGAATTGTCAAAACTTTAA
>CAYLZB010000015.1:0-2601 GCA_964388165.1 uncultured Flavobacteriaceae bacterium | reverse complement strand
TTCTTTCATAATAGAATATACGGCATAACCATTTGCAGGCGCACGTAAGGAAACATTACCATCCTGATCTGTCATAGGACTGTATTCAATATTCCCGGTGTAATCCATTAATCTTGCCAGGTTCCAGTCTGTATCTATATTATCTTTGATCTTGGCGTTACCATTAGTATTTATGTAAAGGATCAGACCCGGATTTGATGGGGTACGGGCTCTTTTCATGATGTATTCATCATCATCTACATAAAGCACTTCAACATCTCCTGTGGCTATTGTATTATTGATAAGGATTAACTGATCGAGCTGCTCCTGAAACTGTTCGTTCTCGTAATCTGAATAGAATATAGTGGGATATCCGGGATGGGTAAGAATAAAAGCGTAAGCTTTCAGCTTATTTTCCATGGAAATATTGTTATCCTCATTCTCATCCTTTTCAGTATCATGATTGGCTGTAAAGGTCACTGCTTTCTCGGGATGAGTTTTCCAAACCATGTCCCCTGTAAGGTATGTAAGATCATCAAATCTGTCAAAAGCTTCGTCGAGCTTATAGAACGTAGCGAAATCAAAAACTGCTACTCCTGTTTCCTCTATATAATCTCTAAGAACCACCGGATTTCCATCCCATAATTCTGCAACGGCAAAACCACCTACCGCATCCATATATTCTTCTACCACCCAAGGCTCAAAACCAAGTACATAATCAAATCTCCAGCCGTCAAACCCAATTTCGTTTTTGTAGTAATTTGCTACTGAATAATCTGCTTCCCATAACCAGTTTTGAACGTACTCCTGGTTGTGGTCCAGGTTGGTCTCTTCGTAAAAAAGACTTCCCGGATCATAAGGGCTTGTGCTGTTAGGATAAAAATTTTCGTAGTTGCGGTTAAATAATCCGGAAGCATTTCCATGCTCTTCATCAAAAAGTGTATAGGTGTATTCTTCCCTATAGGGGTTCCATTCTAAACCACCTCCCGAGTTGTGGTTGAGTACTATGTCAGCAATTACTTCAATGCCATTAGCATGGGCAGTTTCAATGAGATTTTCCAGTTCTTCTCTTGAGCCAAACCTGGTCTCAACTGTCCCGTGTTGCATAAATTCTCCAAGGTCAAAATAATCTGAAGGATCATAACCCATAGAGAAGCCACCAGATTGCCCTTTTGAAGCAGGCGGAAGCCAAAGACGATTAATTCCGGCATCTGCCCATCCATCAACTTTATCTGCCAATAGATCCCACCATTCTCCTGCAGGCTCTACATCCCAGTAAAATCCTTGCATCATGACTCCAGTGCCATTATCATAATTGGATAGGTCAAGAGGCTCATAATTAGCAGTAGGGGGTGGTGTCTCTCCTCCCGGATCTGTCTCAACAACATCATCATCTGAAGAACACCCTGCCAGAAGGAGTAGAGCAACAAATAATGAAAGGAATAAATTTTCTTTTTTCATGTAAATAGTGTTTATCAAAAAAGGCTGCCGTTAAGCAGCCTTTTTGAACTGTTATGGTTTATTCTTCAGCTTGAGGAATAAGAATGTACCTTCCGGTTAGATCGTTGAACCAAATATCATATACTCCTGCCTGCGCCATCATGTTGTCACCGGCTCCATAATTAGCCTTTCCACTTAAAGCATTTGAAGCAGCACCCCAGTTATCGGCCCAATCATTATCTGCGCGGAACTTGAATTCACCATCGCTCAATTCGATGTCGTTGATAAACCAAATGTGTGGATCAAATGTCTGTTGGGTCAAATCTGTATCTGAATCCCAGCCTCCCGCTTGTGCAGGACCGATCAAACCAATGCTGCCGTAAGTTGCTGCACTACTTTCATCATAGGTTTCGAAGGAATAAGTCATCTCATCAACGTTTACTGTCAAGGTGTAGTAATCATCTGCATCAACAGGGAATGCCGATGGGTCACCACCCAGGAGCGTACTATTGCTAAGGTTACCGTTATTAAGCCCCCACTGTGGTTGCCACTGACCAAGAATTTCTAGAAGCTTAAATCCTTCCTTATCTCCACTTCCATCAAATCTTCCGGTGAAGTAGAAAAGATTTTCGTTCTCACCATCCCTGAACAACGGAGTATTGTTATTGTCTGGATTCCAACCTGCAGCAGTAGCGTCACCCACAAGGAAGAAATTAAGGAATGCTTCCTCTTCTTCTCCTGCTGTTTCAGGTATAAGTATGTTTAGCGCCTGCACTTCAGAAGCATGAACCATTTCACCTCCTGTACCTGCAGTAGCTACTACCTGAACATATAGAGTACCGGTATTTGGAGCTTCTGTAGCTGGATCATTGTCTATGCCTGCATCTTCAGCCAGGTTCATAAGTTGTTTCACTTTTACTGCAAGGTTTGTACCTGCTGTACTTCCCAGCAAAACAGGATCTACCATATCTGAAGAAGTAGAAGCCAATACATCATAGTTGATATTGGTAGGTACACCAAGATCTATCTCATTCCAAACAAATCTTTCCACTGTATTTTCTGCAGTTGCAGATGTAAGAATATATTCTGAGGAAAAAGTATTGGTGAAAGCAATGCCCTCTGGGTCGGGTTGTGCGATGAATACCACATCATCATCACTCGTACAGGCGTTAAAACCTATTA
>CAYLZB010000014.1:11145-30901 GCA_964388165.1 uncultured Flavobacteriaceae bacterium | reverse complement strand
CGCAGAACTTCAAGCGTTGAAAGATAAAATGGAAGGGAAGAAGTAATTTCCTGAAGTTTAATAAATAGTAAGAACCTCTCCGGGCAACCGGAGAGGTTTTTTTTTCTCCATTTTTAAATAAGAAATTGAAGCTCATTTTTAATGACCTGTCCCACTTGCAGGAAAACTCAATAAAAACTATCTTCATACAAACCAACCAACCAAAATGAGCAAAACAATTCTATTCAAGAACCGTCCCGCCGGTAAACCTTCCAAGTCAGATTTTGAACTGGTACACGAAGAAGATCCGAATCCGGGGGAAGGGGAGATCCTCTTAAGATCCCACTATATTTCTGTAGACCCTTATCTCCGCGGAAGAATGCGGAATGAGGAATCTTACATTCCGCCTTTTAAGCTGAATGAGCCCATGGAATCCATGGTCGTAGCAGAAGTGTTGGAGTCGAATAACCACAACTTCCAGGTTGGCGAATTTGTTTCGGGAATGCTGAAGTGGAAGGAACTACAGCTCTCAACCGGCGTTGGTCTTAACCGTATAGATAGACAATTGGCACCCTTACCTGCATTTTTGGGAGTTTTGGGCCTTACCGGTTTGACTGCTTACCTGGCTCTTGATAAGATCGGAAACTTGAAGCCCGGGGAGACCTTGGTAGTTTCGGGTGCAGCCGGTGCTGTGGGGAGTATTGCAGGACAGATCGGGAAGATACAGGGTTGTATGGTAGTTGGTATTGCAGGAAGTGATGAGAAAGTACAGAAAATGGAAGATGACTTTGGGTTCGACAAAGGTTTGAACTACAACAAAGAAGAAGATATGGCCAATGCGCTAAGGCGTATCTGTACAGATGGGGTAGATGTATATTTTGACAATGTGGGTGGTGAAATGCTCGATGCAGTACTGCAGAATATCAATAAAGACGCACGTATAATCAATTGTGGAGCTATTTCCCTTTACAATGAAACCGAAGTTCCCACCGGTCCCCGACCGGAGGGTATCCTTATCAAGAAGACCGCTTTGATGCAAGGTTTTCTCATTAGAGATCACGCCAAGGATTTTGGAAAAGCCCTGCGACAATTGGGAGCCTGGCTTCAGGATGGAAGTCTGATTTACGAAGAAACCATAGTAGAAGGTTTTGATAAATTACCCGAAGCTTTTATCGGACTTTTTGAAGGTAAAAATGTCGGGAAAATGGTGGTGAAAGTATAGCAAGGGCAAACTCCTCCCTGGAAATCCTTTATCGGCAACAGGAAATCGGAAATAGTTAACAGCATCAGCCCAGATATTCTTTCCCCTGCATGATCTGCTCGAGGATCCTCTCATGTATTTCAAGATCCTGAATGCTGTATAGCACATAAACCACTTTATTAAGGTGTTTCAAGCCGGAGATCTTTTCAATAATAGTAGTAAATGCTATTTTTGCAGCCTCTTCAACAGGATATCCAAAGATCCCGGTCGATATTGCCGGGAAAGCAATAGAATTTATTTGCTTCCTCTCAGCAAGATCCAGTGCATTGGAGTAACAACTGGCTAGTAACTTTTCTTCTGGCTTGTCCTTTCCGTAGACCGGGCCCAGGCAGTGAATGACATACTTGTTCGGGAGATCATGAGCACCTGTTATTACGGCTTCCCCCGGCTTTATAGGGCCTAATGGTCGTGCTTCTTTAGCGAGTCCGGGTCCTGCAGCCCTGTGGATCGCTCCGGCAACTCCGCCACCTGTTTCAAGCTGCGCATTAGCTGCATTGACCACAGCCTCACAATCTGCCTGGTTGGCAATGTCTCCCTGTCGCAGCTCTATAGTTATTCCTGAGATCTCTTTTTTCATACCTCTCTAAAATAGCAAATTTTAATGAGCTTCAAGTCCGGATGATTTTAATCATTCTTCAGCCCTTGTATTTTTAGTAAATTAAACATTCTAAAATCTCTCATCATGAATGACAAAGTAGTTATTATTACAGGTGCCGCCTCTGGAATTGGAGAGGCCACGGCACTCCTTTTTGCAAAGGAAGGGGCTAAAGTCGTAGTTTCTGATATTAATGCCGAAGCCGGGGAGGAGGTTGTGCAGCGCATTGAAAAAGGCGGCGGAACGGCAAGTTTCTTCAAAGCCGATGTAGCTTCAGCAGCCGAGAATAAAGCTCTTGTTGATTTTGCTGTTAAAATTTACGGCAAATTGGATGTTGCGGTCAATAATGCCGGAATAGGTGGGGAAGCAAACAAGATCGTCGATATGAGCCTGGAAGGTTGGCACAGGGTAATTGATGTTAACCTGCACAGCATTTTCTACGGAATGAAATACCAAATTGAGGCTATGCTAAAAAACGGAAAGGGCAGTATAGTAAATATCTCTTCTATTCTGGGTAGTGTAGGCTTTGAAGGTTCTGTAGGATATGTGGCTGCCAAGCATGCAGCAGTGGGAATGACCAGGAATGCTGCGCTCGAATACTCTTCGCAGAATATCAGGATCAATGCCGTAGGACCTGCATTCATAGATACTCCTTTACTGGACCAACTTGATGACGATATCAAGAAGCAATTGATTTCCCTACATCCAATCGGCAGACTTGGCCGAAGCCAGGAAGTAGCCGAATTGATCCTGTGGCTGGGCAGTGACAAGGCTTCTTTTGCCACCGGAGCGTATTATCCCATTGACGGAGGTTACCTCGCAAGATAATTTGAAGTACGAAGTGAGAGCTACAAAGTCAGATGTACAAAAAAAAGAGTCTATTCAACAGGAATAGACTCTTTTTCATCATATTTCTTCTGATCACTGATCACTGATCACTGATCACTGAACACCAAGATTACCGTCTTCTTCTGTTCCTGTTGCCACTGCGATTGCGGTTTTGTGCAGGTGCTGCGGCAACCGGCGAAGCATTAGGGTCCATAGGGTAAGGATGTTCGTTTATAACCGGGATCTTGATTGACGCCAGTTTCTCAATATCCTTTAGTTCCTTGCGCTCATCTGCAGCACAAAAGGAGATCGCCATTCCCTCGTTTCCTGCACGGCCGGTACGACCAATTCTGTGTACGTATGTTTCAGGAACGTTGGGAAGGTCAAAATTAAAAACATGGCCCAGTTCGTCGATATCAATTCCGCGGGCAGCAATATCGGTTGCCACAAGCACGTTCAGATTTCCGCTCTTAAAATTCTTCAGAGCATTCTGTCGGGCGTTCTGACTCTTGTTTCCGTGAATAGCAGCCGAACTTATTTTTGCTTTATCCAGGAATCTTGCAACTTTATCGGCTCCGTGTTTTGTACGGGTAAATACAAGCGCATTCTGTATTCCGTTGGATTCCAATAAGTGAAGCAATAACTTCTTTTTATCGGGTTTGTTTGTGAAATAAACGCGCTGCTGGATCTTATCTACTGTTGAGGACGGCGGAGTAACTTCTACCTTCACCGGATCCTTCAGCATCATATTTGCCAGACTCTGGATCTCTTCGGGCATAGTAGCCGAAAAGAAGAGGGTCTGCCTTTTTTCCGGAAGGCTTTTAATGACCTTTTTGACATCATGGATAAAGCCCATATCGAGCATTCTATCTGCTTCATCAAGAACGAAGATCTCAAGAGTCTTCAGGTTGATAAACCCCTGGTTCATCAAGTCCAGTAAACGACCGGGTGTGGCGACAAGAATGTCTACTCCGCGTTTTAATTTTTGTACCTGGGTATGCTGTGAAACTCCTCCAAAAATGACGGAGTGGCTTAACCTTGTATGTTTCCCGTATGCTGCCAGACTTTCGTCGATCTGTATTGCAAGTTCACGGGTGGGAGTAAGGATCAAAGCCTTGATGCCTTTACTTGAAAATCTCTTTTCATTCAATAGCTGAAGGATAGGAAGGCCAAAGGCGGCCGTTTTTCCGGTTCCGGTCTGTGCTACACCAAGCAGATCCTTGCCTGAAAGAACTACCGGAATTGCTTGTTTTTGAATGGGGGTTGGATTTGAATATCCCTGGGTGTCGAGTGCCCTAAGTAAGGCCTCATCTAATTCTAAATTTTTAAATGACATTAAATGGTTTTATGTGAAATGCTGGAAAAGACGTTGCATTTTCTTGAAACAGCTGCTGTTTTTTTATTCTGAACCGGCTTACAACCTGCCGTGTTTTCATGTAAAGAAGAGGGCAAAGATAAGCTTTTTATCTACCCGAATAACATTAGACAATAATCGAGCCGCTTTCAGGGGTTTGGTTTAAATATAGATCAAACTGTTACAGGATCTCTATCTTGTACTTTTCCAGAAGTCCATGCAGGTTGCCTGATGAGAATTTTGCCCCTGTAATAATATTATTTTCAGGATCAATACTAAAATTCTCTGAAGTACTGAAGTCTGTTTTCTCCATACGGGTATTGAAAAAGACTGCTCCGCTCAGGTCGCAGTGTTGAAATTCGGCTAAAGAAAGATCGGCATCAGAAAAATCTGTCTGCACTAGCTTACACCCTTTGAAAGAGGTGTTCTTTAACTTCAGCTTAAAAAAGGAAGAGAAATTGAGAAGGCAATCTTCAAAGTTGAAAGACAATAGAAATGGATTGCAGTGATCGAAGGAAAGCCCAATTAATTTACATTCAGTGAACTTAACTTCCCTTAGAATAGTGTCATTGAGACTGGCATTGCTCAGATCACAGGCATCAAAAATACATTCTGAAAATGTCATTTTTGAGAGGTTAGCTTCGCTAAGATTTATGCTGATAAACTTACAGTTATCATATTCTCCAGGGGGAAGAGCGCCTTGGGAAAAATCTTTTGAAGAAAAAACTTCGTCCCTGAAAAAAGCATCAGCCATTCTTAGCAGCCTTTTCCCTTACCGTCTTTACAATTCTTAGATTCAGCCACAAGGTACGCGATAGTGCCACCAAGGTCAACCTTTAAAGTAGTAGAACCAAAATCTGAAGCCTTACGTTTTTGCCCGTTCAGTATCAATTCATTAAAACCACTTATGGTAAAGGTCTTGCTCTTTTTATCGTAGACAATTTTTTCAGCTTTATCAATTTCCACAATAGAAGTAGAGAAGTGGACGTTTCCTGTGAGTTCCACAATTTGCTTATCCTGCCGTTGTACGCTGTGGTCACCGGAGAAGAAAACTCCTTTGCTTTCAAAGGTTACAGGCGCTTCCTGGGCGAAAAGTCCGGTTCCTATTAACATGAAGAAGAATACAATAAAAGCTTTCATTTCAATTTTTTTGAGGGAAACAAGGTATTAATTTTCTGCTAATTATCTTAAAATTTTTAAGACCTTTTTTAGAGGATCTTTCCTGCTTCTACATTAACCTGCCATTTCAATCATGGCATCCTTTATGTAACATTATTACTGAAATTCAGTAGGATTTCAACCAAAAATTAAAGAAATTTAAATAAGGTTTGGCGAAGCCTTAACTGCTTGTTTAGTGCATTATTAGCACTTTGCGGAAAGTTTTGTAAAACCGGTAATCTGTATTTCTGTGAAGGGTCCAAATAAATATCTGTCGTTGCTTTTCCTGATCTGTTCGTTGTGCACGGCCGGGCTGGTTTCCTGTGAACGATCGGCAGGAGCGCAACAAAAGGAGATCACTATACCCGACGGTCCCTCTTCAGAAGTTGAAGAGCCGGTCCAGGAGGTGCAGGAGATTCCAATGATCATTACTTACCACCTGGACAGTATTGAAAGTGCAGCTGAAGTCGACAGTTTTAAAACAAGGTTTTCTGAATTGGAGCAGGAATATATTTTTGCTCTCAACCGCATGGATGCCTATCGTCTTAGTGCCGGGGATAAACTTATAGTTCCCGATACACTTACCACCAATTTTCTGGATTATTCACCTTTTCCTGCAGAATTCGAAATGTTGGATTCCATCCCTAAAGTTTTACTTATCTCAAGACGGGTACAGGCTTTCGCCCTCTATGAGAATGGAAGGTTATCCAAGTGGGGACCGGTGAGTTCGGGAAAGGAATCCACGCCTACTCCTGCAGGCCTGTTCTATGCTAATTATAAAGCGCGGAGTAAAATAAGCACCGTGAATGAGTCATGGATCATGCCTTATTATTTCAATTTTATGAATTTTGAAGGCGTAGGGGTGCATCAATATTCCATGCCCGGTTATCCTGCCAGTCATGCCTGTGTTAGGTTGAGACAAATAGATGCTGTTTTTATATATAATTGGGCAGATCAATGGAAACTTGATGCTTCAGGACAGGTGGTGCAAAAGAACGGAACTCCTTTCATGGTGTTTGGAGAGTATGACTTTGATGGTCCCGCTCCCTGGTTGCTATTGGCAGAAAATCCACACTCTAATTATCTGAGCGCTGAGGAAATGGCTACGCTAAGGAATTATGTGATACAGTATAAGAAGGAAAAAAGAAATTTCGATCCCATGTTCTTTCCTGCTGAAGAACTTCCTGTTCCTCCAAAAGAAGGGCTGCAGACCATCCAATAAAATAAGAAAGGTTGCCGGAAAAATTCATTCCCCGACAACCTGTTCCCTCAAACAATTATCTTAAAACTTATATTTCTCCGCATATGCAAGGATAGCCTTCTCAAGGTCTTCCTTGTCTTCAATGAACGGAATATGACCGCCTTTATTCTCCCACAGTAATAGATTAGGAAATTCCAATCCTTTATAATGTTCTGGACCTACCATGAAATCTGTTGAACCATAGAAGTAGAGAACAGGTATTTCCATTTTAGCTGAAAGAGGTTTGAAATTCTCCCAGTATTCCGGATAATCCAGGGCGTATCTGCTTAGCTCCCCATTGAAATTTTCAATCTCAAAGGAAATCTCGTCCAGCTTTGCAAAAGTTTCAGGATCCCTTGATCCCATTTTCCAGAACAGATCCTTCTCTCTGAGTTTTCCGCCAAATTCACCCATCCTTTGCGGCATACCAACAGTATCCCCTTCGCAGGTATATACTTCACCAACAAATTCGGCTGCCTTAGGGATCCAGCTCTCGCAGGCCGATTCAGGTAAATTAATGGTGCAGTTGAGCATGATCATCCCTTTTTGAGCTGCAGGGAATTTATCGGCATAACCCATTTGAAGAACACCTCCAAAAGAATGCCCCAGGGTTAGCCAGTTTTCAAACCCTAAAGCTTTTCTCACTTCCTCAAAGTCGAGAGTAAGACGCTCAAGCGAGTAATCCTGATTGGGCGCACTGCCAGATCTTCCAGCTCCTCTTTGATCAAGATACACCACAGTAAAATGTTGTTCCATGAAAGAACCTACTAATTTCTCGAACCAGTAGCTCCCCGAACCGGGTCCACCATGAATGTACAAAAGAGGAGTGCCTTGTCCTGCTACTTTTACGTAGAGGTCAACACCATCTGAGGTGGTGATGATCTTTTCTTCGGCAGAGACATGCAGGTTAAAAGCAACAAGTGCGAATAGAAATAATAAATTTTTCATTTTGCCCTCAATTTTAAATTGCGAAAAAAGGAACAGGTCAAGATCAAATTAACCTGCTCCATCAAATATTTCTTTTTCCAGTAATTTCTATACAGACTCCTCAGTAACCGTTTTGTTACAGGCAGAAGTACTACAAGTTGACTTTTTTTCTGAAAATTCTTCTTGCTCTTCCAACTGAGCGATCTTTTCTCCGGTCTTTCCATCATTGCCGGTCCATTGCTCCATGACTTCGGGGGCAGGTTTTGCATTGATTCCCTCTCCATAAACTGTGGCAGTACCGTAGGTATAAAAAGCTTCCCAATCTACTCCCTGGGGATCTGTGATCCAGCTCTTCTGGCTTTTTGAATAGCAACAGGTGCAATCTCCTTCTTCCCTAATTGTTCCTTTTGCTTTCTGCATATTTGAATAGATATCCTTTAGTTCGGTTTCACTGGAAGTCTGCAGACCCAGATGCTCTATTCCAAGTTCGGCGTGTCCTGTGGATATTGCATAATTGATCCGGGGGTCTTCAAGCATCCATTTTGCGTAATCGGCTTTTACCACTGTGGGATTGGTGTTGAACAATGCGTTATAGAAGGCTATACTCTCTTCCAGGTCTTTTACTCTTACGTGTACGTGAAATGTTTTCATGATCAAAAATTTTATGATTTACATTCAAGACGTAAAGAGGACCAAAAAGACGCAGAAAAATTTAAATTTTTTTCTGAGCTTGTTGCAAAGGGGTGCATGAGTCCTTTATGGAAAAGGAAAGGAGACCGCCGCTAGCATCAGTTTCAAAATGGCAACAGGTGATAAATTCCTTCTTGAGGAGATCACGTGCGCGTTGGATGCGCGATTTGGTTGCGGTGAGGCTAAGGTTTAGCTTTTGAGCGATTTCTGCTTGTTTGAAACCTTCCAGGTCTGCCATTCTAAGGGGGACAGCATATTCGGTGGGTAAAAAGCTTAGTAAAGGCTCAATATAATCAACTGCTTCTTTGAAAGCCAGGTTCTCATCCTCCTCAATGAACTCCACTTCAGCTTTAAGGTTTCCATTCCCGGATTCTTTTCTAAAGTGATCTATCATTGTGTTATGGGCAATTTGGTATAGCCAGCTCCGCACATTTCTTACACCCGACTTTGAAAGACAGAAATTGTAAACTTTAAGCAATACCTCCTGAAGAATATCCTTAGTGAGTTCCTCATCCCTTACCCTCTTAAAAATGTAATTTTTAAGAGCTGCCTTATGCTCCAGCCACAGCGCCGGAACATCACAATTTGGTGTACGATCTGCCAATTGATCCATCTGTAGTAAGTTGATATTCTAAAAGTACAGAATAAATTCACAGACGGAACAAAAAAAATCCCGCCGAAGAATTCTCTTCAAAACGGGATTTCCAGTGTAGGGGACTGTTATTATTATGATACCAAAGATTCTGCCAATTCTATCTGCAGATTTAAAATAACTTCAGCTTTTATAGAATTTGTGATAAGGCAGGCTTTTTCGGCTTTAAAAAGGATCTTTTCTGCTTTCTCTTTATCTTCTTCATTAAAGATGGTAAGCACGGGCTCAAGAATGATCTGTGACATTACGTATTTACCTTCTTCTTTGCTCAACTTACCTTTGGCAGGGCAGGTGAGGCTTTTAAATTCGAGCTTTGAATTTTCAGCAATAGCCAAAAAGGTGGTCATAAAGCAGCTGTTGACAGCAGCAGTATAAAGGTGCTCAGGTGACCAAATGCCGGGTTCTCCCTTCGGAAATTCAGGTGGGGTAGCTACTTCAATGCTCTCATTAAGTTCGGGTGAGGAGATCTCTCCCCTGCGGTCTTGTTTCCAATGTAGATCTACAGTATAGATGTGCTCTTCCATAATTGTGTTTTATGTGGTAAAGTTAAATTTGCTTATTTAGATATTTTCTGATCTCGATCAGGTTCTACACTACAATTACCTCCTGCACAATTTCCTGCGGCACATCCAAACCCAAACAAACCCATGGCGGTAACATAAGCTCCAAGAGCCAATCCCCACCACTGGTTTGCATCTGCGGCCTGAAAGATCACCAGCAGCCCAATTAATAGAAAGGCTATCCTTGACCACGACCAGTTGTTCAATAATCTGTTTTTCATCCTATTTTATTCTGAAGGTTTCTCCAACCTCCGCCATTGTAAACCTCTTCAAAACCTGCAGATTGCAAGATGTTCTTTGCCGAAGCACTGCGCATGCCCGAAGCACAGCAAGTGATCACAGGCAGTTCTTTTTTTCCTATTTTCTTGAAGTTCTGTCCCAGGCTGTTTAGCGGAATATTTTTGGAACCTTTAATGTGCCCGCCATTATATTCTGCTTTTGTCCGCACATCAACGATCACGGCTCCTTGCCGGATCAATTGCTGAAAATCTGTTTTTGGTCCTAACCCAAATATCCTTTTAATACTTTCTATCATACTTACGAGGCTTGAGATTGCAGGTAGTTAACTTCCAGCCATGAACCGGCATTTACGCAGTCAAAGCCTTCTCGGTTGAGGTAGTGTTCTGCCTGTGCGCTCCTCATACCCGAGGCGCAACATAATATTAGGGGCGACTGCATAGTTTTTAGTTGCTCCATGTTGTCGGGTAGTTCGGTCAAAGGTATATTCACTGATCCGGCTACATGTCCACCGCTAAATTCTGCTCTGGTACGCACATCGATCACAGTTCCTTTTTGGGATCTCAATATTTTTTCAATTTGCATATGGTTTCACTTTTATAAGGCACAAAAATAAGGCTGAGGTTTAGTTGATACAGTTACATTTGTTACACAAGAGAATACAAAAAATGGCCCGAAAAAGGCCATTGATTAGAGCTGAAACAGAGAATTTTCAGGTCATATATTTTATTATGATAGAGAGCTTATTTTATTTGATCTCCTCTATCACCTTTTTAAGTTTCTCCCTTACCTGTGCCGCTACACCTCCTAAAGTTTCATTTTTGACCGCCTGCATCGAAGCGACAGGATCAACAGCCGAGATCTCTACTTTGCCGTCTTCGGTTTCCTGCAGGATCACGTTGCAGGGAAGCATAGTCCCAATTTTACTTTCTGAAGTTATCGCCTGGTGTGCCATCTGTGGATTACAGGCGCCAAGGATCCTGTATTTCCTGAAATCTATATCCAGTTTTTTCTTGAAGGTCTCTTTGACATCGATTTCGGTGAGTATTCCAAAACCTTCCTTTTTAAGTTCTTCAGTTACTTTTTGAATTGCAGTTTCAAAATCATCGTTTACGGTTGTGGTGAAGTAATAGCTCATTTTTTTAGTTTTTAGTCCGGTTATTAAGTTACCACAAAAATGACATTTTAGGAAGGAAAGTTCAGTGACATTTGTTACAGTCCCAAAAAACGAAAAACCTGAAGGGCAGGATTGTAGGGGGGATCCAGGCCCTAAAGGTTTTCAATACAAAAGTACTTCCAGGTTGTTTATTGATTTAATTAATTCAATAGATTTTTATTATTTAACAAATGAAATTTCTAGCTAATAACCTGTAGACCAGGATTTAGGCTTCTTTGGAAGAAGGATCCAAAAATGACATTTTTGACACCTTATCTTTTTTAGGTATGAGAGCCATGGCCCGTTCTGCAATTGCTGTAATGGATAAACTTGGGTTCACACCGGGGTTGGCAGAGATCATGGAGCCGTCGATCACGTACATATCCTTATACCCAAAAACTTCATTCCTGGAATTGATCACTCCGGTAGATCTATCTTTTCCCATGACGGCACCTCCCAAAATATGAGCAGTTGTGGGTATTCCTGCGAGGCTTTCAAGAGCAAAGCTTGAAGCTTTTCCATTTATGATCTCGCTGTATCTTTTTGTCAGTTCTCTGGACGCAGGTATATCGCTGGTAGGTTTTTCGCCGGTACTTACTCCTGTTGACAGCCAGCCTAAGATATTTCTTTTCAGTTTCAGGGTACTATCTGCACTTTGCATAAAGAGAAGTACCGCAGTACTTTTTGACCAGCTATTAATGAAATAGGTTTTGAACCAGGATACAGGAGAAGAGAGTAATTGACCAAAAATGTGAAAAATACGGCTCACCGGATCTTTACCCGCTGCCATTGGCAGATGCAGTAGCTTCCAAAACCCCGAGCCTTCAGAATATCGCACTACCTCAAGGTGGCTTTGCTCATCTGTATGGAGAAGGCTGCCAATTGCAACTCCTTTTGAAAGATTCAAATTTTTATTGGCTGTTGAAACACTTATAAGCGTTTCATTATTGGTGCGGATCTCATCTCCCACCTTGTCAGACAACTGCGGAAGGCTTTTCTGCTTCAGCTTCAGTAAGAGCTTTATTGTTCCAAGTACTCCTCCGGAAAAAATAATTCCTTTACTTGTGAGTTTTCTTGTCCTGCTGAAGTAAGAAGTACTGGATCTTACTTTTACCTCATAACCTTCCGAAGCTAGTGGTACTACATCGATCACTTCGTTTTCAGAGAGAATTTCTGCACCCAGTCCCTGTGCGAGCCAAAGATAATTTTTGTCCAGCGTGTTCTTTGCATTGTACCTGCAACCGGTCATACAGCCGCCACAGAAGTTACACCCGGTCCTGGTTGGGCCTTTTCCGTTGAAGTATGGATCTTCTACTGTCTCGCCTGGTTTCCCGAAGAAGACGGCAACATCGGGTTGTTCAAAATGCTCTTCTCGATGTAATTCTTCGGCCATTTGGCGGAGTGCAAGATCAGCATCAAATAAGTGGGGATTAGGTGCAGCACCCAGCATATGCAGGGCCTTTTGGTAAAATGGCTTAAGTTCTGTCTCCCAGTCGGCAAGCTCTTTCCAACTCCCGCTGGTGTAAAATGCCTTTTTTGGGACCGGCAGTGTATTTGCATATACCAGGGAACCCCCACCTACGCCGGTACCCGAAATTACAGCGACATGCCGAAAGATGCTGAGCTTCATGATACCAAAAAATCTTAGCGCAGGCATCCATAGCCACTTTTTTAAGTTCCAATTGGTCTTGGGAAAGTCTCTGGCCTTAAACCATTTTCCCTTCTCAGCCACAAGTACTTTGTAACCCTTTTCTGAAAGACGTAAAGCACTTACTGAGCCTCCAAAGCCGCTGCCAATAATGATATAATCGTAGTCGAATTCCATTGAGTAAGAAGTAGCTTTATAAGCTGCTTCAAAATAGTAAATTTCCACACCATTTTTTATAGAAGATGGAATAGGTGCAAAAAAAGAGATCCTAAAGAAGAGCGCCATAGGACTAGCTCCATTCCAAGGATTTTGGTGCAGATTTAACTATGAATATTCTTGAATACCATAATTCTTATTTAAGATCACTTAGACATTTATAAGCAGTCTTCTGCTTTATATGAATCTTGCCGCTTCCGCAAAGTTTTTGATGTATCTTTAAGCTATGCAGCATCCCAATGAAAAAGTTATTTTGGATTTCTACCGGGCGTTCCAAAAAGGAAACCCTAAAGAAATGAACGCCTGTTACCATAAAAACGTAGTATTCTATGATCCTGTTTTCGGGCATATAAAGGGAGAACGTGTAAGAGCTATGTGGTATATGCTTTTGGAAAAAAGCAGGGGAGAATTGACAGTAAGCTTCAGCGAAATACAGGCCAATGATTATAACGGGAGCGCCAAATGGACCGCTACGTATTATTATGGCCCTTCGAAACGCCGGGTTGTCAACGAGGTGGTGGGAACTTTTTACATTCAGAATGGAAAGATCCTGCAACATACAGATCATTTTGATCTGTGGAACTGGTCCCGGCAGGCCCTGGGATTAAAAGGTTATTTGCTGGGATGGACCAAATGGATGAAACTTAAGATCCAGCAGGAATCCAGTAAGATGCTCTCCCGCTACATTCATAAAATGCGATCTCTGGAAGAGGATGAAATTTGATCATTTTCTTTTTTCTCCTCTTCTGAATAATAACAAAAGTCCTGTTATAGGTCCGGGTGCAAGAAAGAGATAGAGGTAAGCCGGATGGATCCCGGAGGCCAGAAAATTGAGTAATTGTATACTGAAGATCGTTATAGCAAAACCAATGCTATTGACAATTGTTAGGGCGGTACCCCGTGCTTCTTCGGGTGCATTTTTTGCCACCAGGGTTGAAAAAAGAGGAGAATCGGCTACTACTACCAAGCCCCAGAAAATAAGAAAAATGAGCAGTATTTCTGTTGAATCCTGTAAGAGGAAAAGGGGAGAAAGCAGGCAACATAAGCCGGAAAGAAACAACGCAGTTGCTGCAGTTCTTTTGGCGCCGAATATTTTCGAGATATATCCTCCAGCTATGCATGCAAACCCGCCACATCCAATAATTATAAAAGATATCAGGGAAATGTTCATATTCAGGTGTGGATGCATCTGTGTATACATGGCCAGAATTAAAGGTACAAAAGCCCAAAAGGCATAGAGCTCCCACATGTGTCCGAAATAACCCAGAGCCGCAGCCCGGAATTCCGTAAGTCTAAACACATCTAAAAAGGCCGAAAACTTTTTGATCAACATGGGACGACGGTAAGGGCCATCGGGCACCAGAAGTAAAATAATTATTCCGCCGAAAGCAGCCAGTGCAGAGGTAATATATAACACCAGCCTCCATGGTAAGGCTTCACTTCCGGTCAAGGCTCTTAACAGGTGAGGAAAGGCCGTACCTAAAACCAGAGCTCCAACAAGAAAGCCAAGGGAAGTCCCTAATCCTTTCCGGTAATGATCTGAGGCGATCTTCATTCCCACAGGATATATCCCGGCAAGGCTGAACCCTGTAAGGAATCTGAGTAAAATAAGACTTCCGGCAGAATTGTCTTCCCATGTCATACCTACATTAAATAAGGCGCCAAAAAGGGCAGAATAGAAGAAAACTTTTGAAGGGGAGAATCTGTCGGCAATAGTAAAAAAGGCGAAAAACAGGGTGCCTGTAATAAAGCCAAATTGTACTGCAGAGGTGAGATGGCCAACGGCAGACAGATCAAAATTATAGGTTTTGATCAAGTCATTCATCACACCATTTCCCGCAAACCAGAGGGAGGTGCAGCAGAACTGTGCAAAAACGATGACCGGTAAAATTAGCCGTGACTCACTCATTTAATAAGTTATCTACGGCGAAGAAACAAAAAGTTCTGAATTTCTAAACCAGGGCTTCTTTGATCTTTTTGATGGGACTCTTTTTCTTTTCCCTGGTGTCAATCCCAAAGAATTCATTCACCGGGCACACTCTGGTGATGGCACTTTCGGCAATTAAAGTTCCTACAACTATAGAAGCAATTCCTGCAAGTTTTCCCTTGTTTCCACCCAGGGCGAAATAACCGACTCCCATAAGTGCCGGGCCTGCAATACTTCTAATAAGCTGATCCTGTTTACCTACATTTTCTTTCATTGGTCAATTTTTTAAAATTATTATGCCGTTTTGTACGGTTCCTTTAATTTAAGAAAAATTGACCTCTTATTCAAGCTAATGTAGGCCAGATATGAGATTATTTGATCCTATTAGTTTTGAGGAACTATTGGCTGTAGATCGCCGGTGAGGTTCATTACTCTTCCAAAGCGTTGAGAAGCAGTAAGAAACGAAATAAAAGCGCAGAGAGCAGAGATCTCCTTTGTACTAAAAACTTCCTTCAAAGCCGAGAAATGAGCCTCCACTATGGACTTGTGATCAAGTGCAAATAATTCGGCAAAGGCAGTTGCCATAGATATTCTTTGATCCCGGGGGTCAAAAGATGCCGGTCCCGCTTTGGCCATACAATATTCACAAGCATTGCCAAAAGCCAGGGTTCTGCGCACTTGCTCAAGGAGTTCAGCATCCAACCCGGATCTTTGGAATAATGCATCCTCCAGTTGATTCCAGTTCTCAAGGACCTCAGGATTATGCCCCAGTAATTTTTCAAATGGTGAAGTACCTACTTCGGAAAGCTCTATGCTTGTGCTCATGGTTTTTAGGTTGATTGAGCACAAAAGTACAGAGAAATGCTGTTCTCCGGGTTTTTTTTTATTGTTCGGCAATAATTTTCAGGCTTCTATGTAATCCCGCATAAGGTTCGCCGCCATCCCCTCAAAAACAAAGTAATGAAATGGTAATACTGCATACCAGTACATTCTCCCGGCCAGGCCATTGGGACGAAAAGTTGCGGTTTGCTGCAAAAATTCCTCACCGTTTTTCTCAGTGATCTTAAATTCCAGCCAGGCTTCACCGGGCAGTTTCATTTCGGCATATAAAAGTAATCGCCGGTTCTTCTTATCGGCAGCAAGAACCCGCCAAAAGTCGAGTGTATCTCCTGTGTTAATGTTATGTGGATGAGTACGACCACGTCTTAGGCCAACACCACCCACCATTTTATCCAAAAATCCGCGTATCTTCCACAGCCAGCTGCCGTAATACCACCCGCGTTTCCCGCCTATTGACCAAATGTTCTTTAAAACATTCTCAGAATCTCCTGTGATCTTCTTTTCCCGGCGGTCACTAAAGCACCCATCTGTTGGTACATTGATGTGTTCTAAAAGGGAATTGTCTGAATAACTGGAGGCCAGTGAATCTTTCCAGCTCGAGATAACGCTATTCTGCTCAATTTTTTGAAAAGCAAGTTCTACTGCCCGTTTATAAGGAATGGGTTTTATACCTAATTTTTTATCAAGATCATTTGGTTTTGCAATTACCTCGACCTTCATGCTGTCGACAAGGTTTACAGCAAGCTTGTAGGAGGTAGAAGTGACGAAATAGAGCCAGTAGGAGGAAAGGCGTGGTGTCATTACCGGAACGGTAATTATTTTACGACTAAAGCCTCTCACTTCCGCAAATTGTAACATCATTTCTTTGTAGGTGAGCACATCGGGACCGGCAATGTCGTAGGAGTTATTGTAGGTCTCCTCCCTTAACAGAACGCCCGAGAGAAACTGCAGGACATCCCTAATAGCAATAGGCTGACTTTTGGTGTTTACCCATTTTGGCGTGATCATTACCGGAAGTTTTTCTACCAGATCCCGAATTATTTCAAAAGAGGCACTTCCCGAGCCGACTATTATTCCTGCTTTTAAAGCTGTTAAGGGTATTTTACTTTGACCAAGGATCTCTTCGACATTCTTGCGGGAAGAGAGGTGCTTGGAAAGTTCTTTTTCATTGGTGATGCCGGTGAGATAAATGATCTGTTTAGCGGAAGTGGGCTCTATTAACTTTAAAAAATTTCGGGCAGAGGTCGCTTCCATTTCAGCAAAATCTCCTGTTCCTGCACTCATGGAGTGAATGAGGTAATATGCGGCATCAACGTCTTTGATCCTTTCTGAAGATGGTAATTCTTTCAGAAAATCAACTTCCAGTAGAGATATTTTTGGACTTGAGTATACACCTTCTGAAGGAAACCTGTCCTTATCACGAACACAACAAATTATTTCATGTCCCTGATCCAGCAAAATGGGAAGTAACCGCTTTCCGATATATCCCGTAGCTCCCGTAAGAAGAATTTTCATGACTTTTTATCTTATTCTGTGACAGAGGTTTACTGCACCTTTCTAAGATAAAAAAAAGAAAATGAAGCATCGGGCAAATACTTACAGCTTAAATCAATGTTGTAATAGAGAACTTCTACTGTTTTACAGCCTCCATCATCTGCTGAAGTTTTTCCTGCTCATATACCTTTCCTTTTGCCAGGACAGAGGAGACAGATCGAAGGTTTTGAATATCCCTGAATGGATTGTTATCTAAAATGATAATATCGGCTACCTTACCGGATTTTAAGCTCCCGTAGGAATCTTCAAGTCCGAAAAAAGCAGGGCCATTTATCACAGAAGTTTTTATAGCTTCCAAAGGAGTTAATCCGGCTGCAACCAGCCTTTCCAACTCCTTGTGCAAAGAGCCACCGGGATAGACATACGAATTGAACGGCCCACAGTCTGAACCTGCCAAAAGAGGCACTCCCGTATCATACATCGGTTTTATCATCTCCAGGCTCTTTTGCTCCATATTTTCGCGCATGCTGCTTCCTGCAGCTCTCGCTCTTTTTGCACCTTCAATCCTGCCACGGTAGGTTTCCTTTATGCCACTTCCAATGTATGGCAGCAGGGAATCCCGGCTGTGGTCTACATCCAGAATTTCTGACAGTGTCCTTCCAATATGAAGGGTTGGGGTGATGAATACCCTGTTCTCTTTCAATTGCTGAAAGACCTCCTGGGCCAATTCGGGATCATAGGTCGCAATAATATCATTCATCATCCCATAGCCCGGATTTACCCGGGTAAGGCTATCTGCTTTCGGGGAGCAGGCTTTCATTACGTAGTACAGGTGCTCCGAACCATCTAATCCCAGATCTACACCTTTGAGAATATTGGCAGACATGGGCATATGTCCGGTAGTTTTTAATCCGCGATCTTCGGCCGCAGCAATGATACCGTAAAAGACCTCTTTTGAAAGGCTGCCATCATACATCTTCACGTAATCGACTTTAAGCTGTTCGAGCGAATCCAGTGCAGCGGGAATATCTTCGAGAGTGCCGACTTCTATGGATCCCGGCCACGCAGGGTTCGAACCGTCTAACTTTGGACCCGAAGTAAAAATAGAAGGGCCTTCAAGTTGTCCTGCTTCTATTTTCTCTCTCCAATCCAGTACACTAAGGGAGATGTCACCCCCCGCGTCTCTCACTGTAGTAACGCCATGTGCAAGAAAAAGGGGAAGTAGATTCTTGTTTTCGGCAACTAAAGTGTCTCCGCCTCTAAAATGCACATGCATATCCCAAAGACCCGGCATCACATATCCATTCTCTGCATCTATTGTCCTGGAAGCTGAAAATCTATCGCTTTCCTTCATATCCAGTACCGCCTGAATTGTGTCGCCGGAAATGGCGATCATCTGCCCCTCAATTTCTTCACCCGATCCAACATCCAGAACGGTGGCATTAGTAATAAGGAGATCTGCCGACTCTTTAGCCGAATTACAGGAAGTAATAATAAGTAGTCCTGCTAAGATGCTGAAAATAGCTTTTTTCATGCTGATCATTTTTAAACTTTATTTTGGCTGCTCCCTTTCATCCAGGATAAGGAGGTCGGCCGAGGCTCTGTTCAAAGCAATTGGAATATTGTTTATTACTGCTGTTCTTATGAGGGTCTGGATATCATGTTCATGTCCGTGAGGAGTTTCGGCATCTATGAAGAAGATGATCATTTGTACTTCTCCCTTCAGGATCTTTGCGGCCAACAGGATGTCTCCACCGCTGGGTCCATGTCCAAAACCCTCGACCTTTATATCCAGCATTTCACTAAGAAGTTTTGAGGTGTTTGTGGTACCAATAAGGTTGTACTTGAGTAAAGCTTCCCGGTGCACCTTGGACCAGTTAAGAAGATCATTTTTGCGGCTATTGTGGGCAATTAAAGCAATTGTATCCATCGTTTTTCAACTTTAGTTATCAATAAAAAATTCCATGGTGTAATTCGAGTATTCAGGTTGGGTAATCCCCTGGGCATAGAAAATATTTCCCTGCTGGTCATATTTCTTAAGGTAAGCACGATCGATCTTCTCCTGTAGTTGATCTCCCGGGGACAACTTTTTTCCGAAGACATTGATCACTCTGTCCCCATATTTTATTTGTCCTGTTCCTGAACTAAGGAATTCTGTGAACCAGCTTCTCTCACTTTTGTTCCAACTCCTGGAAAAGTAGCGGCCTCCAACTTCTACCATCCATATATTGAGAAAGGTTTCCCTTTCCCGACCGCCTTTTATTCCTATTAGGGTATTTTTCTTTATGAAATCATGAAAGTCTGTTGGGAAATTTTGATTTGCTGTCATTTAATTTTAATGGTTAGTGTGGTAAAATTAAAGAATATTGAATAAGCACAACTAAAGAGCCGGAAGAAATCTTTCTGAAAACCGGGGGAGTAACGTCTTATTTTCTTTTGAGAAAGATTTAAGATTTGAATTGTTATTTTTAAGGCTATGAACGAGGCCTTGGGAATTGAAGAGCACACTACCGGAATTTTACTCATCTATACGGCTATTTTTTTTATAGCTATCCTCTTTAGATATTTTGTGGCCGCCGGGATCTTCTATTACTATTATTACGTTAAGAACTTTGGAAGATACGATAAAAGGCGCCTTAGCAAAAGATCGGCAAAAAGAGAGCAACTCAAGAAAGAGATCTACTGGAGTATAAAGTCATCGGCAATTTTTGCCCTTGTTGGTGCTGCAACCTATTGGCTATGGCTCAAGGGACATACTGCGGTCTATCTCGATCCGGCCCAATTTGGTTATTGGTATCTTCCGGTTAGCCTGGTGATCATTTTGCTTATTCACGAGACCTATTATTACTGGGTACATCGCTGGATGCATCACCCAAAGGTTTTCAGGATCGTACACAAAGTTCACCATGACAGCCGCATTCCCACCCCCTGGACGGCTTTTTCTTTCCATCCCTGGGAAAGCCTCATTGAAGCTGTTATTCTTCCATTGATCCT
>CAYLZB010000014.1:0-11045 GCA_964388165.1 uncultured Flavobacteriaceae bacterium | reverse complement strand
ATGGAATCTTGAACTACTTCAGCCTTTTAAATTCTACTTTTTCAAAAAAGAGGTTCTTTTTCAGTAAGCGATCGAATTCTTTTGCTGAAGGATCAATAAGGAAGTGATCCAGTTTTCCATCCTCGGTCCTTATTTCCTGAACTGCTTCAGGATACTTTGCCTTCAGAAGGGCTTCAGTTCTTGAATTGAGATCGGCGAAGTAAACGGTGATCTTATTTGAAGAAAATTTAAGGGGGAAAACATCCCAGCTGCCGTTATCTTTTAAATTCAGGATGTAGGTGTTCTTGTGAAGTTTTAAGACCGTATTTTCATCTGAAAGTTCTGCTTCAAAATTAATTTCTTTTCCGTCAGAAAATCTAAATGAATTGTTGGTGATCCTTAGTGTGTCACTTTCATCGGAAGTAAAGGTGCCCAGGATCTTTTGAGGAAACTCATTTAAAGACTTGGCCCCTGCCGGTTGTGGGTTTTCAAACTTTACAGCAGTGCATGAAGCTAAATATTGGGCTAAAAACATGAAGAGAAGCAACTTTTTCATATCCACGCTTTATTTCTATTAAAATTAAGCTTTTTTAAAACTTAAAATTCAATTCAGGAGAAGAATTTTTAATTCTAAGGTGCATTTATGGGCAGTCAAAACACCTTATTAGAGACGGTGGTAGCTCCAGGTCCTCGCTTCCTTTTAAAGGTTCCTGAAGAGCTTCTTTTTTCTCGATCTCGTCATGGAATTCTTTGGCATATTCAACCAGGTTATTCCTTCGGTTTTTGAGCTTGGCTGCTATTTCATCACCATTCAGCCGCACAAGATTTTCCGGCCATTCCTGAATTGCATTATCTATGTTTTCATCCGTAAGTTGCTGCTGAATATACTTAGCTTCTTTAATAAAAATATCTTTTGAAACCCCCTTCAGAAAATACAGATCAAAAGGATATACATATCCCGGGAGATGATCTATGTCTTCCTCAAAGGGTCTAACCATTGGTTGGACAAGATGATTTGTGAGGATCGTAGGGATCACCCCATCTATTCTAAAGAAAGCATTGTCGCGATCCCCCGCAATCGGGATGGCCACCAATCCCTCACTCCTTTGTTGAAGTACCCAGCCCCACTGCTTCGAATGCCGATCCCAGTCTCCAATGAGGAGGTCAAAGAGACGGGCTCTCACCAGGAGCTCTTTGTCTATTACCAATTTCTCTCCCAAATCGACTTTAAGTTCCTGTAGATCATCAGTCTCCACTATTTCCTGTACATTATTATAGCCGGTCCAATTGATCTCGCCTTCTGTCTCGTACTCCAACAGGAACAGGCGGTTGCCATATTTAGCTCCATATTCTCTTAAGGCCTCGTGCTTTGGTACGTAAACAATTCGAGGTTGGGTACTAAGCACCCCAACATCCTCGGAAAGTTTGGCTGCAAGTACCGCTCCATACGGGTGCTGGGCCGAAATACCATCAATGACAATATTCTCAAGGTTAAGGATCCTGGCTGCTTTTGGAATGAGAGGAGCGGGATCTTTGTTGATGCTTCTTAGGCTGTAAAGTACTCCTTTCTTATCCCTTATTTTTAAAGATTTCGTCTGATTACCGCCGCCTTCTTCCTCGATCTCAAAACTATCAAGAAGGAAAACCTGGGCTTCAACAGGAGCTTCCCACGCCTTGCGATAATTGACCCCCTGCATGAATCGCTTTAAAGCATTGGAATGATATTGATTTGTAGCGACCACATTAACGGGCATTGAATCTCTAAGAGCATTGGGGACAGTTTTCTTATCAACTACTTTGGATATGTATATATCGGAAGGTTTAACAGATACAGACCAATAGGTCAATCCAAGGAACAAAAGGAATAGCAGTAGGATTGCAAAAAGGAGCTTTTTCATTGGCAGGTGCTTCTGCTTGGAAATTAATAAAAAACAAATTCAAAAGATCCGGAAGTATCTAAAGCTTTTCCAAAAACATTCTCCTTTGAAGTTAAAACTCTATGGCCGAGACCACTTCCAGGAGGACCGGCTGTCCAATTTTTTTTTCGATCTCTTCTTTAATGGCTTCGATCTTATCGGCTTCAAGAGCTTCGGGTCCTACTAATCGCAAAGATACCACCAGGGGAGAGCTAAACCTTATTCTAACATCTCGTACTACAACATTCTTTATACTGGCACCTTCAAGTGTTCTGGTAATGCTGGCTTCCTGCATGATACGGTCAAAAGAAAGGGACAGTGGCACGGCTACAAGAACAGCAATGATAAGGGTATAAACCAATCCCATTTTTGCCCTTTTAAAGGGGGCAAAGCCAAGGAGAAGAAAGGTAAGGCCTCCA
Organism: uncultured Flavobacteriaceae bacterium; assembly: GCA_964388165.1. Taxonomy (GTDB): domain Bacteria; phylum Bacteroidota; class Bacteroidia; order Flavobacteriales; family Flavobacteriaceae; genus Salinimicrobium. The sequence goes on along the minus strand of CAYLZB010000014.1, from coordinate 8,731 downwards.
AAAAGAATTATTCCCGCAAGGTTGGTGGCATAAAGTAAGATAGCACCCGAAAAAACCTCCCAGTCCCACCAGCCAACACCAATACCTGCAACTGCCAGCGGCGGGACCAGGGCAACGGCAATGGCCACTCCTGCAAGGCTCTTGGCGATGCCCTCATTAGCATGAGCATAGGCTGCCGCTATTCCCGAAGATACTGCGATCCCCATGTCCAGCAGCGTAGGGGAGAGCCTGGCTTCTATCTCTGGGGTGAGTAACTGCAAAGGAATTACGATACTCACTCCGGCAGCAACAGCCAACGAAACAAGGGTGCCCGCCGTAATGGTAATAAAACTCTCCTTGAGCATAGGTACATCGTAGCGCACCATTCCCATAGAAAATGAAACAATCGGAGCAATGACCGGTGCCAGGATCATGGCACCAATGATCACGGGAGATGAATTTCCAAACAGCCCAAAAGTGGCAATTAGAGTAGAGAGGATCATCATGACCATAAATGGGGTGCTGTTCTTTGAATTTCCTCTAAGTACTTTAAAAAGGTCCTGGAACTGCTCTGTACTTGCCCGGGGTAGTATAGGCAAACTGCGTTTTATTAATTCATTTCTTGTTTCCCCTTTTGGCAGGCCATCAATTTTTATACTTTTTCTGCCATCCTCTTTTTCCGCTTTTTCGCTGTAGATACTTTTTTGTTTCAGGATCACAGCCTGTTTATGAACGTCAAAGTTCAATTCTGTCGCCTGCTTCTTTTCACCATCAATGGTATAGTCCATACCATCATTATCGGCTATTTGTAAATTGGCGGTTTTGATCTTCCCAATAAAACCGGGTAGCTTTGTTAAGGTCTTATTGTTTGGCGCCAGACTTCTAATAAAGAACCAAAGCAGGGTCAAAAGGTTTTGCGGGGCAAGAACAAAGGCCTGGAAAGAACCATCACTAATCGAGGTTTCCTCCAAGAGTCGTCTTGAAACCAGGGAACTTGCTGCATGTTCTACTACTATTATTCCGAGGCCGGAGGTGTGAATGATCTTATCTCCGTCGGCACTTAAAATATAGGAGTGGTGTGACAGAGAGGAAGCCTTCCGTATATTGCGAACAATATTGATGACCTCTTTAAAAAAGTTCTTTTTTCCCTTTTTTTCAGAAAGCAGGAAGATATCTCCCACATTTACCGAGCTAAAAACAGGGATATCATTACAAAACAAGAGATCTATCTTAAATGGAGTTTCACACTCGCTGTACTCCGCGATAACTTCTTCAAGGTTACCTGATACTCCCAGACCTTTTGAAGTAAATTGATTATCGGGATGTGGGAGGATGGTTATAGGCCATTTGTTCCTGCCGGCCATGGGAATGATCTCTCGTAAAATGGCATCTGGCAGATAGAGGAGCAGGGAAGAATTGGTATCAATATCAAAATCTGTTTGAAGAGGATAAGACACCAGTTCATGCTCAATATTCTTTAATAAAGGAAGGATCTTTTCTTTTACAGTTTCACTATCCTGAGGCTGGTGTAAAAGGTAGAGCATGAAATTTTTACTGCAAGATAATCTATAATCTGCCTAAAATTAAACCTTGAGCAGAGAAAATTAGGTCTGATGATGAATTTCGACCAAATTTAAAATGCTTCTATCTGAAGCAGTTCTCAGGAAAAAAATCTTACTTTTGTTTAGCTAACCTTCAGAATTATGAGCCAAAAAGTGTTGCTTGCTTCAAAGGAAATGAACATCATTTTACACCGTTTGGCCTGCCAGTTAGTTGAAAATCACACCACTTTTGAGAATTCCGTGATTATTGGCATTCAGCCGCGTGGAGTATTTCTGGCAAATCGCATTCACAGGATCCTAAAGGAAGAATATGGAATTGCAGAGATAAAACTGGGGCACCTCGATATTACTTTTTACAGGGATGACTTCAGGCGAAGTGATAAACCTTTGGAGGCCAATAAGACCCATATCGACTTTGTAGTGGAAGATAAACGGGTGATCTTCGTTGATGATGTGTTGTACACAGGTAGAAGCATTCGGGCAGCACTAACGGCAGTGCAGTCATTTGGACGGCCAAGTGAGATTGAGCTGTTAACGCTTATCGACAGGAGGTTTAGCCGGCATTTACCCATCCAGCCAGACTATAACGGGAGGCAGGTGGATGCCATCAATGAGGAAAAAGTAAAGGTGAACTGGGAAGAGAATGAAGGAGAAGATGCCGTTTACCTCATAAGTAAAATATAAAAATGAGTGAGTTAAGTGTTAACCATCTACTGGGGATCAAGTATCTAAAAAAAGAAGATATAGACCTCATTTTTGAAACTGCAGATCATTTTAAGGAGGTCATCAACAGACCGATCAAAAAAGTTCCTTCCCTAAGAGACATTACCATTGCCAACTTATTTTTTGAAAACAGCACCCGAACGAGACTTTCTTTTGAACTTGCCGAAAAAAGGCTGAGTGCAGATGTGGTGAACTTCTCGGCAGCATCCTCTTCAGTAAAAAAAGGAGAAACACTTATAGACACTGTCAATAACATCCTGTCTATGAAGGTGGATATGGTGGTGATGCGGCATCCTAATCCGGGAGCGGGCATCTTTCTGTCAAAGCACGTAAATGCAAGTATCATCAATGCAGGAGATGGCGCACACGAACATCCCACGCAGGCCTTATTAGACAGCTATTCCATTCGCGAAAAACTGGGAGAGGTTGCGGGCAAGAAAGTCGTTATTGTGGGAGATATCCTCCACAGTAGAGTAGCAGTATCAAATATCCTTGCCTTAAAATTGCAGGGAGCTGAGGTAAAGGTTTGCGGACCATATACATTAATTCCGAAATATATCAAATCCCTGGGGGTAGAGGTAGAGCCAAACTTGAGGAGTGCACTGGAGTGGTGTGATGTAGCAAATATGCTGAGGGTACAGAATGAGCGTATGGATATCAATTATTTTCCAAGTACCCGGGAATATGTTCAGCTGTTTGGCCTCAATAAAAAACTTCTGGATTCTCTCAATAAGAAGATCGTTATTATGCACCCGGGCCCGATAAATAGGGGAGTGGAGATAACCAGCGATGTAGCCGATTCCGACCAGGCTATTATTTTGGATCAGGTACAAAATGGGGTGGCTATTAGAATGGCTGTAATTTATCTCTTAGCGTCAAAAATTAAGCAGGTATGAAAGTAACAGAGAAAGAAGGATATAAGATTTTTGAAGATGAAAAGAATGATGTTTCAGAATTTGCTTCTTTTCTGGAATCGATACATCCTAATTTTAAAGGAGACAATGTCGTAATTGATATTTTGAAATACGGAAACCTGGGCCTGGATGAACTCCTTAAATTCCTGGAGCTTTCAAATGAACACCGGAAGGGGAAAAGATCATTTGTTATAGCCAATGATGCCATTAATATTGAAAAAGTACCCGAAGAGCTGTTAGTTGTTCCTACCTTACAGGAGGCAGAAGACATCATCCAAATGGAGGAAATTGAGAGAGATCTGGGCTTCTAGATCTCTTTTCTAAACTAATTGTCTCATGAAGTTGACCGTATTAGGCTGCTATGCAGCGACTCCCCGAACCTTCACCAATCCGACGTCACAGGTACTCGAGATCAACAATGAGTTGTTTCTCATCGATTGCGGAGAAGGTACCCAGGTTGAACTCCGAAGGAAAAAAGTGAGATTTGGAAAGGTCAAGCATGTCTTCATTTCCCACCTACACGGAGACCATTTTTACGGACTGGTGGGGCTGGTTTCAACCTTCATGTTATTAAGTCGGAAAACCGAACTCCATATTTACGGGCCCAAGGGAATTAAGGAGATCGTGCTAATGCAGCTTAAGTATTCCAACTCCTGGACAGGGTATCCTCTATACTTCCACGAATTGACTTCTAATGAGCCCCAGGTAATCCTCACCACCAGAAAGGTAATTGTGGAGACCATACCGTTAAAGCATCGTATCTATGCTAATGGTTTCCTGTTCAGGGAAAAGCCGAAGCCAAGGAAATTATTGATGGAAGAAGTTGAGAAGTACGACATTGACGTTGCTTACTACAAAGGGATCAAGAAAGGAAAAGATGCAGTACTTAATGATGGAACTGTAATTCCCAATGCCCGGTTGACAGCAGATCCCGAACCCCCTAAGAGTTTTGCCTTTTGTAGTGATACTGCCTATCATCCGGCGCTTGTAGAGCAGATAAAGGATATCACAGTACTCTATCATGAGTCTACTTTTCTTGAGGAGCATGCTTATCTGGCAGCTCCTACAGGGCATTCTACTGCCAGAGAAGCAGCTGCTATTGCCCGTGCCGCAAATGTCTCCCATTTGGTACTGGGGCATTACTCTACGAGGTATGAGTCAATAGAAGACTTCAAAAAAGAAGCTGCTGAAGTATTTCCCCGGGTCCACCTTGCCGATGACGGAAAGGAACTTACCTTTCCTGAATAACCATTCATCGATTAAAATCACTCTTCATCTATTAGGTGAAATGAACCGTTTTGTAGGTTCAAACCCTAAAATTATGTTAATTTTTGCATCATTTGTGTAGTTCATCGATTATTTTGTCGGTTTAACGGAATTTATTCTTACGTTTACAGTCCCAAACCTACTGACTACCAAATGAAAAACTTAACCTATTATGTTTGGTTAATGGCAATTTGTGCGATTTCTCTTACATCATGTTCCAAAGATGCTGTAGATGAACTTGATTCTGCCAATCTTTCAACCAAACCCGCACCTGTAAACTATACCTCGATCGAACTGGATGTGCTGGACCTGGTCAATGCCTATCGTGCTCAACAAGGTCTTACGGAGCTATTATCTTTAGATGAGAGCTCTATTCAGGCAGCCGGTCATAATGAACATATGATCGAAGGAAATGAAGTGTGTCACCATTATTTCGGCGACCGTTACCAGGCTCTTGTAAATACTGTTAAGGCTAAAGCCGTGAGCGAAAATGTAGCTTTTGGATATCGCACTGCCGATGCTGTGGTTAATGCATGGATCAATAGTGACGGACACCGTAAGAATATGGAGGGGGACCATACCCATTTCGGAATTTCTGTGAAGGAAGGGAAGGATGGTAAATTATATTATACCAATATTTTTGTAAGAAAGTAAATACTGAGTTTCACTTTTTTCATAATTATTTAAGGTTAGCAAAAGAGGCTTTTTTCAAGCCTCTTTTTTTATGTATGAAATTTAATTATCTGTTTCTTAATTAGTTATAAGTTATATCAACTGATTTATTTATCTTTAAAATAAATTATAGGCACCCTCTCCTCCATGCCTAATTTTTCAATTTTCTCCCATTCCCTCTTAAGTCCCAAACCTAAAAAACCTTCAATGGCAAATGTGTCCTGTATTAGAAGTTTTGGGCTATGGGAATATCGGAAAGGAGAAGTACTACTGAAAAATGTTTTTTGTTGATAGCGTTGGGTACATGTATATTAACCTCCTGCTCTCCCCAGGAAGGCGATAAAGCTTATGACGATGATCTGATTGAAGAGGTTTCTTTCCATGAATATTCAAACCTGGAATTGGAGATCCTGGATCTTGTTAATTCTTATAGAACTTTACGGGGGTTTAATGAACTGGAAAAACTGGATGAAATATCCATACAAGCCGGTCTTCATAATGTTCACATGACCACAGCCCGGGAGGTATGTCATCACAATTTCGGAAAAAGATATCGCATACTTTCAAAAGAAATAGGAGCGAAGTCCATGGGAGAAAATGTGGGGTATGGATATGCTAGTGCCGGGGCGCTTCTTAATGCCTGGGTAAAAAGTGAAAGCCACCGTAAGATCCTGGAAGGCCGAAGCAGTTATTTTGGAGTATCAACCCGGGAAGGGAAGGAGCGAAAAGTGTATGTTACTTTGATCTTTGTAAGGAAATGACTAGCAGCTAAAAAAAGAAAAGGAGGCACTGGGGCCTCCTTTTCATTGGTTGGTTAGCGGGTGTAGGGATCTTACTCCATTTTAACCACTTTAAAAATGGATCTACGGTTCAATTGATGTTGTTGTTCATTACAGTTGGTGCATTCCACTTCAGGCTGCTCTTCTCCATAACCTTTGTAAGTCACAATTCTTTCGGGAGCAATTCCGTTTGCTACCAGGTAGTCAAATGTGGATTGAGCTCTTCTTTCAGCCAGGCGACGGTTATATTCTGCCGATCCTCTGCGGTCGGTATGAGAACCGATTTCAATGACCAGTTCAGGATAATCATTCTTCATGAGGTTAACCAACTTGTCCAGTTCTTGAGCAGCATCGGGACGAATGTTAGCCTTATCAAAATCAAAGTAGATCTTGTTGATCTCTGCCAAATATTCCACATCACGAACAGGAGCTAACTCGATGTTGTAAACCAGCTCTGTCCTGTCATCCATATTCGATGTATTGATCTCTGCAGTCTTAGTGTCGTATTTGATGTGCTTGGCCTCAATTGGATATGTTCTGTCACGGGCAATTTCGGTTTTGAAATTTCCCTGTGGACCGGTCTCCAAAAATGCGATCTGGCGACCATCTTCTCCCAAAAGCCTTATGGTAGCATTTGCAATGGGTTTGTTGTTGATGGAATCTGTAACAGTTCCTTTCAAGGTTAGCGGAGCAAGTATATTTAATTCGTAGATATCATCATTACCCATGCCGCCTTCACGGTTTGAAGATACAAAGCCACGGGTGTTTTCACCACCGGCATGTGTGAAAGCAAAATCATCCAGGCTACTGTTTACAGGTTCTCCCAGGTTTTGTACTTTTCCAGGTGCTTCGGCCGTAACTACGAATACATCTAATAATCCGAAACCTCTATGTCCATCGGAAGAGAAATAGAAATTACCATTTTCAGCAATAAAAGGGAATACCTCGTTGCCGGGAGTGTTTACAGGAGCACCTAAGTTTTGAGGGGTGCCAAAAATGCCATTTTCAAGGCTTACTTTGTAGATGTCAGATCCGCCCATTCCGCCGGGAGCTTCAGAAACATAGTACAGAGTCTTTCCATCAGCCGAAATACTTGGGTGACCTACAGAGTAGGTGTTGCTGCTAAAAGGAAGTTCTTCTATATTGGTCCATTCGCCATTTACCAGGGAGGCTTTATAGATCTTAAGGTGATTTACACCTTCTTCATCTTTCTTTCCATCCCGCTTGAGGTAGTTGTTACGTGTAAAATACATCGTCTGCCCATCAGGTGAAATGGTCACGGGTCCCTCATGACGAACTGTATTCACATCTCCCGAAATTGGTTGAACCTGACTACCTTCCGAGGTAGTTTTGTAGATGTCAAGGAACGGCTCGCCTGTCCAGTCATAGATCTTGGTCCTGGTATCGGCTTCACCTCTTGCTGAAGTGAAATAGATAGTGCCATTGTTATAGAATCCTCCGAAGTCACTAAACTGTGAATTGAATTTAGCAGGCATTACCCTAAAGCTCTCCAGGCCTTCGTAAACGTTCATTTCATCTGACTTCAGAAGTTCTTCAACCCCCTTTGGATTACGTGCTGCTTCCTGGTATTTTTTCAACCATTCACGCGATTTTTCATATTCCCGAACTCCGCGTAACATTTGTGCGTACCTGTAATATACCTCAGGAGAGACATTGGGTTGGTCAACAACCATGGCATAATAAGTGACCGCGTTTTCGGGATCTCTTAATTTGTAGTAGCTGTTGGCCAATTGCTGCTGATTATAGGCAGTATTGTAATCGTCTTCCAGCAGGTCTTTATATTCTTCAATTGCTTTAGTATAGGCAAAGTTCTCAAAATACCGGTCTGCCTTTTTCTGCTTAGAGGACTGAGCAAAAATAAAAGCCGGAAAAATGAGCAACAGAAGTAGTATGTAGTTTTTGTTCATAATCCTTAGTTTAAATTAGAAGAACCTTGGGGATTTATATTTCGTATTTCCTAATCGTAGTTCATAGATCAACAGGATCTCATGAGATCCCGAAGTATAAGGCTGCAGGTCGGATACTGAATATTCATAACCGTAACCAACTCTAAAGCTTGGCAGGATCTGAAAATCTACAAATGCTCCAACTGCATCATCAAAACGATAATTTGCACCCAGATAAAGCTTCTCATTAAATATGAAGGTACCGGAAACATCTACCGAAAGAGGTGCTCCCTTTGTCGCTTTTAAGAGGGTAGTGGGGCGAAGTTTTACATTATCACTAAGATCAAAAACATAACCTCCCGTCAAATAGTAATGGACCTGTTCCAAAGCCACATATTTACTTCCTTCAAGATCATTGTTATCGTTGTTGATGAACTTTGGAGCTGACAAACCTACATACCAATCTTGTGAGGAGAGGTAAAGACCTGCTCCGAAATTCGGCGTCCAGCGGTTAAAGGTATCTCCGTTAAAGAAAGGATCATTACTCGGAACGTTGGTCATCAATTCTTCTTCCAGATTATAGTAGCTCATTCCCCCTTTTAATCCCATTGATAGGGTTGTGGAGGCGCTCACGTTGATGGTATAGGAGAAATCTGCGTATGCATAAGTATAATTCTCATATCCAATCTGGTCGTTAATAATAGATACTCCCAGGCCAATCTTTTCATTCCTTAGTGGGGAATGAATAGATAATGTTTGAGTTTCGGGAGCACCGTCAATTCCTGCCCACTGACTTCTGTGAAGCCCCACCACCGAGATCGCATCGCGGTTACCCGCATATGCCGGGTTGATGGAGATAGTGTTGTACATGTACTGCGTAAACTGGGGCAATTGTTGCGCATTGGCACATACACTAATAAACAGAAGGA
>CAYLZB010000013.1:0-31444 GCA_964388165.1 uncultured Flavobacteriaceae bacterium | reverse complement strand
GAAGTGACTGACAAAATAGATGTGACCCTACAAAAGGACGGCACTGTCGAGGAGGCCGTTCAACAAAATATTGAATATATAAAAACCGAAACCCTCACTGCAAATCTCGACTTAGCAGAAGAAGTGAACAACGGGCTGGAAGTTTCTTTTGATGAAGTGACCACAAGGTTGTTAATTAAAAAACATTAAGAACTATGTCAACAGAAGTAAAAGAACGCTACAGCGATGCAGAGCTGGCGGAATTCAGGACATTGATCCTTGCCAAGATCGAAAAGGCAAAGGAGCAGCTGGAACTTTACAAGAGCGCCTACATGAATGATGGAAACAATGGTACAGATGACACCTCTCCCACGTTCAAGGCTTTTGAAGAAGGCAGCGAAACAATGAGTAAGGAGGCGAACTCGCAGCTAGCGATACGCCAGGAAAAATTTATTCGTGATCTTAAGAATGCTTTGGTTCGTATTGAAAGCAAGACTTATGGGATTTGTAGGGTTACTGGTAAATTAATTGCAAAAGAGCGCTTAAAACTGGTCCCTCATGCTACTTTGAGCATAGAAGCCAAGAACATGCAGCGCTAAAAAGGAATACCTAAAAGTAAAAACGCTCCGTCCTTTTTTAAGGACTTGGAGCGTTTTTTGTTTTACTGCTGCTATGAAATTATATTTTACCAGCTTTTTCCTGATCCTCTTCCTATCGGCCAGTGCTCAGAAAGTGACCCGTGAAGTTCTCACCGCCGAAGATCTGGAAAGGATAGTGTTTTCGAGTGATGAGATCTATAAGATCTCTGTAAGTACAGCGCCGGGCAAGGAGGTGATAATCACCACCCGTACAGAAGGAGAGTACTTCAATGATATTAGCCTGGAACAAGACCTGCGGAATAAAACATTGTTCCTTAATTCCCAATTCAGGGAGATCCTACAAAATGGGTTTGATAAACTCAGTGCCCACAAAGTCTTTTCCATGGAGGTAGAACTGCAGATACCGGAGAACTTAGTCCTGGAGATCAATTCCAACCTGGCATCAGTATATCTTTCGGGTTCTTATGAACGTGTTTTTATCCAGCTCAAAAATGGATCCTGCTATCTCGAAGACTACAGAGGAAATGCGGTGATCAATACCTTTGATGGTAATATTTTGGGTACAGCAAGGAGTATTGATGTAGAGGCAACATCGAGACATGGAGAAGTTGTCGTTCCCAAAATCCTTCATGGAAATCATAAAATGGTATTAACCAGTATCAACGGGGATATAAAGGTCTCTGAAACTAAATAATATTAGTATTTTTGCCCCTGTTCAATTTAAACTCCATGTCCTTAAAGAAAGCCTCTGTAATTATTATCCTTATTCTGATCATCGATCAGGTTTCAAAGTTCTACATCAAGACCAACTTTATGTTGGGTGAGGAAATAAAGGTTTTCGACTGGTTCAGGATCTTGTTCGTAGAGAATGAGGGGATGGCCTGGGGCGCAAGAATTCCCGGGGAATATGGGAAATTGCTGCTCACCAGTTTCAGGCTTGTGGCTATAGTGGGAATAGCCTACTGGCTATGGGATTCTGTAAGGAAGAATGGTTCGCCGATCCTTATCGTTGCCATTTCAATGATCTTTGCAGGTGCTTTTGGAAATATTATAGACTCTGTCTTCTATGGAGAAATCTTCAATCACAGCTATAATCAGGTGGCTAGTTTTCTTCCTGAAGAAGGAGGCTATGGTACGCTAATGCACGGGAAGGTTGTGGATATGCTGTATTTTCCTCTCTGGTCTGGATATCTTCCCGAATGGATCCCATTCTGGGGGGGAGATTATTTTACATTTTTTGAGCCGGTATTCAACATTGCCGATTCGGCAATTACTGTAGGGGTCGCGCTCCTTTTGATCTTTAATAAAAAGGCGTTCCCTGAAGATGAGGAGAAAAAAAGAACTAAAGAAGAGGCGGTTAGCTAAGCAACGTCCCTATCAAAAATTTTCTCGAACCGCTTGAGTTCAATTGGTTTTATAAGATAATCTGTTACCATATTGAATGACTTCGCTCTCTCGAGATCCCTTGGATCTATTGAAGAACTCACAACATAAAGTGTTATCTTTTTGTTGAAGTTGTTCTTGATCTTCACAAATTCACTGAGGAATTCCCAGCCGTCCATTACCGGCATGTTCAAATCAAGAAAAATGATATCCGGAAGACGTTCTTCACTAACATTCTCAAGTATAGCTTTGAAATAATCTAAAGCTTCTTTTCCATTTTTGAAGATGATAAGATTTTGAGAGAGTTTTTTGATCTCAATGATCTTCTTTACCAAATTGACGTAGATCTTGTCGTCATCAATGATACAGGCAAGTTCTATAGGATGGTCCATAATTTTAGAATTTAATTTTAAAGGTGGTGCCTATATTTACAGTACTGGTGACAGAAATACTTCCCCCCATCGCCTCAACCTGGTTCTTGGTTATAAAAAGACCAATTCCGTTTGCTTCAGGGTGACGGTGAAAGGTCTTGTACATCCCGAACATCTTATCACCATGCTCGTCAAGATCTATCCCCATACCGTTATCACTTACCTCCAAAAAGTTTTCACCATTTTCTTTATAGGTCTGTATGTAAATGACCGGTCTTCTGCCTTTAAACTTGTACTTAATGGCATTTGTGATCAAATTTAGTAAAATACTCTCCAGATATTCAGAAATGTAGCTTATTTCGTTTAACTTCTCGAATTCGGCGATGATCTCCGCATTTTCTCTTTTGATCAGGGATGAAGTTGAAGCTACGACCACATCCAGGGCATCCTTAAATTTGACCAGCTGTCGTTCTTTGGTAAGATTATTCTGTTTGGTAACGACTTCATTTAATTCACTGATGGCTTCCTCGAGATTTTCTGAAATATCATTCACGTTAAGCAGCAGGTCCAGCTTGTCCTCTGCTGTTTTTGCCTCCCGAAGCAGCTGTGCGATGAGGCTTAAATTACTGCTATGGGAGCGAAGTTGGTGTGAGACTATGTGAGCAAAATTGAACAGCCTGGAATTCTGCGAGGCAATGATGTCTAAAGAATTCTGAAGGTTCAGTTCATTTGTTTTTTGCTCGTCGATATCCTGGTATACGCCTCTAATCCCAATAATTTCCTGATCACTGTTATACACCGGTTTTCCGGTAGCTCTTACCCAAAATTCCCTGTTATGAAGGGTGCGCATTATTATTTCGACCTTAAAGGGGATCCCAAACCTGGAACATTTTTTAAACATGGCTTCCACCTTCTCGTGGTGTTCACTTGCGTAGAACCTCATTTTGTCTTCGGGATGAGGTTCATAATCCATTGGGCAGTCAAGGATCTTCTTGGTCACATTGTCCCAATAAACTGCATTTGTCTTCACATCGAGGTACCATCCCCCGGTAGAAGTCATTTCGGCGGTTTCCCTGTAATAAAAAAAGTTCTCCTCGATAGTGTACTGGTCCCGCTTTGCCTGATGGATATTCACGAAAAGTAGAACAGCAGCATCACTTACTGCGTTGTCCCTGCTCTTCAGATTACGACATTCAAACCAGCGATATCTGCCGTTCTCCAGCTTTAACCGGATCTCAGCATTAAAAGGCTTGTAGCGGGAGGTAAGGTTTTCAAAATGTTCTCTGAAGTCGTAGCGGTAATCCTTGTGGAGGATGTTGTTCAGGAAATATTCGAATTTGTTATTTCCGGTATCGGGGTTACCTATTAAGTAGTTGAAATGCTCTGACCATGAGATTTCTTTTGTCAACAGATTGATCTTCCAGTAAGCAACATCAAAGTCTTCTAGAATACTGTTTAACTGGAGGTCGTTGAGCATTAAATTACCAGATTAATTGGACTAAAAGTAATCTAAAACCTACTGGTTTACAAATTTTTGAAATTATATATTTTTTCTGGAGTCACGCAGTAATCGAGTGGTACATCATGTTCATCGACATCAAGGATCTCCTCTTCGGCACTAAAAAAGGACAATCCAACTTTCACGACATCGGGTCTGCACCGGGAAAGAAACCTGTCATAGAAACCCTTGCCATAACCTATCCTGTTTCCCCGCTCATCATAGACCAGCAAAGGGATAAAAACTACGTCTATACTCGATGCCTTTATTTCAATTCCCTCTACAGGTTCGGGTATGCCCCAATCATTAACTTTGATCACCGTTGAGTCTGTGAGCAAATAATTGGAAAGGGTGCCGCTGTCAAAATCGGCTTTTGAAAGTACTACATGTTTGTCTTTTCCCTGAAGAATATGAAGGATCCCCTGCGTATCCACCTCCCGCTTTTCTGAAATACTTAAGAAGAGATGGAAGTACTCTTTGCCCCAAATTGGCAGATTGAGCAGGTTGTTGGCGATCTCCAGGCTTCCCTCCTCCACCTCATCGGCAGTTAACATCTCCCGAAGGCGTTTATATTTGAGCCGAAGCTCCTTTTTCCTGTTCATAGACTTCCTTTGAAATAGAGATATGAAATATTGCATCTCCCTGGTAAACTATGGGGGATTCATTTACATTAATAATATAACCTGTGTTGGGAGCTTTTACCTTGTGCCGCAACTTCCCGTAGGGGTCTGTTATGGTTGCAATATATTCTCCTTTTTCCACATGCTTCCCGCAAGGGATCTTCACGTGAAGGAGTCCGCTGTATTTTGCACGCATCCAGGTGCTGTACTCTATAACGATAGTTTCCCCGGTAGGATCGGGTACTTCGAACTTTGGCTTAAGCATCTCAAAATGTGCAAGTATTCTCATTACCCCTTCCACACCATGCTTTGCCACGTTCTTATTGCTGTCCTGTGATTTGCCTCCTTCAAAAAGCAGAACCGGTTTCCCTTGTTTAGCACAGGTTTCGCGGTATGATTTGGTAATAGTTTTGGAAATTATGGTGAAGGGGGCGTTGAAGATCTGGGCATAATGCATGGCCATTTCTTCCCCTTTCTTAATACGAATTTGAGGAGCATTGAAACGGCTTGCACCGCCGGTATGAAAATCCATGCAGAAATCGGCTACCGGAAGGATCTTTTGTACGAACTGGTAAGCAAAACGGCTGGCCAGGGATCCATTTTTGGTACCCGGGAAAACCCGGTTGAGATCTCGGCCATCGGGAAATTCCCGGGTCATATTAAGAAATCCGAAAACGTTGAGAATGGGAATACAGATGATGGTTCCTCTTGCCGGTTTATTGATCTCCTTCACAATAAGTTGCCTTACCACCTCAACCCCATTGATCTCATCTCCATGGATCCCGGCAGTGATGAGGATAACAGGTCCCGGCTTTTTAGACCTTTCAATAATAATGGGCACCTCTACATGAGTAGTGGTGTAAAGTTTGGCCATGTTAAAATTAATGATGGCATTCTTTCCGGGAGAAACCTTCTTGCCCAGGATCTCAAGAACATTGTTCTCATCTATAGATGCCATAACCTAAACGTTTCGCTCAATATAACGAATAATAGATTTTGCAATATCTTTTCCGGTGGCCTGTTCAATACCTTCCAGCCCCGGAGAAGAATTCACCTCCAGGATCAAGGGTCCGCGGGAAGACTGTAACATATCTACCCCTGCAACTCCAAGACCCATAGCTTTAGCGGCTTTGATAGCGGCATTTTCTTCTTCGTCTGACAGCTGAATAATACTGGCGGTACCTCCGCGGTGCAGGTTGGAACGAAATTCACCTTCTTTCCCCTGTCTTTTCATGGCACCTACTACGTGACCATCAACTACAAATGCCCGGATATCGGCTCCGCCTGCTTCCTTGATGAATTCCTGTACGATCACTCTTGCCTGCAGCCCGTTAAAGGCTTCTATTACAGATTCGGCTGCATTTTTTGTTTCGGCAAGAACTACTCCAAGCCCCTGGGTGCCTTCGAGAAGTTTTATGATAAGAGGTGCCCCGCCAACGTGGTCAATGACCTCACCAACATCTTTTGAGTAATTGGTGAACACTGTCTTTGGAAGGCCAAGGCGGGCACGGGAAAGGACCTGCAGACTTCTTAATTTGTCACGGCTTCTCACAAGGGACTGGGACTCTGTAGTAGAGAACACTCCCATCATCTCAAACTGTCGTACTACCGCGGTACCATAAAAAGTGACCGAAGCTCCAACTCTGGGAATTACAGCATCGGCATCTTCTATATGCCGGCCTTTATAATATATACTGGGATGTTTTTTCTCTATAATAAGATCACATTTTAGAGGGTCAATTACCTCTACGTTGTGATGTCTCTTTTTTGCAGCCTCAATCAACCTTTGGGTTGAATATAGGCTACTGTTCCTTGATAGGATCTTTATGTTCATTTTGTTTGTGCTTATAAGACAGATCGTACAATTCTGTATCTACAATAAATTTTCGGGTAATAAATTTGCGGCCCAAAAGTACAGGAAATCTCATTTCCTGCCGGGCAGAAAGTGAAAGAGAAATTTTTCTTGTTTTTCCGAATAAAGTGATAGTGGTTTGAATTTGATATCGCTTTTGTACAATACCGTTACTGCTCTTCACAAACACAATGTCATAGTCCGAAAATTTGTACGGCCTGCCGTTGTAAAGTGGATGCTCCTCATCCAAAAATGTGCATTTTAAAACCCCTTTTTCCTCTACGATGTGATCACAGTGTATGGAAGATGTGTAGGCGCCGGTATCAACCTTAACTGCAATGTCTTCCAAATGCAGATCCGGGAAATCTGCCTTGTCAAAACGGCCGATCGTAACTTTTTCCATACCCGCAAGGTAGTAAAAGCAGATTTTTAAAATCTTAAGTATTTCTGAAAATATATTTAGCTGAAGCTGAATAAACTAGCTCTTTTTTTGCCATTTTTGGATCCTTAGCGGAATCTTTTAGCGGTAGCTGAACTCTTCAGCCTTAAAATATTAGTACAATCTGAGCTTTCGTATCAACAAGACAATTTCTAAAATTTTACCTTTGAGGAATGGAGAATAGTAAGCTGGAATTGCAGTTAAAAACCCTTCCCGAAAATCCGGGAGTTTACCAGTACTTTGACAAGAACGGAAAGATCCTCTATGTTGGAAAAGCCAAAAACCTGAAGAAAAGGGTTACTTCATATTTTACGAAAAATAATGACAGCCATCGCATAAGGGTGATGGTAAAGAAGATCCATGAGATAAGGCATATCGTAGTTTCTTCAGAAACCGATGCATTGCTCCTCGAAAACAACCTTATCAAAAAGCATCAACCTCGCTTTAATGTAATGCTTAAAGATGATAAGACCTATCCCTGGATATGTATCAAAAATGAAAGATTTCCGAGGGTTTTTGCTACACGTAGACTAGTAAAGGATGGCAGTGAGTACTACGGTCCCTTCACCAGTTTCAAAACCATACATACTTTAATGGACCTTATCAAAGGGGTTTATCCCCTTCGCACCTGTAATTATGATCTCGCAGAAGATAAGATAAGGAATGGAAAATATAAGGTGTGCCTTGAATACCACCTCGGCAACTGCATGGGTCCCTGTGAAGCTTATGAAACGGAAGCCGAATACCAGAAAAAGATCGAAGCCATACGCCAGATCGTGAAAGGAAATTTCAAGGATTCCTTGCAACAGTTTCGGCAACAAATGAAAGCACATGCCGAAAGAATGGAGTTTGAGGAGGCTCAAAAGATCAAGACAAAAATTGACATTTTAGAGAACTATCAGGCGAAATCCACTGTGGTAAATCCTAAGATCAACAATGTTGATGTGTATTCAATTGTAAGTGATGAGGGTTATGGGTATGTTAACTTCCTTCAGTTATCACATGGTGCAATTATCAGATCCCACACTATTGAGATGAAAAAGAAGTTGAGTGAAACCGACAAAGAGCTACTTGAGCTGGGAATTACCGAGATCAGGCAACGTTTCAACTCTCACACCAGGGAGATCTATGTGCCTTTCAAAGTTGAGGTGGGGGAAGAACTAAAAGTGACTGTTCCTAAACTGGGAGATAAAAAACAGATCGTTGATCTCTCCACCCGAAATGCAAAATACTTCAGGCAGGAGCGCTTTAAACAAATGAAGATCGTTGATCCCGACAGGCACGTGAACAGGATCATGGCACAGATGAAGCAGGATCTTCGGCTAAACGAAGAGCCCCGACACATAGAATGTTTCGATAATTCAAACATCCAGGGAAGCAATCCTGTGGCTGCGTGTGTCGTGTTTAAAGATGGAAAGCCCAGCAAGAAAGATTATCGAAAATTCAATATAAAGACCGTGGAAGGACCTAATGACTTCGCTTCCATGGAGGAGGTTGTTTTTCGTAGATATCGCAGGCTACTGGAAGAAGGAGAGCCTTTGCCACAGCTTGTGATCGTCGACGGGGGAAAAGGGCAGCTATCTTCAGGAGTAAAAGCGCTGGAAACACTTGGACTTAGGGGAAAGATCGCCATTATTGGGATTGCAAAAAGATTAGAGGAGATCTTTTATCCGGGAGATTCTATTCCGTTGTATCTCGATAAAAAATCGGAAACATTAAAGATCATTCAGCAGTTAAGGAATGAAGCTCATCGTTTTGGGATCACCTTTCACAGGCAAAAACGCAGCAGTGTTGCGCTCAATACAGAGCTTGAGGAGATTGCCGGCATTGGTGAAAAAACTGTGGTAGAATTACTCAAACACTTCAGGTCTTTAAAAAGGGTAAAGGAAGCATCGCTAGAAAGCTTATCTTCGGTCATAGGAAAATCTAAAGCCACAATTATTTACAGGTATTATCATTCAGAAAATGAATAAAAGGCTCTTCATACTTTTCCTCTTTTTGGGGATCTTTTCAGGCATAGCCCAGGAAAAAGATGATCCTAAAGTGGGATTGGTCTTGAGCGGAGGTGGGGCCAAGGGTCTTGCTCACATTGGAGTGCTAAAGGTATTGGAGGAAGCAGGGGTACGTGTGGATTACATTGGCGGTACAAGTATGGGTGCAATAGTAGGCGCTCTCTATTCTGCAGGGTATTCGGCTAAACAGCTTGACAGCATTTTCCAGACGACCAATTTCAACATCCTGCTGCAGGATGAATTGCCAAGAGGAGCTAAAACCTTCTATGAAAAAAGGGATTCAGAAAAATATGCCCTCACATTGCCTTTTGATGATTTTAATATCAGCTTTCCTTCTGCACTTTCAAGGGGCCAAAATGTCTATAACCTAATGTCGAAGCTAACTTTTCATCTTGAGGATCAACAGGATTTTAGTGAACTTCCCATTCCTTTCTTTGCTGTTGCCACCAACGTGGAGACGGGTGAGGAAGTGATCCTGGATTCCGGTCATCTTCCGCAGGTGATCTCGGCAAGCTCGGCAATTCCGAGCCTTTTTAATCCGGTGTTTATTGATGGAATGATGTTGACCGATGGTGGTGTGGTGAACAACTATCCTGTTGAGGAGTTGCGTCGCAGGGGAGCAGAAATTGTTATTGGGGTGGATGTGCAGGATACCCTGATGGAGAGGCAGGATCTTCGTTCGGTCTTTGACATCCTAACCCAGATAAGCAACTTCAGGACTATTGATGATATGCGGGAAAAGATCGTGAAGACCGATGTCTACATAGACCCTGATATTCAGCCATTCTCGGTGATGTCTTTTGAAAAAGGGGAGCAGATCATCCAGGCAGGTGAAACTGCTGCGAGGGCAAAAATGGAAGAACTCAAAAAGATCGCTTCCATGCAGCAGGGGCCAGAGGTGGAAAAGAGGCTGGATATACCGGCAGTAGAAGAACTTTACATCACAGATGTTCGTTTTGAAGGGAACACTTCTTATCCCCGTGCTTATGTAATGGGAAAACTTAAGATCAAATCTCCCGACACCATAACCTATAGGGAACTCAACCTGGGGATCAATAACCTCTCTGCAACCCGTAATTTTAACCGGATCAACTATAGGCTGATGCCTGTGGAACAGGGATATGTTCTTGTAATGCAACTGGAAGAAAATCCTGATAAGACCTCGTTGAGAATGGGTTTGCACTACGACAATGTTTATCATAGCGGGGTATTGTTGAATATCACCCACAAAAGTCTTTTCGAAACCAATGACGTAAGCTCGCTGGATGTTGTACTCGGGGATGATTTTAGGTATAATTTCAATTATTATTTAGATAAAGGATATTACTGGAGCGTAGGTTTTCGGTCACGTTTCAATAGCTTCAGTAAAGGAGTTTCTTTTGATTTTGCACGGGAAAACGCCGATGTGGAGGGTGATGAAATTAATCAGCTGGAGATCGATTATGAAGATTTCACAAATCAATTATATGCAGAAACTCTTTTCCAGCAGGTTTTTTCACTGGGGATGGGAGTGGAGCACAAACACCTGAACATTACCTCTGAAACCATAAACGCTCCTGCCCCCGGAGAACCATCTCCCGGAGAGTTTGATGATAGTTCCTATTACAGCACTTTTGGTAACCTCATCTATGACAGCCGGGATTATAAATATTTCCCCACTCAGGGCTGGTACTTTGACGGAGATTTTCACTGGTATGTTTTGTCCTCAAAAGGTCAGGATGATTTCTCCCCTTTTTCGGTGGCTAAAGGAACATGGGGATATGTCTTTTCTCCCGCCGGGAACCTTGCGGTAAAGATTTATTCGGAAGCCGGTTTCAGGATTGGAAGCAGGGAGAATAACATTTTCGACTTCTTCCTGGGAGGCTACGGTAATGACTTCATTAACAATTTTATCTCGTTTTACGGCTATGAATTCATAAGCCTCTCGGGAGATAGTTTCGCTAAAGGTCTTCTGGAGCTGGACTACCGCTTCATAGAAAAAAATCACCTGATCTTAAGTGCAAATTTCGCCAATGTCGAAAATGAACT
Organism: uncultured Flavobacteriaceae bacterium; assembly: GCA_964388165.1. Lineage (GTDB taxonomy): Bacteria > Bacteroidota > Bacteroidia > Flavobacteriales > Flavobacteriaceae > Salinimicrobium. The sequence goes on along the minus strand of CAYLZB010000013.1, from coordinate 20,663 downwards.
TTTTGAAGGAGGTGGGTGGCTCAAGTGGCCCAGATATTCCGGCTATGCTTTGGGATATGGTTTAGAGACATTCCTGGGGCCTGTTGAAGTGAAATATTCCTATTCTCCGGAAAGGCAGGTAAGTCAATGGTATTTTAGTGTAGGCTTTTGGTTTTAGAGGTCCTTTAACGGGAATTCCAACAAAATTTATTGATATTTGTAATTGTTCCTTCAGAATTTTAAGGGACAACGAAAACGTTTTCATTAAAAGTTTAAAAAATGCCTTTCTATCACACCCTGGGAAAAATTCCCCATAAAAGACATACCGTCTTTAAAAAGCCAGATGGTAGCTTGTATTACGAGCAGCTCTTCGGAACCATTGGCTTCGACGGAATGTACACCAACATGTACCATGAGCAACGGCCAACACAGGTTAAAGAAATAAAAGGAAGTTACGATGTGACGCCGAAGGTAGCTACCGAAAAGAATATACAATCATACAGGTTTAAAGGATTTCAGGTAAAGCCTGAACCCGATTACCTCAAGAGCCGGAAGGTAGTGCTCACCAATAGTGATGTCGATATCGCTCTGGCCGCACCACAGCAGTCAACGAAGGATTATTTCTATAAGAATTCCGATTCAGATGAATTGCTGTTCATCCATAAAGGAAGCGGAAAACTAAGAACCCATCTTGGAAACCTGGATTTCAAATATGGGGATTACCTGTTGATCCCACGGGGGACTATTTACAAGTTAGACTTTGATGATGAGGTGAACAGGTTGTTCATAGTGGAGTCCAGAAGACCCATTTATACCCCTAAGCGGTACAGGAATTATTTTGGACAATTGCTGGAGCATTCTCCATTCTGCGAAAGAGATATAAGGAGGCCTTATGAGCTGGAAACAAATGATGAAAAAGGGGACTTCCTCATCAAGATCAAAAAACAGGGTAAAATTTTCGATATGGTCTATGCTTCGCATCCTTTTGATGTAGTAGGATATGATGGTTATAATTACCCTTATGCCTTCTCCATACACGATTTCGAACCTATAACAGGGCGCATACATCAACCGCCACCGGTACATCAAACTTTTGAGACCGATGCTTTTGTGGTTTGTTCCTTCTGTCCCAGATTATATGATTATCACCCCGAGAGTATTCCTGCTCCTTACAGTCATAGTAATATTGATAGTGATGAGGTGCTGTACTACGTGGATGGTGATTTTATGAGCCGAAATGATATTGAAGCCGGACATATCTCCTTACACCCTGCCGGAATTCCGCATGGACCGCACCCGGGAGCTGTTGAACGGAGTATAGGACAGACGGAGACTGAAGAATTGGCCGTAATGGTCGATACTTTCAAGCCGTTGATGGTAACTGAAGATGCAATGGAAATTGCTGACGAGACTTACCATAAGTCCTGGCTGGATCATTAAACTAGAAGAGTCTCAAAAATGCTATTTTTGAGAGGTATTAATTTTTCACTTTAAATCACGTCGCAGTGCGACCTAAAATATTTTATTATGTCTACAGATAACACCGCAGAATTAAAAAAGACCGTCCCACAGGCAGAAGATTTTCTTCCTATCCTGGGTACAGACTACGTTGAACTTTATGTTGGCAATGCCAAGCAGGCAGCGTTCTATTATCAGCAGGCCTGGGGCTTTCAACCGGTAGCTTATTCGGGATTGGAATCTGGGAGCAAAGACCGTGTTTCCTATGTTCTTCAACAGGGGAAGATCAGGTTGGTCCTTACCAGCCCGTTGCAACCGGGGGGAGAGATCAATGCCCATATTGAGAAACATGGAGACGGTGTGAAAGTAGTAGCCCTTTGGGTGGATGATGCCCGTAAGAGCTACGAGGAAACTACAAAGAGAGGTGCAGAATCCTACTTTGAACCTAAAGAAGTTAGGGATGAACATGGACACGTAGTTCTTTCAGGAATCCATACTTATGGAGAGACCGTGCACGTATTCGTGGAAAGAAAAAATTACTCCGGACCATTCATGCCGGGTTATAAGGAGTACAAACCAAATTTCCAGGTTAAAGATACAGGACTTAAGTATATTGACCATATGGTTGGTAACGTAGGCTGGAATGAAATGAACAAATGGTGCGAGTTCTATGCCAAGGTAATGGGCTTTGCGCAATTGGTTTCTTTCGATGATAAGGATATTTCCACCGAATACACTGCCTTGATGAGTAAGGTGATGAGTAATGGTAACGGAAGGATCAAATTCCCGATCAATGAACCAGCCGAAGGAAAGAAAAAATCCCAGATCGAGGAATATATAGATTTCTATAATGGCGCCGGAGTTCAACATATCGCCGTTGCTACAGATAATATCATCGAAACTGTGACCGCCTTACGTGACCGGGGAGTAGAATTTCTTTATGTGCCCGAGGCATATTATGACGACGTGCTTGACCGGGTGGGACAAATAGATGAAGATCTTGAACCTCTTAAGGAGCTTGGAGTATTAATTGACCGGGATGATGAAGGTTACCTGTTACAGATCTTTACCAAGCCAGTTTTGGACAGGCCAACAATGTTTTTTGAGATCATCCAGAGAAAAGGGGCCCAATCTTTTGGAAAAGGTAATTTTAAAGCCCTTTTTGAGGCCATAGAAAGAGAGCAAACTTTGCGGGGAACACTGTAATTTTATTAGAAGAATGAATTAAATATCAATCTAAGACTTAAAAAATTATTATTCTGAAGCAGATTGAGTTAAAGTCAAAATTTTAATTGTGTAATATGCACTTAAATAAGACTTTTGCACCGCAATTTTGGAGTGGTTACCAAGATTGGAAAAAAAATCACTTTTTTTTCATAATTTAAGTTTTAGTTGGTTAATAAGATTAAAAACCCCGTCATTCATTTGACGGGGTTTTTTGATTTAATACATTTGGAATAGAAATTGTAATTGCTAATACTGAAGAAGAAAAAACCTACTCTACATGAAGAAAATTGCTGCAGTTATAATTTCACTTATTGCTCTAAATGTGTCGGCTCAGTCTCACCAGGCCTTTGACGCAGGGGAGTGGTTCAGGTTCCGTATCCATTATGGGATGTTCAACGCCAGCTTCGCAACTCTTGAGGTCAAAGAGACCACTCTTAGAAATAAGCCTGTATATCATGTTGTTGGTAAAGGTAAGTCCACCGGGCTTTTGCATCTTTTCTTTAAGGTAGATGATAATTATGAGACCTTCATGGACAAAAGAAATGGTGCGCCGTTGAGGTTCATCAGGCAGATTGATGAAGGAGGCCACACCAAAGACCTGCTCATTGATTTTGATCATGAAAGTAATATAGCCCATGTGTTCAACAGGAAGCACAATGAAAGGAAGACCTACTCTGTCCCCGACAACGTGCACGATATGCTCTCTTCTTTCTACTACTTAAGAAATAATCTGGATGTGAGTTCTCTTGACCAGGGAGAGATGTTCAATATCAAAATGTTCATAGATGACGAGAGTCACGATTTTAAGTTAAAGTTCCTTGGGAGGGAGGTTGTAAAAACAAAAATGGGTAATATTGCAGCACTCAAATTTCAGCCCTATGTGCTTGCAGGTAGGGTATTTGAGAAAAAAGAAAGCCTTACTATTTGGGTCAGTGATGATAAAAACAGGATCCCTCTAAAGATCAAAGCCGATCTTGCTGTGGGGTCACTTGATGCAGATCTGGATGCTTTTAAAGGATTGAAACATCCGCTCAATATTATAATGAAGTAAGAATGGACGGTATACAACCCGAGATAGCCGAAAAGGTACGGCAGCTGGAAGAGAAATTTCGAAATTCCGGACAAGACCTGGGCTCCTATCTTGATGGTCTTTTGTATGATAAATATCTTACTTACTGGGATTATATCCATCTGGATACCTTACTCAGCCTTCAAAATCCTAAAACCCATTTCCCTGACGAAGAGATCTTCATTGGTTATCACCAGATCACTGAACTATACTTTAAACTTATTATCCACGAGCAAAAACAAATTGTTGAAAGCGAAGAACTGACTGTAGCCTTTTTTATTGAAAAGGTTAACAGGATCGTCCGCTACTTCAGGATACTTGCGAATTCTTTCGATGTGATGATAAGAGGGATGGAGCGGGAGCAATTTTTAAAGTTCCGTATGGCTCTGTTACCGGCCAGTGGGTTCCAGTCGGCACAATTTAGGATGATCGAGATCTATTCTACACCCCTGGAGAATTTGGTGCATACCGAGATCAGGGAAAATTTCAGAAATGACAGGAGCATTGAAGAGCTATTTGACAATGTTTACTGGAAGAGAGGGGCAACCAATCTTGACACAGGGGAAAAGACCCTTACCCTAAGGCAATTCGAAAAGAAATATACCAACAGGTTCCTTAGAACTGCCAACAGGCTGAAGAACAATACGATCTACGAGAGATTTCTGCAGCTTTCTGCTGAAGATAAAAACAATAAAAATCTAAGGGAAGCGTTGCGTACTATGGATACTGCAGTCAATGTAAATTGGCTGTTAGTGCATATTGGTGCTGCGCAAAAGTATCTCATTGGAAAGAATCAGTCAGCAGCACCGGCTACGGGCGGTACCAACTGGAGGCAATTTTTACCACCTAGTTTTCAAAGAATTACATTTTTTCCTGAACTTTGGAATGAAGAGGAAAAGAAGAATTGGGGCAAAGAATGGGTTGAAGAAATGATAACACAATAAAAAATATAAGAGTGAAAAGATTTAGTTACCTGCTAATGTTGATGATGGTTATTACTTCCTGTAATGACCGCAATGAAAAACCTGAAATAGCCGAGAATCTAAGCGAAGTTAAAGCGCCGGCAATTATCAAGGAATATGGCTTTGTGCTTAATGACTATGAAGTGGTACGGGATACCATACGTTCAGGTGACAGTTTTGGTCTTATATTGGGATCTCATGGAGTCGACCCGAACAACATTTTCGCGATAGTTAATAAGGTTAAGGATACATTCAATCCCAGGAAAATTGTTATCGGGAAACCTTATACCATCCTGAAGGAGAGGGATTCGGCCCAAACTCCAAAAGCCTTCATATATGAGAATGATATCATCAACTACACTGTAGTGGATCTTCGTGATAGCATCTCAGTCTACACTGCTAAAAAACCTGTCACCATAGCAAAAAAGTCTGTATCGGGAATTATTAATTCCAGTTTGACCGAGACAATACAGGATGAAGGTCTCAGTTATCTTATCTCTCATGAAATGAGTAACATTTATCAATGGAGCATTGACTTTTTCAGGTTACAGAAAGGTGACAGATTCAAACTGGTGTACAATGAAAGATATATTAATGACAGTATCTACGCAGGAATAGAGAGTATTGAAGCTGCGGTTTTCTATCATCAGGACAAACCTTATTATGCATTTAGCTTTTTGACCGATTCTGTTGCGGGAGTCCGGGACTATTATGATGAGAAAGCACGTCCTCTTCAAAGCTTTTTTCTTAAAGCTCCACTAGACTATAAAAGGATCTCTTCGCGTTTCAGTCCCAGGAGATTTCATCCGGTGCAAAAGCGTTGGAAAGCGCATAAAGGAACAGATTATGCCGCAAACCACGGTACACCTATATGGAGTACGGCAAATGGTGTAGTTATAGCTTCTTCCTATACTGCCGGTAACGGGAATTATGTAAAGGTCAAACATAATGACACTTACACTACCCAATACCTGCACATGTCAAAAAGGGCAGTAAAACAGGGACAGCGCGTAAAACAGGGAGATATCATTGGTTATGTTGGTAGTACCGGTTTGGCAACAGGACCCCACGTTTGTTACCGCTTCTGGAAAAATGGTGAGCAGGTTGATCCATTTAGACAAAATCTTCCTGCGGCAGAGCCTATTGAAGACAAATATATTCCTTCCTATTTCGCTGCTATAGAGCCTTTAAAGGATGAGCTGAATAGTATTGAATTCCAAGTTAAAGAACCCATATAATGACGAATACTAATCCAACCAATACAAAAGCCTGGAAGAAACTCCAGGCTCACTTTTCTGAAGTAAGATCCCTGAACCTAAAAGATGCTTTTAAGAAGGACCCGAAGAGGGCTGAAGCTTTTACACTTCAGTGGCAGGATCTTTACGTGGACTACAGCAAGAATTTAATAACTGAAGAAACCAAACAATATCTAACAGATCTTGCAAATGAAGCCGGACTAAAGGAAGCCATAAATGCTCTTTTTGAGGGGGAAGAAATTAACAGGACCGAAGGTCGTGCAGTGCTCCACACGGCTTTAAGGGCACCGAAAGATGCTGAAGTAAAAGTCGACGGGGAGAATGTGATGCCCGAAGTTTTTGAAGTAAAGGATAAGATCAAGAACTTTTGCTATTCGGTAATTACCGGAGCAAAAAAGGGATTTACAGGCAAAGCTTTTACCGATGTTGTGAATATTGGTATTGGAGGGTCTGACCTTGGGCCCGTTATGGTGACCGAGGCTTTGGAATATTACAAAAATCACCTTAAAGTACATTTTGTTTCCAACGTCGACGGTGATCACGTACAGGAAGTGATCAAAGACCTCAATCCCGAAACTACCTTATTTGTAATCGTGTCGAAGTCATTTTCTACACAGGAAACCCTTGCTAATTCCACCACGATTAGAAAATGGTTTACTAAAAAGGCACCGGCCGATGCTGTTGCAAAGCATTTTGTTGCTGTTTCCAGCAACGTAAAAGCAGTAGAAGAATTTGGGATAGAGACCGAAAACATTTTCCCTATGTGGGACTGGGTGGGTGGTCGCTTTTCATTGTGGAGTGCGGTAGGTCTTTCTATTAGCCTTTCCATTGGATATGATAATTTCAATTCTCTTCTGGAAGGCGCCCGTAAAATGGATGAGCATTTCAAGGAGACTGCTTTTGAAGATAATATTCCTGTCCAAATGGCACTTTTGACGCTGTGGTACAATAACTTCTTCGAAGCTGAATCCCAGGCTATAATTCCTTATACCCAATACCTCCACAGGTTCCCGGCTTACCTGCAACAGGCGATCATGGAAAGTAATGGTAAAGGTGTTGATCGTAACGGTAATGATGTTAGCTATCAAACCGGAAATATTATTTGGGGGGAACCGGGTACAAATTCGCAACACGCTTTTTTCCAGTTGATACATCAGGGAACAAAATTAATTCCGGCAGATTTTATTGGGTTCAAGAGATCTCTTCATAATGAAAAGGAGCACCACGATAAATTAATGGCCAATTTCTTTGCCCAGACAGAGGCTTTGCTTCAAGGGAAGACTTCCGAAGAAGTTAGAGGAGAACTTGAGGCTAAAAATATAACTTCTGAACAGGTTGAAGAATTGCTGCCTTTTAAGGTTTTCAAAGGGAACAATCCTACCACAACTATTCTATTCGACGAACTTACTCCCGAGAGTCTTGGAAAGCTGATCGCGCTTTATGAACACCAGATTTTTGTTCAGGGAATTATCTGGAATATATACAGTTATGATCAATGGGGAGTGGAATTAGGAAAGCAACTTGCAACAACAATTCTTAATGAAATTGAAAAAAATGACGTTGGTTTACATGATTCCTCCACCTCCAATTTGTTAAAATTTTATCTTCAGCAGTGACAGGCTGTTAAGTACTTTGAGATGTTTTTAAATAACCCACTGAAAATCAGTGGGTTATTTGTTGTTGTATAGTATGGTGTAAATGGCTGGTACTGTGGATAATTCTTAACCTTTAGTTAAAGGATAATTTAGAAGAAAATCGTTCTTTTGCATCAACTTTTTAAACACAAACTAACAAATTACACAATGAGGAAATTTTTAGCATTAGCGTTTTTTTTAACGTCGGCTACAATTTTTGCACAAGGGGTTGTTACCGGAACGGTAATCGATTCTGACATGGATGCACCGCTACCGGGTGCTAACGTTCTGGTAGTGGGTACCCAGGCAGGTGGGATGACCGATTTCGGAGGTAAGTTTAGCATTGAAACCGATCGTTCTGGCGGTTTTATTGAAATAAGCTATGTTGGCTTTGAAACACTCCGTGTGCCTTTTTCAGTTACAGGTGGTCAAACTGTCGATCTTGGCAGAATTCTTCTTTCTCCAGATGCAGATGCACTGGAAGAAGTGATCATTACTACTTACTCTATCGCTATTGATAGAAAGACTCCTGTTGCGGTTTCAACTATTCAGGCTGAAGCAATTGAAACCAGGTTAGGTAACCAGGAATTTCCTGAGATCCTAAAATCAACTCCTGGGGTATACGCTACTAAAGGCGGTGGTGGTTTCGGAGATTCAGAGATCCGGTTGAGAGGTTTTGAATCTGAAAACATAGCAGTACTTATCAATGGTATTCCTGTGAACGACATGGAGAATGGTCGTGTTTACTGGAGTAACTGGGCTGGACTTTCTGATGTTACAAGATTTATGCAGGTACAAAGAGGTCTTGGAGCTTCAAAAGTAGCTGTACCTTCTATTGGAGGAACAATTAACATTGTTACAAAAACTACCGATGCTGAAAAGGGTGGAAGCGCTTTCTACTCTATTGGAAATGACGGTTATGAAAAAGTAGCTGCTACTGTTTCTACCGGAAAAATGGATAATGGTTGGGCAGCAACTGTTTCCGGTGCCAGAACTACAGGTAACGGATATGTTGATGGAACTGAATTCAGTGGGTTCTCTTACTTTTTGAACATTGCAAAAGAATTTGGGGATCACGAATTGTCTTTAACTGCGTTTGGAGCACAACAAAGACACGGGCAGCGTCAAAACGCCCTTCCAATTGAACTATATAGAAGAAGCGAAAGCGGAACTCGTTTCAATTCAGATTGGGGTTACATGAATGGTCAGGTTACTCACATTGAGGACAACTTCTATCACAAGCCACAAATATCTCTTAACCATTACTGGGATATTTCAGACAATGCACAGCTTTCTACTTCAGCTTATGCTTCATTCGGCTCCGGTGGTGGAGGTGGATACGGTGGGGTTAACAAATTTGGTCTTGGGGATTTCAATGATCCAAGTCCATATAGATTTGGATACCTTCAACCTGTGAACCTTGATCTTATCGTTGAAGAAAATATGGAGCGTGGAGCTTTAGGTTCTGAGACTTACCTAAGAGCTTCAAGAAATGATCACCAGTGGTATGGTGTACTTTCTACAATTTCTTCTGAAATTTTTGAAAATGTTGAATTCACCGGGGGTGTGGACTTCAGATATTACCAGGGAGAACACTTTACCGAAGTGACAGATCTACTTGGTGGACGTTTTGTTTTTGATGATGCAGATGAGAATAATCCTTTAGCTACTGCACAGGTAGGAGATAAGATCGATTATCACGATATAGGAACTGTTCTTTGGGAAGGTCTTTTTGCACAGGTAGAGTATTCAGAAGATGCACTTTCTGCTTTCGTAACAGTTTCAGGTTCGAACACATCATACAAGAGAGAGGATTTCTTCAACTATCTTGATACAGACCCTGCGAGAGAAACAGATTATCAACACTTCTTTGGGTACATGGCAAAAGGTGGTGCAAACTACAACCTTGACGACAAAAACAATGTTTTTGCCAATATTGGTTACTTCGAGAAAGCACCATTCTCTAACGCAGTTTTCCTTAACTTCATGAATGATATCAACGAAGGTGCAGAAAATCAAAAAGTATTTAGTGCGGAGCTAGGTTACGGGTACCGTAGCACTAACTTTAGAGCAGACTTGAACATCTACCGTACAGAGTGGAATGACAAGACCTTTGTACAAAGGTTCCAGCAGCCAGATGGTACAACGGCTTCTGCCAACATTCTTGGCCTTAACGCTCTTCACCAGGGAGTTGAACTTGAGTTCAGCTATCGTCCGTTAGAAAAATTGACTCTTACCGGTATGGTTTCTGTAGGAGATTGGACCTGGAAGAATGATATCACAGATGTTGACATTTACAACGAAGAGCAGGAGCTAATTAGAACGATCAACCTTTACGTAGCTGATCTTAAAGTGGGTGGTTCTGCTCAAACTACGATGGCAGCTGGAGCAAATTATGAAGTATTTGAAGGAACTACTGTTCGCGTTGATTGGAATTATTTTGACGATCTTTATGCTGAGTTTGAACCAGAAACAAGAAGTACAAGAGAACTTGGTCAATCATGGGAGCTACCTGAATATGGTCTTGTTGACTTCGGTTTAACCCATAAATTTGATATAGGAAACCTTGAGGCACTTCTTATGGGTAACGTGAACAACGTACTGGACACAGAATATATCTCAATTGCCCGCGGAGGAATCAATGACGGAGTGTTCTACGGATTCGGAAGAACTTTCAATATTGGGGCAAAAATTAACTTCTAAAAAAAATTGATAATGAAAAATTCGATCTATTTATTAATGATGTTCTTTGGTCTTGCGCTTGTGAGCTGTGAGCCCATGGAAGACCTCCATAACGATGTGGACGAAAGAATAGAGGGAACACCGGTCATTGGGATTGAGGAGTATACTCTTACAGCCGATGATTATGAGGCTTTGGAATTGGAGGATGAGAATTTTGCCTCTCTGGAAAACGCAGGTGCTTTAATCCCACAAATACTTGCTGAGAACTTTCCTCTTTGGGGAGAAGGTTCTCTTGCTCAGGTGACCTTTAACCTTAACGCACCCAACACACCTGAAGATCATACTGTAACTGAAGCAGGTTATGAAGCTGTGGGCCTTGATAGGAATTACTTCACCAGTACTACTGAAATTAAGGATTACCTTGAATTGCAGTTTCCTCAGGCTAAACTTAATGACTATGTAAGTCTTACCTACAGAACAATAGCTGTAGAAGAGTCTTATGAACTTACCGATGATGATTTCGAATTAATCGAGGATGAATTGGAAGCTGTATATCCAGATCCGGCTTCAAGTGCAGGGCGTTTTGGGAACTTTGACAGAAGAGAAGGTAGAGATGCTTACTGGAGCAATGAAATGATCCTTGAGGCTCTTAATGTTGTAATGGAAGAGAACTTTCCTGGTATTGAAGGTCAAACCTATGAAGTATCTTATGCCATCTACAACGGTAGTCCTGGAATGGAGAGCATGAAGTTGCGTTACAATGGAACTTCTTATGTTCAATTTGGGGCGCAGGCTTATGATATTTCAAATAGTGACTTTGACTTCATTGGTGCAGAGTTGACAGAGGAATATCCTGTACCTGCCGGAAGTGCTGCTCAGTACAATAACTTTGACAGAAGAGAGAGCAATGCTGCTTACTGGAGTGATGATATGATCCTTGAAGCAATAAACGTTCTTCTTATGGAGAGATATCCAAATGCGGCTGAAGGTAAGCAATTCAACGTGTCCTTTAGAACATACACAGGTTCATCAGGAAGCGAAATGTTTCCGGTCGTACTTAGCGATGGAGAATATGTTATCAATGAGGAAGAAACTATTTCCACTATAATGGAAACTAATGTATTTGCTTTTGGTGATAATATGTGGCATGTGCCTTTAACTCTGCCCGGAGGGATTTACCAGACTGAATTTGGACAGAGATTCGGTAATTTCGGCAGCGAAGCTGATGCCGGTTTCTATATTGGAAGATGGTTGGAGCCACGTTTCCCTTACGCTCAGGATGGAGACTTTATCTCTGTTGAGTACAAGAGGTTTGCAGGAAGTGTAGTTACTCGTTATGCAAGCTTTGTATACAATGAAGAGGAAAGAGAGTGGGATTTTATTCCTACTGTAATTCCATACACTCTCCAGTTTGGATTTGAAGATACAGGTTGGGTTGTAGATAATACAATCGTATATGTTCTTACAGACTCAGATTATGAGTATATCGAGGCACAGCTAATCGACAAATACCCTGGCCCTGCAGATAGTGCCGGTTGGTTCAAGAATTTCGACAGAAGACCGGGTAATGCGAACCAGTGGACAGATGCAATGATCGTTGAAGCAATGAGTCTACTACTAAACGGTAAAGTTGCACCAAACGCAGAAGAAGGACAAAAGTACCTAATGACTTTTGATGTTTATATCGGCAGAGCTGCTGTAGAGCAACTTCACCTTATCAAGACTGATGGGGAGTGGGTTCCTGTAGAATAATAGCAGAATGAATAAAAAGCAAAAACCTCTTATCTTGTATGAGAGGTTTTTGTATTTATAACTTGGCCAAATTTGGCAGAAAATCGGAAATAAGAAGTATGAAAGAAATGAAGAAATTACTGTTTTTAGGTGCTTTGGCACTCTTTTTAGGTTGTAGTTCAGAAGACGATGGCGGTGGGGTAATCCCACCTGTAGAACCTCCTGTAGAAGAAGTGCCGGTAGCAGTTGATGATGAAGTGACAACTAGCGAGAACACTGCTGTTAAGATTACTGGATTGTTAAATAATGATACAGTTTTTGACTTCGCAAGGATCACGGCTTTTGATAAGGAAACTGAAGAAGGAGGCTCCGTGACAGACAATAAGGATGGAACTTATACCTATAATCCGCCTGCCAATTTTACGGGGGAGGATTCTTTTAATTATACCATTTGTGATAACGCTTCGTCACCAAATTGTTCAACCGCGACTGTTAATATCACTGTCACTGCTTCGTCGCCAACAGCTGTCGACGATGCTTATGAAACGCAGGAAGATAAGGTGCTCAAGATCATTACCCATTTGAATAACGATGATCTTGCAGATAATGCAGAGATTGTTGAAGTGGGAGTAGAAGGAACGCGTGGAACTGTGGTGTTGGAAAACGACGGGGATATACTTTTCACTCCGGAAGAAGGTTTCGTTGGAGAAGATGTTTTCACCTATACTATTTGTGATGATGATGAAACCCCTACCTGCTCAACCGCGACGATCACTGTTACTGTAGTAGACGAAGGTTCTCCTGTAGCGGTAAATGATCAGGTAGTGGTACAGGTTGGAGCGACTGGAGTAGTACTGGCAAACTTATTGGCCAATGACAACCTTATTGATGATGCAATTTTGACATCTGTTGATGCAACGGGTAGTGGGTCTGTAACACTTAATAACGACGGTACTGTTACCTATAGTGCTGCGACCGGTTTCGAAGGCAACGACACCTTCACCTACACGATCTGTGATGACGATGAAAACCCGACTTGTTCAACAGCAACGGTGACCGTAGTTGTTGTTAAACCTGTAACATTTAATATTCCTACAGATCTTCAGGGGTATTATTCAGGTGTGACGCTTTCTCAGGATCCAACTCTGCTTAAGACAGAACTTGCAACTCTTACCGAGGTACAACATGTAAATAAACTCGAGTATTACATGCGTCACGATTATTTGTATGATGCAGATGAGGATCCAAATAATCCCAATAATGTAATTCTTATGTACACAGGCGAAAGCCGCCCTGAAGACGAATATTGGGAAGGTAATACAAGAGATGAATGGGAAACCTTTAATACAGAACATATTTATCCGCAGTCAAAGTTAGAAGGTAATGTAGATTTTGAGGAAGCAAAGAATGATTTGCACCACTTGAGATCTGTAGATATTGATATTAATGAAATGCGATCTAATTATCCATTTACTGAAGGTAACGGAGATTACGAACTCATAAATGGAAACAGCTGGTATCCCGGGGATGAATGGAAGGGTGATGTAGCCCGGATGGTGATGTATGTTCACCTGAAATACGGTGAGCCATTCTCTGATGTGGGAAATCTTGAGATGTTCCTTAGATGGAACGTCGAGGATCCTGTCTCTGCGTTTGAAATGCAACGGCAGGAAGTGATAGAGGGAGCACAGGGTAACCGCAATCCTTTTATCGACAATCCTTTCTTTGCTACGCTTATTTGGGGTGGTCCTGAAGCAGAAAACCTTTGGGATTGATACCTTTCTAAAATGTAAAAACCGCTCCCCTTTCCGGAGCGGTTTTTTTATGCAAAAAAGTTATCTTTACCTGTCTAAATAAACAACCATGTACGAAACTGTATCTTTTATCCACTCCTGGTGGGCTTATCTTGTCTTGTTGGTATTGATCATTGCTACCGTAAATTCTATTATTGGACTTTCTTCAAAGAAAGATTACGGCGCAACAGATTTTCGCCTGGCTCTTTTTTCCTTGATTGTTGCTCATATTCAATTGCTAATAGGACTAGTATTATATTTTGTAACTCCTTATTTCAAAGCTTTTGGCGAAGTGGGAATGGGTGACGTGATGAAAGATTCAACATTGCGACTATACCTGGTGGAGCACCCGCTTATCATGATCATCGCTATTGTTTTGATCACTATGGGTTATTCAAAACACAAGAAGAAGCTTACTTCAAAGCCAAAATTTAAAACCCTCTCTATTTTCTATGGCATTGCCCTCATCTTTGTTCTCTCGAGAATACCTTGGGCAGCCTGGTTCTAATCGATTTGCTTTGTCAGGAGAATATAAACCGGGAAGTGATCGCTAAAACCTCCCGTAAAGCCTGAGTTTCCAAAACTTCGGAATGGATAATTCTTATAAGCTCCGGATGGAGTAACAAGGAATGGTTCATTAAAAACATAAGCCCTGTAAAATGTAAATTTTGCAGGGTCTTTTTCTATCAGAGGCTTTGAAACCATGATCTGGTCGAACAGGTTCCATTGATCCCGGTATGCCGAAGTGCCTGTGCCACCGGCAGCAATAGACATAAAGGGATTATATAATCCTTTAAAACCTACCTGTTCCTTTTTTGCTTTTGCGCATAGTACCTGCGAAAGACTATGGTCCAGAGGATCGTCATTAAAATCTCCCATATTTATGATCCTGGCATAGGGATCTGTTCTGTGCAGAGAATCAATTATTTTGAGGTTAAGACGCGCGGCACTTTCTCTCTTATAACTGCTGGCCTTTTCGCCTCCGCTACGGGAAGGCCAGTGGTTCACTATTACGTGGAGCGCTTCACCGTCGAGAATTCCGCTAACTGCCAGTTGATCTCTGGAGAAATCCCTTTTTGCAGTATTGGTTCTTTCAAAGAGCATTAAAGAATGTTTTACTGCATTTAATGGGGTATAGAATTGGGCGCGATAAAGGAGCGCCACATCAATCCCCCGCTCATCGGGAGAGTCAAAGTGGATGATCTCATACCCGTAAGGTGCCAAAAGAGGCATTTTTACGAGGTCTTCCAAAACCTGCCTGTTCTCAACCTCACTAAGGCCAATAAGCACAGGAGGGGAACCTGTAATTCCCTGTCCGATCTGGGATAATACCAGGGAAATGTTCTTCAGTTTCTTTTGGTAAAGGTCAGGAGTCCATCTGTTTTTTCCTGAAGGGGTAAAGTCTTCATCAAAAGTCTGGGGATCATCGAAAGTGTCAAACAGGTTTTCCACGTTATAAAACGCAATACTAACCACTTTAAAATCCTTCTTTTCCTGCGGAACAACAGGCCAAAAATGAGTCAGACCCAGAAGAAGGCTGAGCAGTAAAAAATATCTTCTAACCACCTGATTTTTATTTTGTTAAAAGTGATGAGCGGCAGATTAAAGATAGAAAATATAATGTATTATTGCGCCGTAAATGCCTCCCCTTTAATGGTATATGGAAAAAATCTTTCTGGGGAGGATACTTCTTCCCATTTTGTTACTGCAGTGCCCGAATTTAAAGGCACAAACTATTACGGGTACCGTAATAGACGAATTTTCAGGCCAGCCTTTGCCGGGTGTTTCTATTAAAATTTCAGGTATTTTTTCCGAACATTTTACTGATGAAAACGGATTCTTTATTCTTTCTGAAGAGCTTCCGCACGGGGATCATATTTTAACCTTCTCTAAAAATGCCTTTTTTGAAAAGCATTTTCCTGTAAGGATTTCCTCTGAAGTTATCGATCTGGGTTTAATTTCCCTGAGACCTGATCTGCCCGAGATGCAGCAGCAAATGGCAGTTATTTCTCTTGAAGAACACGAGTTGGATGAAGAAGATGGTAGTTCTGCCAATATATCGGGACTTCTACAGGCTTCCAGGGATATATTTCTCAACGCGGCTGCCTTTGATTTCAGCAGTACGTTCTTCAGGCCGCGAGGCTATGACAGTGAATATTCTAAAGTGCTGATCAATGGGGTGGAAATGAATAAATTTTTCAATGGAAGACCTCTCTGGAGCAATTGGGGTGGATTGAATGATGTGCAGCGCAATCAGGAATTCACCTACGGCACCTCTCCTTCCGGGGCTTCTTTTGGCGGTCCTGCCGGAACAACTAATATTATTATGAGAGCTTCCCAATTTCCTAACGGCGGGAAGTTCTCTTATGCGGCTGCTAACAGGTCATACTCAGGAAGGGCCATGGGCAGTTATCATAGCGGTTTACTTCCTTCAGGATGGGCTTATTCATTGTCTTTGTCTAAAAGGTTTGGCAGTGAAGGCTATGTGGAAGGAACTTCTTACGATGCCACTTCACTTTTCACTTCAGTAGAAAAAAGGTTCAATGATTCGCACAGCCTTAACTTCACGGCGATTTATACTCCTAACAGCGCAGGGAAGAGTTCCCCGGTTTCCGAAGAAGTAGCTGAGATTAAAGGGCAAAAGTATAACTCCTACTGGGGGTGGGACAAAGGAGAGATAAGGAATTCCAGGATAAGGAAGGTGGAGGAGCCTGTAATGATGCTCAACCATTCCTGGTCTTTCAATAATGATCTTGAGATAAACTCCAATGTGGCCTACCAATTTGGGAAAGTTGGCAACAGTAGAATTGACTACGGAGGCAGCCGGATCTATTCGAGTACCGGCGGTGAGGAGATCCTGATCGGCGGAGGCAGCAATCCTGACGCCTCTTATTACCAGAATCTGCCTTCTTACCACCTGCGAAATGCCTATGCACCCGATTATCGTGCTGCTTTCCTGGCAGAACAGGATTTCCGTAAGAACGGGCAAATCAGATGGGATGATCTTTACCTCGCAAACCAGACATCAATGACTGCAGGAGGTAATGCACTCTATGCTCTTTATGAAGACAGGAATGACGACAGACAAATTAGTGCCGGTTCAAATTTCCGGTATAAGTGGGATTCTGAAATTGTTCTATCAGGTGGAATTGGCTACCGCCGGCTTAGAAGTGAAAATTTTGCTTCTGTGCTGGATCTTTTCGGAGCAACCGGTTTTCTTGATGTGGATCCTTTTTCGTCAGGTTCAAAAGCACAAAACGACCTGCAGAACCCAAGCAGACTGGTTTCCGAAAATGACAAATTCAAGTATAATTATTTTCTAGATGCAAAAAATGGAAGTGGGTTTCTTCAGGCGGAACTTACCCTCAAGAGATCAGAATATTACTTTGCTGTTCATGGCTCCGGGACCTCCTTTCAACGCACCGGGATCTTTCAAAACGGCAATTTTCCCGAAAACTCTTTAGGAGAAAGCAAACTGCTCTCCTTTGGAAACTACGGAGCAAAATCGGGCATGACGTACAAGATGAGTGGCAGGCATTATTTTAGTGCCAATTTCGCCCATTCAACTAAACCTCCCGGACTTCGCAACAGTTTTTCAAATGTACGCCAGAACAATGAGGCCGTTCTGGGCCTCAAAAATGAAAGCATCTATACTGCAGATGCAGGTTATAACATCAGGACTCCCTTCCTTTCAGGAAGAGTTACCGGATTTTACGGTCGATTCGAGGATATTACAGAAGTTTCATTTTTCTATGCCGATGGGCTTTCAGGATCTGCAAGAGATGTGAGTAACGCTTTTGTGCAGGAGATCCTTACAGGAATTGGGAAACGGCATTTGGGGATAGAATTCGGTTTTGAAATACCTGTCAGCAGTACACTAAAATTACGTTCAGCAGGTTCTTTTGGAGATTATATTTTCCATAAGGATCCCGAAGTATATTTGACCTCTGATGACTTTCCCGAATTAAGACGAATGGGGAGGTCTTCATTAAAGAATTATCATGTTCCGGGAGGACCCCAACAAGCCATACAGGCCGGATTTGAATACCGGGACCCGGCGTACTGGTGGATCTCGGCTTCCGCGAATTTCTTTTCAAAAGCCTTTGTTGATATAGCGCCTCTTACCAGGACCCGCAACTTCTACACAGATGTCGACGGACTTCCTCTTGTGGGCTATGATGAAAAAGTAGCCTCGCAACTGCTAAAGCAGGAGGAGTTCCAAAGTTATATGCTCGTCAATATGGTAGGCGGAAAATCCTGGAGGTTAAGGAACCGCTTCGTGGGTGTATTTGGTAGCCTCAACAACATACTTGATACTGTTTATAAGACCGGAGGTTACGAACAGTCCAGAAATGTCAATTATAATTTACTAAAAACTGACATGGAAAGGGAGCAGCCTTTATTTGGTTCCAAATATTGGTTTGGAACCGGTACAACCTATTACGCTCACGTTTATTATAGATTTTAATGAAGAGAATTTTATCAATTTTGAGCCTGCTGCTTTTGGCCGGCTGTGCACCTGAGGATGATCATGAAATATCCGCAGGAGTTGCCGATCTTGCAATGGAGACGAATATCGACCTGGAGGCAGTGCTGGGAATGTTCAACCAGGATCAGGATAGAGTTTTGACCTTTCAGGAGGATATGATCATGCAAGCCTATGTTGTCTCCAGTGATGAAGCGGGGAATTTCTATAAGGAGTTGATAGTTCAAAATAAAAGGCAGGATCCCACTGCAGGAATAACCATTAAGCTGAACATGAATTCCTACTACCAATTCTACAACTTCGGAAGAAAGATCTATATTAATTTAAAAGGTTTGAGTGTAGGTAAGGTCAATGGAGTTGCGGCGCTTGGAGTTGCCGAAGGTAAACAGATCAACAATATTCCCCAATCCCGAATCTCCTATCATCTTACCAGAAGTGCTGAAGTTGCCAGGGTAGAACCCCGGATAATTTCTGCTTCCGAATTTGGTGACCACCTGGAGAACCTCTATGTACAATTAGATAATGTACAGTTCAATAGAATGCTGGTGGACCGGGAAAAAACAGTGACATATGCTGCCGAAGCGAATGATGAGTTTGATGGCGAAAGGTTACTTGAAAGTTGTTCGGGAGATTTCCCGTTCGTTCTTAGCACCAGTACCTATGCCGATTTTGCCGGTTTGAAATTACCTACCGGTTCAGGAAGTATTAAAGGCATCCTCACCCGGGATTATTACGATGACTTTTATACCCTCTACGTTAACCTGCCGGGGGATGTCGACCTGGATAAAAATCCAAGATGTGACCCTGAGCTGATCGATTGTGGACAGACAAATAGATCAGGATCTAAAATTCTTTTTGAGGATGACTTCAGTACACAAAAGAACAACAAACCGGTGGAAGGAAAGGGATGGAAGAACATAGTTCAGGAGGGTTCCCGCCCCTGGGAAGCTTATTCTTCCACAGGTGCAAATGCTTCTCTGGGAAGATCGGCCAGGATGCGACCTGCTGGTTCGGGCGATAGCCGAAGTATAAGCTGGTTGATCACGCCCAGGATCAATTTTGACACTAACAGTGGAGAAGTCCTTTCATTTAAAACTTCCACAAGTTTTGCGAATGGCAGTTTTATGGATGTGCTTATTTCCACCAATTGGGATGGTAATGAAGAAAACCTGATAAAGGCTGAATGGAAGATCCTCTCTGCTGCCTATGTAGCACAGAACAATGATTTCTTTGGCGACTGGTTCTCTTCGGGCTTTGTAGATCTTTCATGTCTTAATGGTAAAGGATATATCGCTTTTAGGTATACAGGAAGCGATCACCCATACTATAACGGGGTATACGAGCTGGACGACGTTTCAATTACGGTTGACTGACCCTAAAAGAGAAAACTTATATTTGCATCAAAATTAGATCTGCGTGCAACAAGAATTCTCCCTACAGGTATCTCCTGAAACTGCCGGCAATGCTGAAGCATTAAAACATCACTTGTCGCGGGAGAAAGGTCTGCCTCTTTCTGAAATGCGTCATGTGGAGGTAATGAAAAGAAGTATTGATGCCCGGCAAAAGAAGGTCAAAATAAACCTTAAGGTCAAGGTCTATTTGAATGAGGACTTTGAGGAAATAAAGATAAAAACGCCGGAATACAGAGATGTTTTCAATGAGGAAGTCGTAATCATTGTGGGGGCAGGCCCGGCCGGTCTTTTTGCAGCTTTGAGATGTATTGAATTAGGCAAGAAGCCAATCGTGATAGAAAGGGGAAAGGATGTACGTGCCCGCCGTAGAGATCTTAAAAAGCTGAATATTGAACACGTTGTCAATGAAGATTCAAATTACTGTTTTGGAGAGGGAGGAGCAGGCACCTACTCCGATGGTAAACTTTATACCAGGAGTAAAAAGCGGGGGGACGTAAACAGGATACTTGAGCTTTTAGTTGCTTTTGGAGCAACACCGCAGATCCTGGTAGAGGCTCATCCACATATTGGCACTAATAAGTTACCGGCCATTATTCAGGATATAACAAGAACAATATTAGATCACGGCGGAGAAGTACTGTTTGATTCCCGTGTTATCGATATCCTGGTGAAAAATGAGGAAGTTGAGGGGGTTCTACTTAGAGACGGGAGAAAGATAGGGGCCAAAAAGGTCATTTTAGCCACGGGACATTCTGCAAGAGATATTTTTGAACTGCTATACCACAAGAACATCTATATTGAGGCTAAACCATTTGCGCTGGGGGTGAGGGTAGAACATCCACAGGCATTGATCGACAGGATCCAGTACCATACTGATAACAGAGGCGAATTTTTACCGCCTTCTTCCTATAGCATCGTGAAGCAGGTGGAGGGCAGGGGAGTTTACTCCTTCTGTATGTGCCCCGGCGGAATTA
>CAYLZB010000012.1:10436-32062 GCA_964388165.1 uncultured Flavobacteriaceae bacterium | reverse complement strand
AAGGTCATTATAGAGAACTTATAGACACAGTTTTAAGTTTTCTTTATTAGAAAGCTTAACTTTGCAGCCGGTAAAATTGAAATGGAAAATGAAAGTTGCTGCTAAAGAAATAATTGCCCCCCGGCTCAAGAAAATTCCGGTAAAACTTGAGAAACACGGAGATGTTCGAACAGATGACTACTTCTGGCTACGCGAACGTGAAAATCCGGAAGTTCTTGACTACCTCACCCGGGAGAACATCTATAATGATGAAATGACAGCTCATACAAAAGAGCTGCAGGAAAACCTTTTCCAGGAGGTAAAGAAAAGGATCAAGGAAGATGATTCATCTGTACCTTATAAGCTGAATGGTTACTGGTATATCACCCGTTTTGAGAAGGGAAAGGATTATCCCATTTACTCCCGGAAAAAGGAGACTCTTGAGGCCCCCGAAGAAATTCTTTTTGATGTTAACGAAATGGCCGAAGGTCATGACTACTACAGGTTGAGCGGTATTAGCGTGAGCCCGAACAATAAACTTGTTTCGTATGCTGTTGATACGGTGAGCCGAAGAAAGTATACCATTTACATCAAAGACCTGGAAACGAACGAGATCTATCCTGAGAAGATCAAGAACACTACAGGTGGTGCCACATGGGCAAATGACAACAAGACACTTTTCTATGCCCGTAAGGATGAGAAAACCCTGCGTAGCAATAAAATTTATAAGCATCGTCTGGGGACTAAAGCAAAGGAGGATGAACTGGTGTTCTTTGAAGAAGATGAAACCTTTCACACCTATGTTTACAAGTCCAAGTCTCAGCGATATATCATAATTGGGTCTGACAGTACTTTAACTTCCGAATACAGGTTTATTGCAGCCGATGACCCGCATGGGGAAGTACATATCGTTCAGCCAAGAATAAGGGGAGTAGAATATAGTATAGCTCACTACAGGGAATGTTTTTATATCATGACCAACAAGGATGGGGCTACCAACTTCAAGTTGATGAAGACCCCTGTTCATGATCCGGGAGTAGAGAACTGGCAAGAGGTAATTCCTCACAGGGAGGATGTGCTGCTTGAAGATATAGACCTTTTTAGGGATTATCTTGTGGTAAGCGAGCGAAGTAACGGCCTCAACAAGATCCATATTCGCAGGTGGGACGGTACAGACTCTTACTTCTTGCCTTTCGACAATGAAACCTATACTGCATTCACGGGCACCAATCCAGATTTTGATACCGAAATTCTAAGGTATACTTACAATTCCTTACTTACGCCCACACAGGTGGTTGATTTCAACATGCGTACAAAGGAAAAGCTTGTGAGGAAGGAGCTGGAGGTTTTAGGAGGCACATTCAAGAAGGAGAATTACATCTCAGACCGTATCTGGGCTACTGCGCAGGATGGCACTAAGATCCCTATGACGCTCGTACACCGTAAG
Source organism: uncultured Flavobacteriaceae bacterium (assembly GCA_964388165.1). GTDB lineage: Bacteria > Bacteroidota > Bacteroidia > Flavobacteriales > Flavobacteriaceae > Salinimicrobium. The sequence continues at coordinate 30,636 of CAYLZB010000012.1, read as the reverse complement.
GAGCTTAAAAAAGATGGGAAAAATCCCGTTTTACAATATGCCTATGGATCGTATGGATCTACTATTGATCCTTATTTTTCCAACGTTCGTCTGAGTCTGCTTGATCGTGGATTTATTTTTGTCATTGCGCACGTCAGGGGTGGTGAATACCTGGGAAGACAATGGTATGAGGATGGTAAACTTCTTAAGAAGAAGAACACTTTTACAGACTTCATTGATTGTACAAAACATCTTATTCAGGAGAATTATACCAATCCGGAGCATATGTATGCAAGCGGAGGTTCTGCCGGTGGATTGCTCATGGGGGTGGTCGCGAACCTGGCCCCGCAACTTTATAAGGGAATAATAGCTTCTGTGCCATTTGTGGATGTGGTCACTACCATGTTGGATGAGACCATTCCTCTCACCACCGGAGAATATGATGAATGGGGAAATCCAAATGATCCCGAGTATTATTTCTATATGAAATCCTATTCTCCTTATGATAATGTAACTGCTCAAAACTACCCGAACATGCTGGTCACAACAGGACTACACGATTCACAGGTACAGTACTGGGAACCGGCCAAGTGGGTGGCCAAATTGAGGGAGCTGAAGACCGACTCCAATAAGCTGCTCTTTCACACCAACATGGAAGCAGGACATGGTGGAGCATCTGGTCGTTTTGAGGCGCTCCGGGAAGTAGCCGAAGAATATGCTTTTCTCCTGGATTTAGAGGGAATCAGCGATTAATTAAAATATTTGACTTAAATTTGCTTCGTTTGTGATCGTTTTGAATCAAAGTTTTTCAAAGCGATTATTGTAAATAACTTCAATTTATGAGAGAAGATTTACAGGTTTTTGATAATGTATTACAACTAATTGGTAATACCCCTCTTATCCACTTAAACCGTATTACCCAGGATCTTAAAGGAGACTATTTCGCAAAAGTAGAAGCTTTTAACCCGGGTCACTCCACCAAAGATAGAATAGCATTACATATTATAGAAGAAGCCGAAAAAAAGGGAATCCTTAAGCCCGGTGATACTATAATAGAGACCACTTCCGGTAATACCGGCTTTAGCATTGCTATGGTTAGTGTGATCAAAGGCTACGAATGTATCCTGGCAGTAAGTTCAAAATCTTCTAAAGACAAGATAGATATGTTGCGCTCAATGGGCGCAAAGGTCTATGTTTGTCCTGCAAACGTAAGTGCCGATGATCCCCGATCTTACTATCAGGTGGCAAAGAGGATGCATGAGGAGATCAAGGGATCTGTCTATATCAACCAGTACTTCAATGAACTCAATATAGAGGCTCATTACCGCTCTACAGGACCGGAGATATGGAAACAGACCGAAGGTAAGATCACCCATTTGGTGGCCTGCAGCGGTACCGGAGGAACAATTTCCGGAACTGCCAGATTCCTTAAAGAGCAAAATCCGGACATAAGGATACTCGGGATTGATGCTTATGGTTCTGTTCTAAAAAAATATCACGAAACAAAAGAATTTGATGCTTCAGAGATCTATCCATATCGCATTGAAGGATTAGGAAAGAACCTTATCCCTACTGCTACAGATTTTGAAAGTATCGACAAATTCGTAAAGGTTAGTGATGAAGACAGCGCACATACAGCACGTCAACTTGCCCGTACAGAAGGATTATTCGTGGGTTATACAAGTGGAGCAGCCTTGCAGGGAGTGTTACAACTAGCCGAGGAAGGTGAGTTTGACAAAAACAGCAAAGTCGTGGTGATCTTCCCAGATCATGGTTCCCGTTACATGAGCAAAGTCTTTAGTGACGACTGGATGAACGAGCAGGGCTTTTTTGACAGTAAGAACGAAAAGGCTGTTAATCAAATAGAGTTCGTAAAATAGCGGCAGGAACTAACTCCAGTTCATATTTTTCGCAATTTTCTTTCACACAAACCGTTATGGTTTTATTAGTGGCAGGAGCTGTTAAAGTTTCACTGAACTTCATGTTTTTCAGTGTACTTAGCTAGTCTGCATTCTAGAGTTACTATTTATTTACTACTTTTGCCGAAGTCAAAACTTAATAAAAATGGCAGATTTATTTGATAAAATATATAAGGACAAGGGGCCTTTGGGTAAGTGGAGCGAAGTAGCGGAAGGTTACTTTGTATTTCCTAAACTGGAAGGGCCAATTTCCAATCGCATGAAATTTCGTGGGCAGGATGTGATCACCTGGAGTGTGAACGATTACCTGGGGCTCGCAAACCATCCTGAAGTGCGTAAGGTAGATGCCGAAGCTGCTGCAGAATGGGGATCTGCTTATCCCATGGGTGCGCGAATGATGAGCGGGCACACTACACTACATGAAAAATTGCAGGATGAGCTTGCTTCATTTGTTCATAAAGAAGCTGCGTATCTGCTCAATTTTGGTTATCAGGGAATGGTATCTACCATTGATGCCCTCGTTTCGAAAAAAGATGTCATAGTATATGATGTAGACGCTCACGCCTGTATTATAGATGGTGTTAGATTACACTTAGGTCAGCGCTTTACATATAAGCACAATGACATGGAGAGTATTGAGAAGAACCTGCAGCGCGCCGAGAAGATCGTTGAGCAAACCGGTGGCGGGATCCTTGTGATTTCTGAAGGAGTTTTCGGAATGAGAGGGGAGCAGGGAAAACTTAAAGAAATAGTTGCCCTAAAGGAGAAATATGATTTCAGGCTGTTGGTTGATGATGCACACGGCTTTGGAACACTTGGTAAAACAGGAGCCGGAGCAGGTGAGGAGCAGGGAGTGCAGGATGGAATAGACGTTTATTTTGCCACTTTTGCCAAGTCTCTAGCCAGTACGGGAGCTTTTATTGCTGCCGACCGTGAGATCATAGATTACCTGAAGTATAATCTACGTTCCCAGATGTTTGCCAAGTCGCTTCAAATGCAGCTGGTCATTGGAGCTCTTAAGCGTCTTGAAATGCTAAGAACAATGCCCGAGCTTAAGGAGAAGCTGTGGGAGAATACCAATGCACTTCAAAACGGCTTAAAAGATCGCGGATTCGATATTGGAACTACTCAAAGTTGTGTTACTCCGGTTTATCTTAAGGGTAGTATTCCCGAGGCTATGGCACTGGTAAATGATCTTAGAGAGAACTATGGGATCTTCTGTTCAATTGTGGTCTATCCCGTAATACCTAAAGGTTTGATCCTGCTTAGATTAATTCCGACGGCTACTCATACCCTTGAAGATGTAGAGGAAACCTTGTCAGCATTTTCAGATATCAGAGAGCGCCTGGAAAATGGAACATACCGCAGACTTTCAGCAGGTGTTGCTGAAGCAATGGAAAAGTAAGTCTTTTATAAATACCTATATAAAATCCCCTTTTTGAAGGGGATTTTTTTTGTCTTGTACCAAGCGGCTTTTTATAATTTGTTTAGTAGTAAAGAAATTTTTTTATAGCTATTTTATTGGAAATGAACTAAAAACAAAATTTAGAGCTATGGAAGAATTGAAAGTTGCTGTGATCTATTACAGTTCTACCGGTACAAATCATCAACTGGCCAAATGGGCAGAAGAAACAGCCCGGGAAATTGGTGCCGAAGTTAGGTTGAGGAAAGTAAAAGAATTGGCACCACGGGAGGCAATTGAAGCCAATGAAGATTGGAAAAAACATGTGGAAGCTACAAAGGATGTGCAGGAAGCTTCCATGGATGATCTTGAGTGGGCAGACTGTTATATCTTTAGTGCTCCTACCCGCTATGGTAATCTGCCATCGCAGTTGAAACAGTTCCTGGACATGACAGGAGGGCTTTGGTTCCAGGGAAAGCTTGCAAATAAAGTGGTAAGTGGAATGACCAGTGCAAGTAATGTGCATGGGGGGCAGGAATCAACCCTACTTTCTCTTTACAAAACCATGTTCCACTGGGGCGCAATTGTTGCCTCACCCGGTTATACAGATGATGCTATTTTCAACGCCGGCGGAAATCCTTACGGAGTGAGTATTACTGCAGGTAAAGAAGAACTGGGAGAAAAGGTGAAAAAAGCAGTGGCCCACCAGGTAAAGAGGACACTTACCCTGGGAAGCTGGGTCAAAAAAGCTAATCAATAACTCTTTTTTGAGAGGAATAACCAAAGCTGCTTCGGCAGCTTTTTTTATAGGACAAGTTCAGAGAAAAGCCTGTTAAGTGTAGAATCCAGATCTTCGCACAGCCCGGGATGTGGCCGGGAAGTTTGGATCACAGAGCTCCGCACTGCCGTAAGCCATCTAAAGCGGGAGGGAATATCCATTTGTGCGATTGGTCCACCATTTTTGGAGCCCTGGCAGATCATTTCAAATGATTTAAGATTCTTTTCAAGCTGTTCAATATCAAGCTCGGGACAAAGCATCAGCAATTTTGCCTGATCCAATGTGTATTTTGCCTCCAGGTACTTTTCTTTTTTACAAAATAGCACAACCCCTACGTTAAGGAACTCTTCCCGTTCCACACGTGGCACCACCCTAATGGTAGCATATTCATATAAGTGCTTGTCTGGCATTTTGTGCTTCTTTTATAAAAATGTTAGAATTTTCAAGACGAATTAGGAGAAAATGAATATAGGCCTCTCTTATTTCCCGGGGAGAAAGATCACTTTCCTGCCACTGCAGCCAATCTTTGGGTAAGCCCTCCACAATTTCCCTGATCTTTGCCTCATTCAGAATAAGTTTGAGTTGAGCATCTGTTTCTTCAAGTTCACTTGCCTGGGGTAGTAATACATGGTCTTTTATGAAACTAAAAGGGCTCCGGGCATGCTTTTCAAGATTGCTCCAGGAATGGTGAAAGAAAAAGGAAGCCCCATGGTCAATGAGCCACAGCTCCCTGTTCCATATGAGCATGTTGGTGTTCCTGTATGTACGGTCAACATTGGTAATAAGAGCGTCCAGCCATACAATTTTAGAGGCAGTAGCGGCATCTACAGTAGTCACTGCCGGATCAAAATTTATAGCCCCGGAAAGAAAGTGCAAAGCAAGATTAAGTCCCTGGCTTCCCTGGAGTAGATCCTGAATTTCTTCATCTCCTTCGGTTCTTCCAAAAGCTTCATCAAGATTGGCAAATACCAGTTCGGGAACTCTCATGCCGATCGTTCTGGCAATTTCCCCTCCCAAAAATTCAGCTATAAGAGCTTTCACTCCATGGCCTGCGCCACGAAACTTCAGGACGTACTTAAAGTCATCATCGGCCTCAGCGAGGGCCGGGAGAGACCCCCCTTCCCGCAGAGGTGCAATGTACCGGCAAACGGTGACAGTACGTATGTCTTTTATGTCTCCCATAGAAGCTTTAAAAAAGGTATTTCCAGAGCAAATTTAAGATTCTTCGGGAGAGTCGCAGGACTTCTTCAGAAATATAAGTTGAATTTACACTTTTTGAGCCTCTAGTTTCACCTCATATGGAAAAGCGAATTCCCGGATTGAAGCTCCTCCAAGCCATGCAGCATGATCCTTGTGATGGAGCATCACCGGCATACGTTGCTTGTTGTTGTGAATTTCGCTCATTAACTCGTTAGCTTCTGTAGTTAAAATGCTATAGGAGCCAATCTTTTTACCTGTGGCGGGATCCTGCCAATTTGAATAGATGCCGGCAAATGCAAAAATATTCTCTTCGGCAGAAGTGATAAGGTATTTTTGTTTGCTCTTTCCTTTTTCATCCAGCCATTGCCACTCATAATATCCATCGGCAATGATGAGGCAGCGGTTTTCTACCGAGTTTCGGAAAGCCGGTTTTTCAGTCAAAGTTTCGATCCTGGCGTTAAGGGTTGATTTTTTAATGTTGGAATTCTTTGCCCAAAAAGGGATCAGGCCCCAATTGTAGAACAGGATCTCTCCCGGAGCTGCATCTATGACCACAGGATTCGGTGAAAAGTCGAAGCCGTTGATCTCCTCCTGTGGAGTGTAGAGCTCCGGCTCTGTAAATGAAGCCTCAAAAGCTTTTTCTATTTCAAAAATTTTTGCGTTTAATTTTGTTCTAAAGCACATAAGTCTCCTTTTTTGAACTCAGGTTTTGAAATGTATCTCCAAAATAACATTTTAGGACAGCATAAAAAAAGCCTGTATTAATTTACAGGCCAAATCAATAAAGAAGTTCGAGAGCTGGTTAGGCCAGGAGCCTTTTTTGTTTTTGTTGCTTTATAGCTATACTTACAGCTTCAAATATTTCACGTTTAAGTCTTTTATATTGTCTCGAGTAGTGGGTGACATCGTTGAGAATGGTCTTATGTTCTTTTCTGTAAAACCTTCCTTCTCTGGGTTCGCCACTATTATCAATAAGCTTTTGCAGGCTGTTGATGTGCTTTACAACTGTACTTTCAAGAATTTGCAATTCTTTCGCAGAGAGTGTCAATCTTTCAATAAGCTCCTTTACTCTGGAAAAAAGCTGTGATTCAATGATAGGCATTGTATAGGTCTTAAGCATATCTTCAAAAAACCGATGTTCGTCTTTAATGAAGTTAAGTTCAGATTTCCACTGCAAGGAGGAGAAATGCATTTCATCGGGTGTTTTCCACTCAATGTACCTGTAGTTATGTGCCTTGTTTTCCATGGCTGTAAATATTAATTTTGTCAATTCTCTTTGCTGGTCTTTCTTAGGTAATTGGCTGTAAAGGAGAATATTTCCAGTTTGAATTTCCTGAACTTCTGGGCAAAATCAAGAATTCTCTGTTCTAGTTTGAGGTGTTGATTGTGATAAAAGACCTCGCAGCTTATATCTTCACACTCAAGGATCCCCTCAATGTCATACCGGTGGTTGTGGAGTTCTCTAATAAGCTCCAGGCTCTCTCTTTTAAAATTTTGCAGTTCATCATAAAACTCCTGAAGCCGCTCATACAGGTTAAGAACATTTTTTTGAAAAATGTCTGCACCCAGATATTGGTTTAGGAAGTTGATCTCTTCAGAAAAATAGGAGAGTCTTTCTTTCCATCTACTGTATTCCTTCAGTAGTCGTTCGATCTCCTTTTCGTTGGCAGAAAAACTTCTGGAGGTGTTGCGGTCCATAATATACTGTATTTAAGTTATTAAGGTAAGGAAATTTCGGTTTCTTAACATGACAAATGTCAATTAAAAATCGGTTTTTGAGGACGGTTAGGGAATAATATTAATAAAATTAAAGTATCATGAATTTTAACTAAAAATATTCTTGCCTCCTGTATTGCGAATCCAAAAATGATTTACATTTGGCGTCTCAAACAATTAATAATTCATTTAAAATGAAAAAATCAATTTTGACTTTTGCTGCTATCGCATTAGTATTCTCTTTTACTTCTTGTAAAGAAACAACTACTGAAACCACTGAAGAAAGTGCAGTAGAGGTGATCGAAACTCCTGAGACTTCTATTGAGGTTGAGGCTGTTGAGACTGAAGAAGTTGTTGATACTACAAGCACAGGCGGTAACGTAGTAGAAGACATTACAGATACTACTTCTGTAGAATAATTTATTATTCTTAAGAAACCCGGCATTTATGAATGTCTGAAGAGAGATCCGTGGCGAGAGTCACGGATCTTTTCTTTTAAACCCTTACTGTAACCGTTTCCCCCAAGTGGGGTATCTCTGCTTTCCAGCCATAGCGGTCTTTTATTTTTACCCTTAAAACATCCGAAGCTTTTTTCTCTCCGTGAATGAGAAAAATACGCTGTGGGGCTGTTCCTAGGTAGCCTATCCAATTCAATAATTCTCTCTGGTCGGCATGTGCAGAAAGGCTGTTAATGGTCTTTACTGAAGCTTTGACTTCATAGTACTTTCCATAGATCTTTACATCGGGAACACCCTCCTGTAATTGCCTGCCTCTTGTTCCTTCTGCCTGAAATCCCACAAGAAGTATTTGTGTCCCGGGTTTTTCAAGATAAAATTTAAGATAGGATAATACTCTGCCGCCGGTAACCATTCCGCTGCCTGCAATGACCACCTTGGGACCTGTATCTTCGATCACTTTCCAGGTGTCCTTATAGTTCGTGATGATCCTGAAGAAGTCCCTCATGCTTTTGAATTCTTCATGATCAAGTTTATGCCATGACATAAACCTGCTAAAGATCTTTATTACCTCATGTCCCATAGGACTATCGATATAGACCGGTGGCAGGGAAAATTTTCGGATCTTCTTCAAATGATAGATCCTGTACATTAAAGTTTGTAATCTTTCTACAGCGAAACTGGGAATGATGAGGGTGCTGTTGTTTGAAAGACATTTTTCTATTGCCTCGTCCAGAATGCTTTCTACATCTTCATTGGGGTGGATCCTGTCCCCATAAGTGCTTTCCAGGAATAAAAAATCGGCATGGACCGGCTTGGCCGGTGGGTCCAAAAGGTCATCCTTCTCTCTGCCAATATCCCCTGAAAAGACAAAGATCTTTCCATTGATATCCAGCTCAATAAAAGTCGCTCCAAGTATATGGCCATTACGCCGGAAACGCACCTGAATTTTTTCCGAAAGTTCTATCCACTCATCTGTGTTGACCGACCGGAATAACTTCAGGGTTTCTTCTACATCCTTTTCAGTGTAGAGGGGAACAGCGGGATGGTGGATGCTAAAATGTTCCTCATTTGCTCTTTGGGCATCCTCTTCCTGGATCCTGGCACTATCTGTTAGAATAACTTCGGTAATGGCAAGGGTAGGAGAGGTCCCTAAAATGTCATTTTTGAATCCTTCCTTGACCAATCGCGGTAAATACCCGGTATGATCGAGATGGCCATGGGTAAGAAGAACAATATCGATCTCCCCGGGAGGTAGAGTGATGTTCTTCCAGTTCAATTCCCGTAGTTCCTTAAGCCCCTGAAAAAATCCGCAGTCAACAAGAATGTTTAGCCATGGAGTTTCCAGGAGGAACTTTGATCCGGTCACGGTACCCGCAGCACCTAAAAAGCTGATCTTTATATTTTCTGCCACTTTAGTGTTTTAGAGGAACTATAAGATTTTCAATTTCATCCAGGATATGCTGCTTACGTTTTTCACCTATTTCAAGTTTGTCCAGGAAAAAATTGTCATGGACCAGTTGCCTGCATAATACCACATCCCTGCTCAGCAGGAACTGCTTTTCCCGACTTGAAAGCAATGTGGAAACTGTGATAGGATATAATCCTAACCTGTCTATCCTTTCCTTTAAGGAGTTACCTTCAGGGTAATCCCATCCCAGGAGCTCTAATCTGGCGCAGCGGCCATAGGTGATGGCATCTTGTGTAAACCTGGAATTGGTGACTACCCAGCCTTCGTAATTAACTTCCCTGTTTTTGATTGTATTCAGCTGAAATTTCTTGAGATCTATAAAGCGGGAATTGATGTAGAGGGGGATCTTCACATCGCTTTTCTTTCCCTGATCTGCGTGAAATTTACATTCAATAAATAAGCGTCGGTTATCCCGACTTGCCAACACATCAACTTCATGCTTAACACAAACCCCTTCCATAAGTTTTCCAACTTCCACTTTGTACCCGCTATGTTCAAAAACGGCTGCAACAAATTTTTCAAAGGGAAAACCTGTAGGCCCCAGCTCGTAAATAGCCTTTTTTAGTTTGTATCTGGATGCAGTAAGGCCGTCCTGTTTTTTTAAAAGATTAAAGGCACGTTGGTATATTTCTTTGGTAGAAATGTCGTTGTGTAGCTCTTTGCGCAAAGTTTGAAGAATGTCCTGGATCACGTGCTCCTTTGCGCCGGCTTTTCTTAGAGAAGAGGCCACCCGGCCCTCCTCAAATTCTGCCCTTTCTCCAGAAGCTTTAAGGATCTTCATTTGTAGGTTTTTATGGTTTTGATTCCGAAGGCTGGTGCAGGACCAGAACGGGGATCTTTGAATAATGTGCCAGATTCTTATATAATGGGTTCATTAGCAGGTTTTCAATAAAGGAATGTTTTTTATTAATAAATGCGATCATTCCACTCTCCCTGCTTTCTATGAACGAATATATCCCCAGGGGTACACTCAGGTATTCCAGGGAATGGAAAGAATGCTTAACATCTGCCAATTTTTCCTTTAGTAGCTTTCTATTATGATGCTGTTCCCTGTTTAGTCCTCCCTCTTCAGAAATATGAAGAATACGCAATGCGGCGTCAAATTTTTGAGCAAGAGAAATAAGAAAATCAAGGTCAGCGGGTTCTAATTCGGCTTTGAAGCTGTTTGCCAGTACAATTTCTGTAGGTGGATGAAAGGTAATGTTGGAAGGGACACTTAGGATCGGGCACTTTTGGATCTCTTCCATGATGTTGATGGTGTTGCTGCCATAGATCGCCTTATTTCCTGCGGTGTGTCCCTGGTTGCCAATAACAACAAAATCAATCCTGTTTTTTCGCAGTTCTTTTGCTATCGCATCGGTAAGTAAGAGGTTGTGACTTGCTGTATGAAAAAAGTGTGCTTCTTCCGCGTAGCTCTTTAACTCCTTTAAGACTGCTTTGAATTCATTTTCTATTTTTTCTGACTCCTTCTCCAGGGTAGATAAACCGGGCTTGGCGATCAACACACTGTTCTCATAAAAGTCATTCACTTTATAGGCATGCATAAGCACAAAGTTCACTCTCTCATCCCGAAACAGATCCAGGGCATATTTACCTGCATTCATAGCATTGGCAGAAAAATCTGTGGGTAAGAGAACAGTTTTCATTTTATTTCTTCTTCCTGGAAGGGATCACAAGAAATGGCACCTTCACGTTAAAACCTATTTCATTGACTACAGGGGTAAACAAAAGATTTTCAAAGAATGAATGTTTGTTGTTGACCATTGCCAGCATATCGATCTCATTTTCTTCCTGAAAATCATAAATGGCCCTGGTGACACTTTTTTCAGTTACACTGTGAAAGTGGTGATCTATTTCCTTAAAAGCTCGGCCTAGGGCTCGTTTCCTACTGGTCTGCGTGGAGTTAAGGTTTACCCCAAAGTAGACGTGAAGGATATTTATCCTGGAGGAGTGTTCTTTTGCTATTTCCATTAAAATTCCCAGTAGCTTCGGGATTTCCGCTTCATAATCTGTAGGTAATAAAATATTTTTGGGGGCCTTATATTCGAAGTGAGATGGAATTGCCAAGAGGGGACAGCGTGCTTTTTTAATAGCATGAACAGTATGGGTGCCAAAAAGGATCTCTTCTGCTCCTGTTGCTCCTTTTGTTCCCATTACAATAAGATCGATTTCTTTCTCTATTACCAATTCCTTGATCTCATCGTTCAAAAGATTAAAGGAAGAGATCTTTTCAAAGTGATGTTTTTCATTCTTGAAGTTTCGTTTGATGCGTCTAAGGAGCCTTTCAAGACCCTGCAGGGATTTGTCACGGTAGATCTCTGTGAGTGTTGGCTGGGTCGAACTGTACACCAGGTATTCGTTATCATAGAGCACCGGGGTATAGGTGTTGAGCAGGTAAAAAGTGCACTCCTCTGCGCTAAACAGCTGCACTGCGTATTTAGCTGCATTGTAAGCATTTTCTGAAAAATCTGTAGGTAAAAGGATCTTTTTCATGACCTAAAGAATTAAAATCGATGGAAATTTTGAAGAACGAGGAATGGCACCTTTGGATGTAGCCCGAATTTGTCGATCGTTGAGCTATAGAGGATATTTTCTAAATAACTGTGACGGGAATTGACCAGGACGAGTAGGTCAACCTTAAGCTCCTCGATCATTTTTTGAATGGCTTCGGTTTTTTCCAGCGATTCTTCATGATGATGAATGACCTTCAGGTCATAAAGCTGCTCAGTTATAGCCATTTTATTATCCAATTGCCTTAAGGTTTCTTCTGCAAAACGGGATACATAAAGCATGTGCACCTTCGAACAGAACGAGCGTGCTATTCCGCCTAGAAGTTTAAGTTCCCTCTTTTGATAAGGAAGAAGATAGTTGGTGGGGAATAAGATATTCTGAGGGTCTGAAAATGTGTAATTCTCCGGAATACTTAGCACCGGGCATTGAACATATTTTATGATCTGCAGGGTATTACTGCCAAAAGTCATTTTCCTGTCATTGGTCTTTCCCCTGGTAGCAGTAATGATAAGATCGGCATTTTCTTTTTCTGCCAGATCATTAACTTCATCAATCAATAATCCAAATGCAGAAACAGGGTGAAAAGTGTGTTTTGGATTGGCATAGAGCTGTTGTAACTGTTCGGTAACCTTTTCCAGTTCGCTGATACATTTCTTTTTTACCGTTGCTTTATACTCATCAAGAAGGTTATGAGTGATCACTCCTTCAAAACTGTACACTTCATCTGCATATGCGTGCAGAAGGTAGAATTCAGTTTTTTCATACTTGAAAAGCTCTGCTGCATATTTAAGAGCATTGAATGCGTTTTCTGAAAAGTCGGTAGGGACTATTATCTTTCTCATTTCCGGCGTTTTCCTTAAAGTTAGATGAAGTTTTGAAAAGAAAGGATGATCCACATCACTTTTTATTAGAAGAGACTGCCAGGATTTCTTCTATGAAAACAAATCCGGTTGTAGATAATTTGCCTGTGTTAAGGCGTATTCGTAGAACATGTGCTATGATCACCTGGCAGTCTCTTGAAGGAGGTTAGGAAACTTTAATTGTTTTCGGTTTTTTTGCTTCCGTACCTTCCTTTTTCTGGAGCTTTAATTTCAATACTCCATTGTCATATTTGGCTGAAATATCTTTTTCTTCATCTACTGTTTCGGGTATTCCAACAGTTCTGGAGAAGGAATTGTAACTGAATTCCCTGCTCACGAAGCCTTCTTTTTCTTCTTCTTTTTTGTCTTCTCTCTCAGCCGAAACTGTGAGAAGTCCGTTTTCCAAAGTGATTTTAAAATCGTCTTTTTCAAGCCCCGGTGCAGCCAGTTCTACTTCAAATTCTTTTTCTTTTTCCTTAACGTTCATGGCAGGACTAAAATCAAAGTCATCATTGTTGAAGAAATTCTTCATCAATCCGCGGCGGTCAAAGAAATCTGAAAAGAAAGGGTCGGTTACAAGTGCATTACTCAACATCGGAGTTCTGCGCTTTTTTGTTTTAACTAATGACATAATCTCAATAATTAATGTTAGAAATTTTTTCTTTCTAAGTTAGAAAGATACCTTCATTAAGAGAATGATAAATGTCACGCTTAGGAAAAATCCGTGGGAAACTCTCAGTGAATTTCTCTTAGCTTTTCCAGCTGTAGGATCTTGATATTTCGTCCAATGATATCTATAAGTCCATCCTTTTTTAAAGAGGAAAGGCTTCTTATGAAACTTTCTGTTGAAATGCCGGCTACGCTGGCCATATCACTGCGGGAGACTTTGAGTACAGGGTGCAGGTCCTTTTTTACTTTATCGGCAAATTCCAGTAAGGTACTTGCGGTTTTCTTTAGGACTGAGCCATAGGCCATTTCCAGCAGGTGACTTTTTAGGACATCCAGGTCATGAGAAAGTACTTCGGCAAATTCAAGCATTAACTCCTGGTTCTGTTGAAGTAAATGGATAAATTCCTCATGTGAGATCCTGTAAAGGATACTTCTTTCCATGGCCTGGGCACTTTCGGGATAATGTGATGGGATCTTAAAACTATAGAACCCCAGAAAATCCCCTTTTTGAGGAATCGCTGTAATGAGTTCTTTTCCATATTCGTCCAGCCTGTAAGTTTTCAACATGCCGTGCTCCAATAAAAAGACACTCGAGGCCATTCGGTTTTCCAGATATATATCTTCATTCTTTTCGGCCTGTATTTGTTCGCCATAGGTGCGAATATATTCCTTGAATTCTTCGAGGTGAAGCTGTGGTTTTTTCTCAATGTAGTTGTGTTCTTCCCGTTCAAGCAATTGAGCCCGCTTTGAAAGTCGTTTTTCTATGGCCAAAACAAGATCCTCTTCACTAAAGGGTTTGGTAATATAATCATCTGCACCCAGGTTCATCCCCTTTCGAACGTCTACAGGATCTGCCTTGGCTGACAAAAAAATAAAAGGAATATGACGGGTGTTTCGGTTTTGTTGCAGTGCCTTATATACCTCATATCCGTCAAGTTCGGGCATCATGATATCCGAAATAATGATATCGGGGAGTTCTTTGTATGCCTTTTTTACACCACTCTTGCCTTCATGAGCGAGAAGCATGCGGTAACCTGAAAGTTCAAGTAATTCTCGGGTGTTTTCGGCAAGAACAAGATCATCTTCAATAAGGAGGACGGAACTTTCCATGACGTTGAAAATTAGACTGATCCTTCGAGAAGTTTAATTAAAACTCCTGCTGATTATCAGGTAATTATATGCCACATAAATATACGGCAGAAAACCTTAATTGTGAAATATTTAAGACCTAAAAATCTCTTTTTTTTGCCCGCACTTTTATATCTTTAAAATATAACTTCTTTACGATGCATTATATTGAAGATAAGACTGTTATAAAATAAATTATTGTTATGAAACCACTTATTTGTCAATGCTGCGGACTTCCCTTTTCTGAGAAGATAAGAGGAACGAACAGGGATCACAGCAAAACCTCAGATTACTGTATTGACTGCTTTAAGGATGGGGAATTCACCGATCACCACCTTACGATCAATGACATGGAGAAAAAGTTACTTGATATGGCACGCCATCATGATCAAATAAGCATTGAAGAAGCACATCAGGTTATTAGTTCCCTTCCTGACTTAAAGCGCTGGCGTATGACCCATATCCTTTAGCGTTTCCTTAATTCTTCGACTATCCTTAACGCAGTAATGGGGAAGAACTTCTCAAAAATCTTTACCTTTGGGATAATTCCAATTAATTTAAAGGAAAGACTAACAAAAACCGAAATTATGAAAAGAATAAGCCAATTTCTTGCCATTTTATTTACGCTGGTTCTAATGAGCTGTGGAGATGAAAAGAAAGAACAGGAAACGATCACTATTGGAGAGGAAGGAACTCTTGAGCAGATAGATACAAGTGAGGACGAGATGGAATCTACTTCAGAGACCACCCCGTCTGGTGAAGCTGTTCAACGGGAGAATGGGGTTGTCCAGGTAAACCTTACCGGGAATGACCTGATGCAGTACAATATACAGGAGATAAGAGTTAAAGCGGGGGAGACGGTTAAACTTACCCTTACCCACGTAGGAGAGTTACCAGAGAATGCAATGGGTCATAACTTTGTGCTTCTAAAGCAGGGTACAGATGTGGTTGATTTTGCTCAAAAGGCCGCCACTGCTGCAGGTAATGATTATATTCCTGAAGGTACAGATGCTGTCATTGCCAAAACGGAAATGATTGGAGGTGGTGAAGAGACCAGCATTGAATTCACTGCACCGGCTGCAGGAACTTACGATTACATCTGTAGCTTTCCCGGTCATTATGTTCAAATGAGGGGAAAGTTTATTGTAGAATAAGAAACTCCTGAAATAAATGGATTAGAAACTGCCGGATATGCTCCGGCAGTTTTTTTATTCTCTGGCAGCTTCTCTTGCTTCTCTTCGGGCTTTCTTTTTAAAATATCCCCTAAAAAGAATATTGTGCTGTAAAGCCTTCATATTCTCATCGAGCTTTTTACTTGCAGCCTCGGCATTCTCCAGGGTTTCATCAAGATTTTTCACAAAGGTCGTGTCGTTCATAATGAAATTGAGAACACCATCATTATTCTTCATGGCTTTCGAGAACTGATTGAGATTGGCAGTCATTTGTTCTATCTCATAAGCCGATTTTTCAATACTGGCGACTATTTCATCAACTTTGTGTACCGAGCTGCTGTCTGGAGTCAGTAATTTACCGGCGAGACTATTCTCCATATCAACAGAGCCAAGGATATTGTTAAGTTTGGCAACAGTAGAAGAAGCCGACCTGGTGGTGTGGCGAAGCTGGTTCATACTTTCCTTAATATCATTAGCCATCTGTTGATCCTTTAAAAGCACCCCAAGCGTTCCCTCTCCGTTGTTAATCGCGGCAGTGATCTTGAGCAGATCGGCAGTTAAAAGTGCGGCATTCTCATTTGTAGTATTGAGCGTGGTAAGCATATCGGCAGTAGTGACCTTACTAATAGATTCCAGAGTATCTCCCGGTTGGATCATTCTCGATTCACGGGAATCACCGGGTACCAGGTTAACGATCATACTTCCCACCAGTCCGTCAGAGGAAATTGTAGCAAGAGAATTTTTTCTAATCAGGTTCATGGTCTTCTCCTGGATAATAAAATCTACAGCTATACTCGTATCATTAACAATAGTGATATCCCTTACAGTCCCAACATTTACCCCGGCATAGCGCACGTTGTTGCCCACCTGCAGCCCATCCACACTTTTAAAGACCGAAGTAATGCGGGGATTGGTTCCAAAAAGATTTTGACGATTTCCTATAAAATAGACCCCTGCTACGAAAATGAGCAATCCAATTATAATAAAAAGCCCGAGTCTAAAGTTTTGAGCGTTTGAATTTTTCATCTTTTTCTATTTAAAGAAGGCTTCGACATTTGGATCTTTCGAAGAAGAAAGCTCCTCAAATGTGCCTTCGGTGTAATTAGTGTGATCATACAACAGGACTATGCGATCGGCGATCACCCTGGCACAGTCCACATCGTGTGTAATAATGAGGGAAGAAGTGTTATATTTTTTCTGCACTTCGATGATCAGGTGAACGATCTCCTTTGCGGTAATAGGATCAAGTCCTGTTGTGGGTTCATCATAAATAATGATCCGCGGCTTTAAAATTAGGGCTCTTGCCAGGGCTATGCGACGTTGCATTCCTCCGGAAAGTTCTGCCGGCAAAAGATCAAGAGTATGGGCGAGTCCTACACTCTCCAATGCTTCAATTACCAGATCATGAGTATTATCTCCCTTTATTCTTTCTTTATGTCTTCGCAGAGGAAACTCCAGGTTTTCCCTCACGGTCATTGAGTCGTAGAGCGCACTTCCCTGGAAAAGAAATCCAATGTCTGCACGTAGATTATCCATTTCCTCCTGTTTAAGTCTACATATGTCTTTCCCCAGCACTTCCACACTCCCGCTATCGGGCTCCATAAGACCTACCAGACATTTGATCATTACAGACTTACCCGAACCCGATTTCCCCATGATAACAAGGTTCTCGTTCTCAAAAAGTTCCAGGTCAAAATCTTTTAAAACCTCATTATCCCCGAACCTCTTATTAAGCTTCTTAATAGAAATTACAGGTTTCCTTTCTGAATGGGCCATATGTTTGGGAGCCTTATCCATAGATCACATCTGAAACAAATACTGCAATAAAATCCAGTACAAAAAGAAGTAAAGAGGTAAAGACGACTGCTGAATTTGCTGCCCTTCCTACCCCGGCAGTTCCTTTACTGCTGTAATATCCTTTAAAGCATCCCACCAGACCTATAGCAAAACCAAAGAAAAAGGACTTAATCGTTGCGGGAAGCAGATCACTGAATTCAAGAGCATCAAATACCTGATTGAAATAAAGAAGAAAAGAAACACTCCCCTTCACATTTTCAACAAGTGCAGAGCCTATTAAAGCTATAAAATCTCCTATTAAGATCAGGATAGGAAGCATCAACGTGGCTGCAAGTATTCTGGTAACAACTAAAAACTTGTAGGGATTGGTCCCCGAAACTTCCATTGCATCAATTTGTTCTGTCACTCGCATGGAGCCAAGTTCGGCTCCAATGCTGGAACCAATACGTCCTGCGCAAATAAGGGCAATAATTACAGGTCCTATTTCCCTTACAATAGAGATGCTAATCATTGATGGCATCCAGGACTCTGCGCCGAATTCCATTAATGTCGGCCGACTTTGTAATGTAAATACCAGTCCCAGAATAAATCCTGTTATACCCACAAGTACCAGAGATTTATTTCCCATCTGGTAACACTGACGCAAAAATTCCCTGAATTCAAAGGGACGGGAGAATAATTCCTTGAAGAACCTGCCGGCAAAATGAGATAGTTCTCCAATTTCTGTAAAGAAGGAGTAGAGATTTGCAGTTATTGGAAAACTTCGGGCCATACCCAATACTTTTCTTAGTAAAGCTAATTTAGATACCTTGGAGGAACTATGATATCTCTCAGGTTTAGGGGAGAAACGGTTAAGAACTAATTTAGGTATTACTTTGTAGAATTACTAGAAGTAGTTTTAAAATCATCAAACTAATCAGTAAATTAGAGTGATACATCAATTCACTCAACTTCCTGATAATGATCATTACGCTCACCGTCAATCCCGCCCTTGATATCTACTCCAAGACAGAAAAGTTCGAACCTAATGAAAAGCTTAGGTGCAGCAAGCCCCTCATCGATCCGGGAGGAGGTGGGATCAATGTTTCCAGGGTGATTAAAAGGTTAGGAGGTGGATCTACCGCAGTTTACACCAAAGGAGGTCACACAGGCAAGTTATTTGCCGATCTTCTTGACAAGGAAGGTGTAGAACAGGATCCGGTTAATGTTAGGAATGACCTTAGGCAGAATTTTGCCATCACCGAAAGCTCGACAGGAAATCTATACCGGTTTGGATTTCCGGGGGCAGAACTTCAAAATCAGGAATATGAGGCCCTGCTGGAAAAGGTCGATCAATGTAAAGAAGGTTCTTTTCTGGTGGCTAGTGGTAGCCTGCCACCCGGTGCTCCGTCTGATTTTTATGCCAGGGCAGCAGCTAGAGCCAATAAGTGCGGTCTCAAATTCATCCTTGATACCTCCGGGAAATCTTATAAAGGAGTGCTTGAAGAAGGCGCCTTTCTGCTAAAACCAAACAAGAATGAACTTAGAGATCTTTCGGGAGAAGCTGCCGAAAATATGGAGCAGCAAAAGGAGGTTTTGCTCAAGATACTGGATGCGTATAGTATAGAGATCATCGTGCTTTCTCTTGGAGCTGAAGGAGCCCTGCTGGCTACAGGGGGAAAGGTGAAGCATTTTCCCGCCCCACAGGTAGAGCATGTGAGTTCCATTGGTGCGGGAGACAGTATGGTCGCCGGCATGGTATATAGTCTATCAACGGGAAAATCTGTTGAAAAAGCCGTTCTCTACGGCCTTGCCTGTGGAAGTGCTACCATAAAATCACCGGGAACAGAACTTCTTCAGGCAAAAGATGTAAAGCCTTTGTATGAGGAACTTCTTAGAACAACAAAAGGATTTTAATTAGAGATGTGGATACAATAACAGATCAGGACAAAAAAGCTTTTCATGCCTATAGAAAAAAGGCGGAAGAATTAGCGTCAGACCTCTCTGCAGACCTCGAAAAAGGACTGTCTCAGGAAGAGGTTAAAGAGCGCCGGAAAAGCTACGGCCCCAATAAACTCAAAGAAGCGACCGAACGAAGCCTCCTGGACCTGATTATTTCCCAGGTCAACAACCCCGTAATATACTTATTGACAGCGGCTGCTGTACTTGCTTTTGTTTTTGGAGATGTACCTGAAGGTATTGCTATTTTTGTGGTCCTGCTGGTCAACACGATCATTGGCTTTTGGATGGAGTTCCAGGCGCAGCAATCAATGAAAGCCCTTAAGAAGCTGGATAAGATAGAAGCCAGTGTAATGAGAGATGGACGCGAAGAAGAGATCGATGCCGAGAACCTGGTTCCCGGCGATCTTATCACGGTTGAAGCCGGAGATCTCATACCTGCCGATGCCCGGATCCTCGAAGCCATAGAGCTAAAGGTCGATGAATCTCCTTTGACAGGAGAGTCTTTGCCCGTTGATAAAAATCCTGATGTTATAGAAGAGGAAAAGCAGGTAGCCGATCGTACCAACATACTTTACAAAGGTACAGCCGTCACTGCAGGAAAGGGTACAGCCCTGGTCTTTGCTACCGGCATGGATACCGAGGTGGGGAATATTTCCTCTTTGGTGGATGAGCAGGAACAGGATGATACGCCACTTAATAAAAAGCTAAATAAACTTACCAGGAAGTTGATCTGGGTGATCCTTGCCATGGCAGCCGCTTTTTTTGTCTTTGGCTGGCTGGCAGGAAAAGATCTTTATCAATTAGTGCAAACTTCAATAGCCTGGGCAATTGCTGCCATTCCTGAAGGTTTACCTATTGTTGCCAGTATTGCCCTTGCCAGGGGAATGGTGAGGCTTTCCAAAAAGAATGTGCTGGTAAAACGTCTTAGTGCAGTGGAAACCCTGGGAGAAACTACCGTTATTTTTACAGATAAGACCGGAACCCTCACGCAAAATGAGCTAACGGTCAACAGCTTTTGCTTACCACAGGAGGAGCTTCTAAAGGTAGACTGGCACGACGATCCAAAACCTGAACTGGAAGGTGAATTAAAAGAAGAATGCCGTCAGAATTTTAAAGAGCTACTAAAGATCGCAGTTTTGGCCAACGATGCTTCTCTGGGGGAAAGTGAATCAGACCTCCCAAAAAAGGCAAAAAGTGGATCA
>CAYLZB010000012.1:0-10336 GCA_964388165.1 uncultured Flavobacteriaceae bacterium | reverse complement strand
AGTACACAGGAAAAATCTGCAAAAGGTGATCCTCTGGAAATTGCTTTGCTGGATTTTGTAAGCAAATTTGATCATGATCTGTATTCCGAACTGCAACAGTTGGAAAGGGAGTTACATGATCCATTCGATTCAGAATCTATGGTAATGGGTACCATCTACAGAGAGGGGGATGATCTTTACGTTGCAGGAAAAGGCTCTACAGATGCC
Source organism: uncultured Flavobacteriaceae bacterium (assembly GCA_964388165.1). Lineage (GTDB taxonomy): Bacteria > Bacteroidota > Bacteroidia > Flavobacteriales > Flavobacteriaceae > Salinimicrobium. The sequence goes on along the minus strand of CAYLZB010000012.1, from coordinate 10,129 downwards.
ATTTTAGAGAGGTCAGTAAAGATATTAAAGGATGGTAAGGAAGAAGAGCTTTCAGAGGAGGAAAAGCAAAGTTGGAAGGAGAAGAACAATGAATTGTCAGAGGATGGTCTTCGGGTCCTGGGATTTGCCTTTAAAAGAACCAGAGATCTGCCTCAGGGGGAAGAGGCAGAGGATTTCCTGCATGAACTCACCTTTGTAGGATTATTAGGATTTTTAGATCCTCCGAGAAAGGAAGTAGCCGCTGCAATAGATATTTGTAAGGCTGCCGGAATTAAGGTGGTGATGGTGACAGGTGATCATCCCGGTACTGCCAGGAACGTTGGGCGTGAGGTAAATATCTATTCTGAAGGGGAGCAGTCTGAAGCTGTACTGCATGGAAAAGAATTGAGAGAAGAACTAAAGCCCGAAAACCATAAAAAGCTGGTAGATATTCCGGTTTTTTCCAGAGTGGATCCGGGGCAAAAGCTGGATCTTATAAAGCATTTTCAGGACCAGGGAGAGATCGTGGGTATGACGGGAGACGGAGTTAATGATGCGCCGGCACTTAAAAAAGCCAATATTGGAATAGCTATGGGAAAACGGGGAACCCAGGTTGCACAGGAGGTTTCAGATGTTGTGTTACAGGACGACTCCTTCAATTCCATTGTCAAAGCCGTAGAGCAGGGACGAATAATCTTTGGTAACATCAGGAGGTTTGTTCTGTATCAGCTTTCCTATCACCTGGCTGAAATTATCATTATTGCCCTTATTAGTTTCTCCCTGTTCATACTTCCCATTCTGCCCCTACAGTTACTTTTCCTGAATCTGCTGTCAGATGTATTTCCTGCGCTGGCCCTGGGAATTGGAGAAGGTAACCCCAATGTAATGAACATGCCGCCAAAAGATCCTAAGGAGCCAATAATTACCCGCAAGAACTGGTGGCAAATAGGTGTGTATGGACTAATTATCGCCTTCAGTGTTACAGGAGCTTACTTCTACGCTCACTTCGTCTGGGAAGAATCTGAACAGGTGAACAATAATATTGCTTTTTTCAGTCTTGCCTTTGCTCAATTCCTGCACGTGTTCAATATGCGGGGGGCAAAAGAGCCACTTTTCAATAATCAGGTCACCCGGAATAAATATGTCTGGATGGCCGTGATCTTTTGTATTGCGGTGCTTTTTGGAGCTTATTTTATTCCTGTGGTAGCAGAAGTTTTGGCTTACCAGACTCTGGACCTTCGGGTATGGATACTCATTCTTGTGGCAGGTGTGCTACCAACGTTCATTATTCAGACTATAAAGGTCTTTACCAAAAATTTTTAATGCTTATGATAATGACCTTACAACATATCAGTTCACATAATTCCTTGAAAAATGGAAAATTGGGTCGTAGCATATCAGGATTACCTGCCGGAAAATGAAAAATTACGGGAGGCGCTCTGTACTTTAGGAAATGGTTACTTCGCTGCCCGTGGAGCCATTGAGGGTAGTGCCGATCACGGCTCCCACTATCCCGGCACCTACCTGGCCGGAGGATATAACCGGCTGGAGTCTGAAATTAAAGGACGTATTATCGAGAATGAGGATCTGGTAAAATGGCCGGACTGGACCATTTTGAAATTCAAACCTCAAGACGGTGACTGGTTTGATATTGATAAGACAAAAATTCTTGATTTTAAACAGCAACTGAATCTTAAGGAAGGGGTCCTGGAGCGAAGAATATTATTTTCTGATTCCGGAGAGAGGGAAACGCTGCTCATTAGCCGCCGCATTGTAAGTATGAACAATATGCATTTGGCAGCCATTGAGTGGGAGTTAGTTCCGCAGAATTGGTCTGGCAAGATCACGGTGCATTCGGCACTGGACGGGGGTGTGACCAATTGCGGGGTAGCGAGATATCGCGATCTCAATCAGGTTCATCTCAAGGTACTGGAAAAGGGGAATATTGAAGAAGATTCAATTTTTCTGAAGGTCATGAGCAGCCAATCTGAAATTGTGATGGCTCAGGCAGCTAAGACTTCTGTGTACTTTGATCTCCATAATTCCTATATTGAAAGGAGAACGGTGCAGAACGGAGCATACATTGCTCAGGAACTTGAACTTTCTGTGGAAGCAAAGAAATCGGTGAAGATCGAAAAGCTTGTAGCTTTATACACTTCCAAGGATAAAGCAATTTCCGATCCTCTTTCAGAAGCAAAGAAGGCTGTAAAGCGGGTTCATGGTTTTTCTGAAATTTTTAAGTATCACCGGGAAACCTGGAATGATCTCTGGGAGCAGGCAGACATTGTTCTTGAGGCCGATGAGGGTAATGATCAACTGTTGCTGAGGCTTCATATTTTTCACCTTTTTCAAACCTTCAGCCTTCACACCATAGACCTTGATTCGGGGATCCCTGCACGTGGATGGCACGGAGAGGCTTATCGGGGACACATCTTTTGGGACGAGTTATACATCTTCCCTTTTTACAACATCAGTATTCCCGAGCTAACCCGCGCCCTGCTCATGTACCGGTACAGGAGGTTGCCCGAAGCCCGCTACGCTGCCGAAAAACTAGGTTATAGGGGAGCTATGTTTCCCTGGCAAAGTGGTTCTAACGGTAAGGAAGAAAGCCAGGAGATCCACCTTAATCCGCAATCAGGGAATTGGTTGCCAGATAATACCTATCTGCAGCGCCATGTAAATTCAGCTATAGCCTACAATATCTGGCAATATTTTCAGGCTACCGGCGACCTCCAATTCCTCTCTTTTTATGGAGCTGAACTTATGCTGGAAATAGCAAAATTCTGGGCCAGCAAAGCTTTCTATAATTCAGGAAAGAAAAAATATGAGATCCACGGGGTAGTGGGGCCCGATGAATATCACACCGGCTATCCCAATTCTGAGGAACCCGGATTAAAGAATAATGCCTACACTAATTTTATGGCAGTATGGTGCCTCGTACATGCACTTGAAACCATTGAAAAGCTGAATGACCGAAGAGCCCGGGACCTTATGGAGTTGTTGAATATTGAAGAAGAAGATCTTGTGCGATGGGAAAAAATAAGCAGGAATATGTTCATTCCCTTCATTCAAAAAGGGCAGATCATTGAACAATTTGAGGGATTCGATCAATTAGAGGATCTCGATTGGAAAAAATATCATTTAGAATACGGTGAGACCCTTAGGCTGGACCGCATCCTGGAAAAAGAGGGAGATGATGTGCAAAGATATAAAGCGGTAAAACAACCCGATGTGCTCATGTTATTCTACCTCTTCTCAGCAGAAGAGCTTAAGTCGATCTTTGAAAGACTGGGATATGACTTTGACACTAAAGAACAGATCCCTGCCAATATTTCCTATTATCAGGAGATCACTTCCCACGGTTCTACATTGAGTAAAGTCGTGCATTCCTGGATCTTTGCCCGTTCCCATAGAGAACAATCCTGGCATGACTTCAAGAAAGCTTTAGTGAGTGATTTCAATGACATACAGGGAGGAACAACTGCCGAAGGAATTCACCTGGGAGCGATGGCAGGTACGGTGGATCTTATACACAGGTGCTACACGGGTATGGAGTTTAAGAAAGAGTGCCTTTATTTTAATCCGCAACTCCCCAATAACGTCAAAGAGATAAAATTCAAGCTGCGCTATAGAAAGCACTGGCTCGACGTCCACCTTACCCAGGATCATCTATGTTTAAGAAGCCATGGCGGCTGGCAGGACGTAATAAGGATCATTGTGAATGAGGAGGAATTCCAGATGATAAAGGGAGAGGAGAGGACAATAAACTTTCGTCGAAAAGAGGATCTAGCCTGACCCTTTAGTACCTGACGGATATCATTAGGGAAGGAATGTTTTTCTGTTAATTTTGATGAAAAGCAAAACAATGTTCAGGCGATTAGAACTACTGGCAGCACTGCTACTTGTTACTTCCTGTAAGCAGGAGGAGGCAAGAATATCCCCGGTTGAAACCAGCATTACAGAATCTGTATACGCTTCTGTAACTGTTCAGCCGGATAGTCTTTATCAGGCTTTTGCTGTTGTTAATGGGATACTGGATGAAAATCTGGTTGAGGAAGGGGATACGGTTAAAAGAGGAGATCTCTTGGTTCAGATCATCAATACAAATCCGGAACTTGCTTCGAAAAATGCTTTTTTGGCCCTGCAGCTGGCCAGGGATAACTATTCCGGAGGTGCTGCTATTCTTTCCGGCCTTGAAGAGGAGATCGAAGCAGCAAAACTTCAATACCTCAATGATTCCATAAATTTCAAAAGACAGGAAAGACTTTGGGAGCAGCAAATTGGCTCCCAAACAGATCTGGAGAATAGAAAACTGGCCTACAGGAAGTCGGCCGCTGCACTGGAAGTGCTTCAAAACAGGTACAGACAAACAAAGAGTGAACTTGAAACACAGCTAAAGCAGGCCGAGAATACCTACCGCTCTTCTTTAGTGAATACTACCGACTTTTCTGTAGTAAGCAAAATTGACGGTAGAGTATATGCAGTCCATAAGAATCCCGGAGAAATAGTGAATGCGACACAACCGCTCGTCACTTTAGGTAGTGCCGGCAGGTTTGTAGTCGAGATGCTGGTAGATGAAGAGGACATCGTGCGGGTGAGTAAAGGTCAACCTGTTTATTTAAGTCTCGATGCTTATCCCGGGAATATATATAAAGCCAGGGTACATAAGATCTACCCGAGAAAGGATGAACGGAATCAAACCTTTTTAGTGGAAGCTCTTTTTGAAGATCCGCCTGAGGTGCTACTCCCGGGACTGTCGGGGGAAGCAAACATTGTTGTGGCACAAACCAAAAATGCACTGGTGATACCCAGAAGTTATCTGTTAGGCGATGACCGGGTGAGAACCGAAGAAGGGACCGTAAAGGTAGTTACAGGAATAAAAAGCTTAGACTCTATTGAGATCAAAAAAGGGATCACCCGGAAAACGGAATTATTACCACCTGAAGAATGAACAATTACAGGGTAATATTGAGCATTGCGAAAACTCACCTGTTGAGTAAACTGAAGCAAACCCTCATTGCTGCTCTTGGCGTTACTTTTGGCATCGGTTCTTATATCACTTTGGTAAGTTTCATGACAGGGCTCAACCAGATGCTGGATAACCTTATTTTGAACCAAACCCCTCATGTTCATATCTATAATGAAATTGAACCAAGCCCGGAACAGCCGGTAACCTTGTTTGATGAGCTGGATAGAAGCCTGCATGTGGTTCATTCGGTCAAACCCAAATTGACGCAAAAGAAGATCCATAATGCCAGGCCCATAATAAAGTATCTCAATGAAGATGCTCGTGTAAAGGGAGCCATTCCGCAGGTAAAGACCCAGGTCTTTTACATTGCAGGTTCCATAGAACTGGGAGGGAATCTTTCGGGGGTTGAGATCCTTCGGGAGGCAGAGCTTTTTAACCTGGGCGATTATATAATTGAAGGGAGTGCAAGAGATCTGCATAATACTTCTAACGGGATCATTCTTGGTGCCGGGTTGGCAGAAAAATTATCTCTTGACGTAGGAGACCGGGTGCAGGTCACTACTGTAAAAGGGGATATTTTTCCCCTAAAAATAGTGGGGATCTACCAAAGCGGGATCATTGAGATCGACAATGTTCAGAGTTTTGCGAATATTGAAACCGTGCAGCGTATCCTGGGAGAACCCGGAAGCTATATAACAGATATAAATCTTAAGCTTTATGATATTGAAGAAGCGGTGCCTATTTCACAAACTATAGAAGAACAGTTCGGTCTCACTGCAGTTGATGTAAAAACGGCCAACGCCCAATTTGAAACAGGAACGACTATAAGGAACCTCATCACCTATGCAGTTTCGATCACATTACTTATCGTGGCAGGTTTTGGGATCTACAACATTTTAAACATGTTGATCTATGAAAAAATGAACGATATCGCGATCCTTAAAGCTACCGGGTTTTCGGGAAGGGATGTACAGTTGATCTTTATGAGTCAGGCATTGATCATTGGATTTTTAGGAGGTATTTGCGGGCTATTGCTCGGTTATGGTCTTTCGGTGGTGATCGATAATACCCCATTTGATACCGAAGCCTTACCAACAGTGGAGACATTTCCGGTAAATTTTGATCCTAACTTCTATTTCATAGGGATCGGGTTTGCCATGCTATTCACTTTTCTCGCAGGTTACCTGCCTTCGCTTAGAGCTAAAAAGATAGATCCTGTAAAGATCATAACCGGAATTTAATCATGAAGCCGATCCTTGAAGCCAGAAATATTGATAAGTACTTTCGAAAACCGGTCGAGTTTCACGTCCTGAAGGATATCAACTTTAAGGTTAAGCCGGGAGAATTTGTTTCTATCATGGGAAAATCTGGCTGCGGAAAATCCACGCTTCTTTATATTCTCTCAACAATGGACCGGGATTATCAAGGAGAGTTATTTCTTGATGGGGAGCTACTCACCGGTCAACATCCCAATGATCTTGCCTATGTAAGGAACAAACACATAGGCTTCGTCTTTCAATTCCATTACCTGCTTCCCGAATTCACCGTGCTCGAGAATGTGATGCTTCCCGCTCGAAAACTTGGAGAAAGATCGACTGAAGAAATAAGAAAGAATGCCCTCGGGAAGCTGGAAATGCTTCAAATTGAAAAACTTGCCCAAAAAAAAGCTTCCCGAATATCAGGGGGAGAAAAACAACGTGTCGCTATTGCGCGGGCTCTTATCAATGATCCTTCAATAATTATGGGTGATGAACCTACAGGAAATCTTGATAGCCACAATTCCGAAAATGTACTAAAGATCTTCAGGGATTTGAGTGATCAACAGGGGCTTTCCCTGTTGATCGTGACTCATGACCGGGATTTTGCAAAAAGTACAGATAGGATCATCCAGATGGAAGATGGAAGGATCATTAGTGAAGGCGAAGAAAAGTCCATATAGGCATCAGCTTTTACCCTTCCTTACATACACTCTCAAACAGCGTTTGATCCCTACTCTTATCAAAAAATTAGCTTCAGCAGAGAATTAAGAAAACCTGAACAAATTCCGCCGGATTAATTTTCTACTTTGTAATCTAAATTCAGAGAAATGAAATGGAGAGGTCGAAGAAAAAGTTCTAATGTTGAGGATCGCAGGGGGAGTTCTAAAGGTAAGATAGCAGTAGGAGGAGGGTTGATCGCCATAATATTTATCGCCATTCATTTATTCACCGGCGGGGATGCGACCGAGATCCTTAACCAGTTTCAGGAGCAGGCACCGGCCGGAGAACCCAGGGAGCTCACGGCTAAAGAAAAAGAATTGGGGGATTATGCAGGAGTTGTCCTGGCAGACACAGAGGATGTGTGGAATGACCTTTTTCAACAGAACGGTTCCTCATATCCCGAACCGGGGATGGTGCTTTTTAGCGATGCTGTAAATACTGCATGTGGTGGAGCATCGGCTGCTTCAGGGCCATTCTACTGTCCGGGGGATCAAAAGATCTATATGGATCTTACTTTTTTCGAAGAATTGCGAAACCGGTTTGGCGCAAAAGAAGGAAATTTTGCTATCGCTTATGTAATTGCTCATGAAGTTGGGCATCATGTACAGACGATCCTTGGGACTTCAGGAAAAGTAAGACAGCTGCAACAGGGGATGAGCCAATCTGAAGCCAACGAACTTTCTGTGGCCCTTGAACTGCAGGCAGATTTCTATGCCGGCATCTGGGCCCACTACAACAGGGAGTATCTGGAGCAGGGGGATGTAGAAATTGCACTTAGTGCAGCCAGCGCTGTGGGGGATGATGCTATTCAGAAGCGAACGACAGGTCGCGTGGTCCCCGATGCTTTCACACATGGAACTTCACAACAGCGTATGGAATGGTTTCTAAAAGGGTACAAAAGCGGAGATCTTTCTATGGGAAGAACTTTTGAAGCTCTTGGGCAATGATCAGGACAAAGCGGGGAAACTTACTGCAAGGATCAGCAAATTGAGGACTGTCCCATATTTGGCATCTTCCCAGTTAAGGCTGATCAAAAATTGTGATAACAAGGCACCGCAAATGGCCAGGATGGGCCAGTACCCGGCATTGGTCAAAAAGAAGATCAAGGCAAGAACCAAAGTCACAGAGGATAAGAGCCAAAGCAATCCTTCAGATCTACTAATTTTACGGGAAAGAGTGGGAAGAAAATCGGTATAAAAAGCCTTGACCAGACCCATAAGGTGTAGAATTGCGTGTAATAGCAGGAGGATGGCAATGAGGGGCTTCATGAAGGATAAGCAGTTTTTGTTCTGGTTCTGGCTGATCTTGTAAAATGTATTGATTCATTTTTTTCAGAACCATGGATCATCATTAGAGGTACAGAGCTCCCGGCAAGGCTACTTTGGAAACCGGTAGAGTTAAGCTCAGAACTGCCGGTAGTTTTGGTCACCGGAATAATATGAAAATCGATATGTTCTTTTTCCAGGTTCATCTTTAAGACACCGTCTATTTGAAGGGTATATATTTTCCTTATCTTAGGATGGTAAGCATCAAATTGCTGTGCAAGTTCAAATTCGTCCCTGGCCTCAAGTGCAGGATTTTTTCGGTTCGCATACATTATGCACAATTCCAGGTCAAGCTTATAGTTGCCAAAGAATTTTGTAAATGGAGTAAGAGTCGCCTTTTTTATTTCAAGATTTGGTTCCAGGCTCATTAAGACATTTCTTGGAAGGGTGAATCCCAGCTCAGGTGGAATTAGAAGCAGCGGGAAGGTGTTTTTTCTGAAAAGGTCAAGAAGCATTTTGCCTCTCCAATCCCTCAAAATTGGTGTTCCTGCCATTATGAGGGAGATATTGCTGACTTGCTCCCGTAACTCCTCTAATGTGAGGGCCCTAAGGTTAAAATCTTCCTCAGGAAAGTAACGGTTAATGTCTTTCTGAAGCTTTTGAAGTCTTTGCAAACTTTCAAAATACAAACATTCTATTTTGGCCTTCTCATGTTGACTTTGGGTCCTGGAAGGTTCTTGTGGGGGCAAATTCAGGATCAAAAAATTACATTTTTGGCCCCTCATCATTTTTAGGGCGTAGAGAATCGTATTACTGTACGATGTTGAAAAATCTGTTGAAATGACAATATTTTTCATGACCCATGATTTCCTTTGTTAAGTTACGAAAAAAAGGGTCTAAAAACAGGGTAATTAACAGGATCTTCAGCAACTAAAATGATCAACTTCCTTAACTTCTCCCGCATTCATTCCATCTAAATGTTCATTGCCTATCCTTACTCTTACCAGCCGGAGAGTAGGAAACCCGACTGCAGCAGTCATTTTCTTTACCTGGCGAAATTTACCTTCTGTCAATACTAATGACATCCAGCTGGTGGGACCATGGCGGGAGTCTCTAATAGGTTTGGAACGTTCAGGAAAGACAGGAACAATTTCTAGTTTTTTTGCTTCACAGGGATTCGTGAGGTATTTCTTTCCATTGATCCCAATTTCTACTCCGCGGCAAAGTTGCGCAAGCCCCTCTTTAGTCACTATCCCATCCACCTGTACAAAATATTCCTTTTCAACTCCTCTTCCTGTAATTTCAGCACTCACCTTCCCGTCTGTAGTAAGTAGTAAGAGTCCTTCAGAATCTTCGTCCAGTCTTCCTATGGACATGGTATTTTCAGGAAAATCATGAAGTTCCCCCAGCAGGTGTTTATTCCTACGGGTACGCTGGTTAGTGATGAACTGGCTTAAGTATCCATATGGCTTGTATAATTTAAAATGTCTGTGCATAAAAATGAGAAGGAATTGAAGGTGGAGAGTATTATGGCGATAAAAATATAGCTTTCACCGTAAAATTTAACATTAAATGTACAGGTTTATACGAAAAATCACCAAAAGTGGGTATTGTGAGGAGAAGAAGCAAGTACTATTTTTACATCATGAAATTGAGTTAGTAGTTATTCAGCAATGAATAAGATTCAATGGAATAAAAAATCGGGGGTGTAGGGGCCCCGATTTTTTTTTGCTCCTATATGAGATCATAGGCATGTGCGTACTCCGTAAAATCATACGTATTTGAAATGCCTAGTTTTTTCTTGATATTCTTGCGGTGAGTATTTACTGTATCTATGGAAATATTGAGTTCCTCTGCAATTTCGGCTGAACTTTTCCCGAGAGCCACAAGCCTTAATACCTCTTTTGATCTTTTGCCAAGAGCTAGAAATTTGTGCA
>CAYLZB010000011.1:0-32420 GCA_964388165.1 uncultured Flavobacteriaceae bacterium | reverse complement strand
CTGCAATTACAAAACCACGGCTTACGCCGCGGTTATTTTTGTTCCATTTCAACCTTTGAAGCCAGGCTTCAGGTTTCCATGAAACAAAAAAACCACGCCCTTCGGGACGTGGTTTTGTACTTGATGTGATCGCGAGAGGATTCGAACCTCTGACCGTCTGCTTAGAAGGCAGATGCTCTATCCAACTGAGCTACGCGACCATTAAAGCGGTGCAAATATAATGAGGTTTTTAAAAAGGGCAAGCAAAAAATATATTTTATTAAGGTATTTCAGCTAAGCCAAACGCCATCAGGAGGTTATCAAAAAAAGCTTTTTCAGAAGACATTTTTAGAACCTTTTTTAGCGCTCTTATGAGCTTCCGCAGAGAGCGGCAGCCTCTACTGCATTTCCAAAATTACTATTAAATCTTTCCTAAACTTCAGCTAATTGACGGGGGCTAATTCTTTGAAAACTCCTGAATCGGTTAAATTTACTAAAGAGCATTTTAACAGAACTTACAGACCAATCTAAGGTCTGCTAATTCCGAAAAGAAGCAAAATATTTATGGAAGTAAGCACATCAAAAGAATCTCAACCCCTTGGTGAAACCTCCATTGAAAAGATCATAGAAGAACTTCAGGAAGAATGCGAGATCGAAAAGCATTTACCGGGGGGTGGTTACCTGCATATGAGCGATGAACTCCCCTATCTGGTCATCTACAGGAATCAGGATGAAGACATCGAGAAAGGAAAAGACCGCGCAACAGTCCGCCTCATTCTTAGCGAGGCGTCTTTCTTAATTATTGGAAATAAAGATTTTGAAGGGTACCAGCGACTCATGTTCTGCCTTAGCGAAGCCATGTCATCAAAATTCAAATCCTTTCTTATCATTGAGGTATATGCGGGAGAAGAGAACAGCAGGAAATTCCGCATTAAAGGGCCTGCCGAAAAACTTTCTACTACCATTAAAGCTTTCCAGGAGGAACTGGATCGCGTAAATTCCGGATACCGCGCCCTCAACCTGGAAAAAACAGAAGTGATAGATACTATGAACAGGCATCCCGAGGGGAAAAAGCCACTCCTGGACAAACAACAGTTAAAGGACGCAGGATGTCTTCTTATAGGTTTGGAGGTTCCCCCGGTATATCGTAGCGAGGAAGGAGAAGATTACCCTGTTTTTTTCAGAAGTTTTAAAGATGATTTCGTAGTTGCCCTGCACAAGAGCATTTTTGAATTCATACGAATACAAAGTTCAAGTGGAGTGAAAAGCTACAGGGCTCTGGGGCAAAAAAAACTGCAGAAGAACGTAGTGGAAATAGATAAGCAGCTGGCCGAGATCGAAACTTCCTATCAATTCCTTTGGCTCGTCTCCCCTTCTAATATAAGGAACATCAAAGACACCTTTTTTGAAAGTCATTATGAAAAGGTACTCAATTATCACTACAGGCTGTTGCCATTTGATCCCGACGTACTTAAAAGAAAATTGTACAACCTCAAAATGGAGGATATAGATGATCCTGCCCTCTCATATATTTTCAGAGAAAAACGGGAAGAGCTGGATCTACAGATAAGTATGCTTACCGAGAGAGGCTCAGACAACTTTTTTTACAACAGTATGATGCTGTTCGGAAAAATAGACAGAGACCTGCAGCAAAAGGCTGAAACGGTTTTAAGGGATGTGCCCGAAAAAGAGGACCGGGATTTTGATAGTATTATGAAAGCTGAAGATTTTAAGGTCCTCGCCAACCGGGAATTTGATTATTTCCGGGAACAGGACAAGAACTTTAGCAGTAAGGTGCATGTACGGGATGATGTGAATATTTTAATGGTGTCCCGGGGAGAACTTTACCTTCCCAGCGATTACAAATTGAATGCCAGTGAAACTCATGCTCTTATTCAGCACGAGATAGGAACTCACGTGCTCACCTACTACAATGGGAATCAACAGCCGTTGAGATTACTTTCTATTGGCCTTACAGATTATGATACCCTTCAGGAAGGATTAGCGGTGCTATCTGAATACCTGGTAGGAGGTCTTACCGGAAACAGGATGAGAACCCTGGCAGGTCGGGTTGTAGCAGCCTCTGCAAGAATGCACGGCGCAGATTTCCAGGAGATATTCAGGTTACTCAACAAAGATTACAATTTTACTCCACAACGTGCCTTTAACATCACTTCCAGAATTATGCAGGGAGGTGGTTTCACTAAAGACATTTCCTATTTAAAAGGACTTGTGCAGTTAAAGGAGCATCTGGAACAAGGTGGAGAACTTGCTCCCCTTCTTACCGGAAAATTCGCGCTGGAGCACATGACCATTATTAATGAGCTACAAGAAAGACGGGTGCTCTCTCCTGTTAAACTTACGCCGAGATATTTACATACAGAAGAAACAAAAGAAAAACTTCGTAAAATCAGGGAGGGAATTCCCCTTTCACAATTGATTAATGCATGAAAATTTGTTTTGTAGTTAATAGTGTGGAATCTGAAGGCGCAGGTACTACTGTTTATATCATGTACGAAGCCTGGAAGAGGAAACATGAAGTTTACCTGATGGGAGTCGGGGATTTCAGTTTTACACAAAATGAAGCTCTCAGCATCATTAGTACTTCCCTGCCCAAAAATCATAAACCTAAAACTCCCGAGGAGTACCTGGAAATCCTGCAGGGAGAAAAGGCCAGGAAAGAGAAAATTGTAGCAAAGGACCTGGACGTGCTGTTTATCCGGAATAATCCTACCGAAGAAGGTAGTGGCCGGCACTGGGCCGAACAAGCCGGAGTTGCTTTTGGCCGAATGGTGCAACAGGAAGGCGTACTTGTTCTTAATGACGCCTTTGCCCTTTCAAATGCCTTTATAGATAAACTATATTTCGAAGAATTACCTGCCCATATCAAGCCGGCATCCGTTATCACCCGTGACAAACAGGAAATTCTGGATTTCTTTGAAGCCCATAAAAAGAAAATGATCCTTAAGCCCTTGGAAGGTTCGGGCGGTAGAGGGGTTTACTTGATCGATAAGAACGAGAAGAATCTCAACCAGATCATCGAAAACCTCACATCTCAAGGTTATATCATAGCTCAGCAGTATCTGCCTGCCGCAAAGGAAGGCGATGTGAGGGTGCTGGTGCTCAACGGAAAGATCCTTCAAAAAGGCAAAAAATATGGGATCATAAAAAGAGTAAGCGGGGAAGGCGAATTCCGCAGTAATATTTCCCAGGGTGCAACTCCCGAATCCAGTGAGCTCACAGAACATATTCAAAAAATAGTAGATATTATCGGACCTAAACTAAAGCGGGATGGACATTTTTTTGTGGGTCTTGATGTAGTAAAAGATAAACTCATTGAGATCAATGTTCTTAGCCCCGGTGGCCTGGACGGACTTTTTAAAATTGGTGTAGATAATTTCTCTGATGTGATCTTAGAAGCCATTGAACGAAAAATAGAATACAAAAAGCTCTACGGCTCTGGAATTTCCAATCGTGAGCTTGCTACGATGGAATAATAAATATTCTTTTAAAAATAAAATTAACCCGGGAGAGATCCCCTAAAATAGATTTGAATGAAAATATGTTTTGTAGTTAATAATGTAGAAACCGAAACTTGTGGTACTACAATATTCCTAATGCACGAAGCCAAAAAGCGGAAGCACGATGTTTACGCGATGGGTGTTGGTGACTTCTTTTTTGAACAGGATAAGGAACTTTGTATCGACTCTACCTATGTTCCCAAGAAACTCGAGGCTAAAAACCCTGCGGAATATCTGGAGTTGCTCCAAAGTGACAAAGCAAAAAAAGAGAGGATCATCGCAACAGATCTTGATGTTCTGTTTATTCGGAACAATCCTACCGAAGAAGGTTCCTCCCGACAGTGGGCAGAGCAGGCCGGCGTAGCTTTTGGCCGAATGATGCAGCAGGAAGGAGTTCTGGTTTTAAATGATGCCTATGCCCTATCCAATGCATTTATTGACAAGCTGTATTTCGAAGAACTTCCCCCTGGTATAAAACCTTATTCCATTATTACCCGAAAAAAGGAAGACGTACTTGAGTTCTTTGAGAACCACAAGAAAAAAATGGTTCTTAAGCCTTTAGAAGGCTCCGGAGGCCGGGATGTCTATCTCATTGATAAGAATGAGAAGAACCTTAACCAGATCATTGAGAATCTCACCGCCCAGGGATATATCATTGCCCAGGAGTATCTGCCTGCAGCAAAAGAAGGCGATGTTAGGGTGCTGCTTATGAACGGCCGGGTGATGGAAAAAGATGGCAATTATGGAATTATAAAGAGAGTGACAGGTGAAGGGGAGTTCCGCAGTAACTTCAATCAGGGAGGAACCGGTGATAAAAGTCCGTTGACAGATGAGATGAAAAAGATCATCGAGATCACTGCTCCGAAATTGATAAGGGACGGGTTGTTCTTTGTAGGTCTTGATATCGTAAAAGACAAGCTCATCGAGATCAATGTATTGAGTCCCGGAGGCATGGACCACTTTGGAGATATTGGTCTTCCCGATTTTTCGGATGTGGTGATAAAAGCCATTGAAAAGAAAGTTGAATATAAAAAAATGTACAAAGGCCAGATCTCAAATCAGGTGTTGGCCACTATGGCATAACTTCAGAATGAAAATATAATGAAAGAGAATACAAGAATTATTGGAGATTATTCCGGTGATAAAAAGGGGCCTTTACTCTTTGTGACCGCCGGAGTTCATGGAAATGAACCCAGCGGAGTAAAAGCTCTGAAAAAGGTCTTTACTGAACTGGAAAAGACAAAGCCGCAGATCAACGGCAGGATCGTTGGAGTGATGGGAAACAAAGCAGCTCTGGATAAAGGCCAGAGGTATATTGATGAAGATCTCAACCGCACCTGGACCGAGGAAAATGTAAAGAACAATGATCCCGAAACCCAGGAGCAAAGGGAAATGCATGAGATCATTGAGATCCTCGAGAAATATTCAAAGGATGATTATACAAAGCGGTACTTTCTCGATTGTCACACAACTTCATCGGACAGTCTTCCATACATCTCTGTACAGGATGTGAATGATAATGACAGCTGGGCCCACAAATTTCCCACTTACATTGTTAGGGGCTTTAGCGATATAGTCTATGGAGCCATTGATCACTACATGAGCCGCACAGGACTTACGGGTTTTGTCTTTGAAGCTGGACAGCACACCAGCCATGCTTCTGTGGAAAATCATGAAGGAATGATCTGGCTGGCCCTAAAAGAAGCTAACGGACTGAATGTAGAAAATGTTTCCTGTTATCCCGAATGCGTGGAGCACTTTACAGAAAAGAACGCTCCTTCTCAAAAAACCTTTGAGATCATCTACAGGCATGAGATCAAAAAAGGTGATAATTTTAAAATGGAACCAGGTTTCAAGAACTTTCAAAAAATTAAAAAAGGCCAGTTACTTGCGACAAGTAATGGCCGTGAAATCAAAAGTGAATGGGATGCATATATCTTTATGCCCCTCTACCAATCCCAGGGAAATGACGGGTTCTTTGTTATAGAAGAACAATAGACATACTGCTACAGAGGTGGCAGTTATCTTCTAACGATACCTACCACCTCTCCTGTAGCACAATTCACTCTTAATAATTCCCCTTTTTCAACACCGTATTTTCCCGTGGGCACCTGGTAATCGGCCACTCCTTCGGTAAAGGAGTATTGCATCAGGATCTTTGTTCCATCCCGGGCATCGGTCAATGGGCTCATACAGGTATTACCCCCTAAGGTCCTGCCTTCAGGAGCTTCAAAGCGTTCCGGGGCATCTACTGCGGCCCTTACTACCGGCTTCATAGAGTAGGTTTGCGAAGTACTGCCACAGGCAAACAGGACAGTAAGTGCCACAAGGGCAAGAGCATTCAAAATTTTGTTTTTCATATCAGTTGGTTTTCAGTTAAAGAAAATTAGAAATTTTTTCGACTCGGGAACAAAAATTTTTCTCTCAAAAAAGCGAATGAATTTCACCTTTTTGAGAGGTCAGGAAATGGCAATAATGAAGAGCCCGGTAAGAATAATAATGATCCCAATGACCCTGTTCCTAAAATTCTTTTTTTCATTCAGAAAGAAAAAAGCATAAAGGATAATGAAGACTGCGCTGGCTCTCTTAATAGAGATCACATAAGGCACCAGGATAAATTGAATGGCAAACATTTGCGTAAGCACACTTGTAGACCTGAAGAAACCGACCATTGCTAAGGGAAACTTCCTGTTCCTTATCTGGAGCCATGGTTTTTTAGATTTCCATAGCACAATGGGAATAAGGTAGAACAGAATGACAAAATCTTTGGAGAAAGACCAGAAGACAGGCGATGTTTCCTCCACTCCTATTTTATCCAGGTTAGCCGTGATGCTCCAAATAAATGCGACCATGAGCATGTATCGTGACCCCTGATTCTTTACCAGGGAAACAAAGGGTGCAAATACCTTTTTTGGATCCTCACTAAGATTTGAAATATAAGTACCCACAACAATTAGAAGGATTCCCACCAACCCAAGGGCATTGGGAAATTCACCTATCATAATGGGCGAAGTAATCAACATAAAGAGTGGAGTCAGGGTAATGAGCGGGAGAGTGACTGAAATTTCCGATCGTTTGATAGCCTTGAAGTATAACAAGATCACGGTGAGCTGCAGTAAGGAACTCGCCAGCAATGTCCAAAGGAAGCGACCACTCAGCACCTCCATTCCTGTAAAATAAACGATTGGGATCAATAAAAGGCTCTGCACCAGGTGCATGGCAAAAGCAGCAGTGTATTCATCAACATGGTGAAGGTTGTGTTTACTGGTAATATCTTTTAAAGCCTCAGAAATTGCAGTTCCAAAAGCCAGTAAAAATCCTAACATTTTTTCCCATTTTTAGTCTGCCGGGAACGCCATAGTTCCCATAATTGCATTTGCATTCTGGCCGGTGTGCATCCTGCTGAATTGTATCACCACCGGTATATTTGAGCGTATATAGCAGCCGTAGTTCCTGTCCAGCCTTACAGCTTCGGGATCAATAAGGTCATTGATCCTGATCTTCCTAAGCCTTTGGGCCTCGATCTCAACTTCGTAAGTACCCACAGGTTCCTGATCCTCGTAAAAAATGAAGATCTCAATTTCCGCTGTTTCTACGGAAGTATTTAAAACAGCAATTTTATCATGACTGTTGAACTGCGGTTCTTTACCGGTGGTTTCGAACGGGATCCTTCCGCCGGAAAAAGCCCAGTCCAATTTTCCTATTTTCTTCATTTGTCCGTAATAAAAAGTTCATGCATATAGGGTGTCAAAAAGGTGTTTTCGGGATCAAATTTTTGACGGGTCTCCTGGAATTTCTGCCAGTGTGGATATAGGTCCCTCAACTGGTCTGCCTTGAGCGTGTGCTTCTTTCCCCAATGTGGCCGCCCGTCGTACTTCAAAAATATTGGCTCGATCGCCTGAAAATAATCCCAGAACCTTAGTCCCGCATTGTGATGCAGGGAAATTGTAACCGATTCCCTCCCGCTCATCGGGCTTATTAGTGCATCATCTTTTTTGATCGTTCGGATCAACAGCCTCCATGCCACATCCCTCCTGAATTTTTTCTTCACCTGCTGTCTCACCTCCATAAAACAATCCAGTGCTTTTTCCTGTGGCAGCACATACTCCATTTCATCAAATTTTATATCCCGCGAGCGCGGCAGGATCTCGTGGCTCGGCCCTTCCCTTTGCAGTTCCAGGGAGCCATAATTGATTTCGGGCATTTTATCTTTACTGGTGTTCATGATCCTTACCTTGCAGAGATCGGTGCGCGGGTACCAGTAAAAATCGAAATTCCGGTTCTTTTTAAGATCCTGAAGATGATCCATACAATCTTCAAAAGGAACACAATATTCCCTTCTATACAACTGGTAGACCGGTTCCAGCTGGAGTTTCATCTTCAAGAAAATTCCGCAGCTACCCATGGAAACCTGCAGGGCCCGCATAATCTCTTCGTCCGTATCGCGATCGAGCTCCACGATCTCACCTGTCCCTGTCACCATCCTCACCCCATAAAGCATGGCCGAAAGATTGGCCAATTCCACCCCTGTTCCGTGAGTTCCCGTACCAATTGCTCCTGCAAGGGTCTGCACATCAACATCCCCGGTATTGTGCATGGCAAGGCCATAACGAAAAAGATCTTTTCCGGCCTCTTTTACGGTCATACCGGTAGGCACTACAGCCCTGTGGTGCTCAAGATCGGGATCTTCAACTCCGCGGAAATGCTTAAGGGAAAGAAGGTAATCATTCGTTCTTACTAATGGAGACGAGGAATGACCTGCACCCACAACCCGGACTTTTTTTCCTTCAGAAGTTGCTTTTTTGACCAGCTTGCTCACTTGCTCCTCACTCTCGGGAGTGCAAATTTCTCCCGGGGTAAAAGACATGCTTCCGCTCCAGTTCCTGAAGATCTCCATTTATTCGGAATATGCTATGGTGGTTAAAAGGGCATTTTCGGCCTGCCTTGAATCAAGCCTTGTGTGCTGCACCACTACAGGTACAGAAGATTCAATGACACAGGCATAATCTGTTCCCAGAGGCACCGGCTCAGGATCCTTCAGGTCATTGAACCTTAAATGCTTAGTGCGTTGGGCCTCAACTGTTACTTTATAAGGTCCTACCGGATCTTTATCCGAAAAAAAGATGGTCAGCTCCACCTCTGCGTCTTGATTTGAGGTGTTAAGAATGCACGCTGTTTCGTGGCTTGTAAATTCCGGTTCTTTTCCGGTTCCATATTCAGGGATATAGCCTTCAGCAATTACCCAGGTCTTCTTTCCTAATGTTCTCATATTATTTCAGTTTAATCAATAACCCCTGATTTGCGGCTACTGTCATTTTATGCTTTAACTCCTCCCCTTCCAATTTTCCATTAGTGGATATCTCAACAGTTCCTTTCCACTCCAGTGCGGGATCAAAATCCTCTTCGGAATCTCCAAGATTAAGCACAACAAGGAATTTAATGTTCTCAAATTCTCTCATGTATGCCAGGAGATCACCTTTCGAAGAAACAGGAATGTATGCTCCTACATGCAGGGCCGGCTCCTTAGCGCGAATGGACAGTAGCCTCCTGTGAAGGTCCAGCATGGAACCTTTCTTATTCCATTGCTGCTCAACGTTAAGATCCTTATAATTATCCATGAGTGGTAACCAAGGCTCCCCATTGGTAAATCCGGCATTTTTTGAATCATTCCACTGCATCGGGGTACGTTCGGGATCCCGGCTGCGGCCAACGCCCGGTTCATTTAGCGCCTGAGGGTCCTTTATTTTATCTAGCGGAATATCCACATCCTCCATTCCCAGTTCATCTCCGTAATAGACGGTTGGAGTACCACGCAAGGTCAACAGCAGCATGGCTGCATTCCTTGCCTGTTCCTTTCCTACCCTGCTCGCAATGCGTGATTTATCGTGATTTCCCAGTACCCAATTAGGCCAGCCGTGTTCGGGTAAAGCACCTTCATATTCGCTTATAGCTGCTGCTATCTCTGGTGCATTCCAGGGTAACTGCAACAACTGAAAATTAAAGGGTAAATGTGCCCCTCTATTATCTTCTCCATAGTAGCGAACAAGTTTACTTATTGGCAGGTAGATCTCCCCTATAAGGAGTCTTTCATCATAATCATCGATCACCCTGCGCATCTTATGAACGATATCATGTACCTCGTCCTGATCTGTAGAATAGGCCGGTATCTGTTTACTGTAAGAGTTCATGCCCTCATGATAATCGGGATTGGGTGGATCATCCCTTAGCTGCTCGTCTTTGATCATGTGCCACATCACATCTACCCGGAACCCATCAACACCTTTATCAAGCCAGAACCTCATCACCTCAAACATCGCCTGTTGTACTTCGGGATTTCTCCAGTTGAGATCGGGTTGTTCTTTTAGAAAAGCATGATAATAATACTGTCCTGTAGCTTCATCGTACTCCCAACCCGATCCCCCAAAAACACTCAGCCAGTTATTGGGAGGACCTCCATCAGGACCCGGATCTTTCCAAATGTACCAGTCTCTTTTCGGGTTATCTTTTGAGCTTTTTGACTCTAAGAACCAGGGATGTTCACTTGAAGAATGATTGGGAACAAGATCAAGAATAAGTTTCATCCCCCTTTGATGAACGGCTTTAAGCAGTTCATCAAAATCTTTCATGTCACCGAACATTGGGTGAATCCCGGTGTAGTCACTAACATCATAGCCAAAATCGGCCATTGGGGAAGGATAGATGGGAGAAACCCAAACGGCATCAATTCCCAGATCCCTTACATAGTCGAGTTTTTCAATGATCCCACGCAGATCGCCTATTCCGTCTCCATCACTGTCCTTAAATGATCGTGGATAGATCTGGTAAACCACTCCTTTGTGCCACCACAGGTAATCCTTGTACATCATAGGAAATTATGTTTTTTGTGCATCCATCTATAACCGTAGGGAGTTAGCCTCACTTTAGGTTTTTCCGGATCAAATTTTTCATATCTGATATTTCCAAAGACATCGACCAGGTCTTCTATTTCTTCTTCTTCCATTTCTAGTTCTATCGTGACCTCCTTACCGGAAAGATTGTGAAAAGCTACTCCCATACCTTTATCAGATTTGGTGTAATGGCCAAGAACACGAGGGTCTCCGGTGTCGATGATCCGGTTACGCCCCCAACCGTATTCAGGAAATTCCTTTCGATAGTCTATAGCTTTGGAGATCCAGGTAAGGAAGGAATCGGGATCTCTAAGTTGGTCGCTCACATTGACTTTTTCAAATCCAAAATCCCCTCCCGAAATGACATTTCTTATGAGTTTATCGGTTGAGGCAGTAGAGAATCCGCCGTTCTTATCATTTGACCATTGCATGGCCGTACGCACGCTTGAACGGCCTTCCATACTTAGATCCTCCCCCATACCTATTTCCTCCCCGTATCTTAGTACAGGTGTTCCGGGCAGGGTGAATAACAGGCTATGAGCCAATTCCATTTTCTTCCGGTCGTTCCCTAACATGGACGCCAGCCTTCTTCTTATACCGCGCCCAAAGATTCTCATATTTTCTTTTGGTGCAAAAGCTTTAAAAACTTCCTCCCTTTCGTTCCTGCTCAACTTGTCCAGGTTGAGCTCATCGTGGTTACGCAGAAAGGTGGCAAGCTGTTCTTTTTCTGTAATTTCTTCGGGCATTCTTTGAAGTGCACGGGCAAGTGGAGTTGCTTCCTCTCTTGCAAAAGCCAGATATGTGAAGTTGTTCACGTAGAAGTTGAACAACATATGCATCTGGTCTTCATTACCCAGGAACTTATTGTATTGATTCGGATCCAGATCAACTTCGGCCAGTAGAATTGCATCGGGTTTTTGCGTTTCTACAAATTCCCTGAAGTTCCGGAAGATATGGTGGGGATCTCCCTCGAAATCCATCCTGCCTTTTTCTTTGAACATGTGTGGCGCTGCATCAATTCTGAATCCTGAAACTCCCATTTTTAACCAGAAATGCATGATCCTGCATATTTCTTCCTGCACCTTTGGATTGGAGATATTTAGATCGGGTTGATGCGCATAGAAAGAATGAAAATAGTAAGATTTTGCAGTGCGGTCGTATTTCCAGCTGGAGCCATCCTCCCCGTCTTCGGCCATCATATTGGGAGCCGGATCTTCGGGTTTTTCATCCACCCAGATGTAGTAATCCCGATATTTTGAATCCTTACTTTTTCTCGACTCCTGAAACCAGAAATGTTCTGTAGAGGTATGATTTACTGCCAGATCTATTATCACTCGAATTCCTTCTTCTTCGGCTGCATCTATAAGTTGTGCAAAATGCCCTAAGTCTCCCAGGCGTGGATCGATCTTGTAGTAATCCTTTACGTCATAGCCGTTGTCCCGATTGGGTGTATCGAAAATAGGCAGAAGCCAGAGACAGGTGACCCCAAGACTGGAAAGATAAGGCAGGGCCTTCTTCAATCCGTTGAAATCCCCTGTGCCGTCGCCATTTGAATCCTTAAAGGTTTCAACATCCAGGGAATAGATGATCGCATTTTTATACCAGAATTTATTCATTGGTGGTTAGTTATTGCTGCTTAAAACTGGGAAGTACTTCTTTTCCGAAAAAGTCTATATACCCTTCCTGTTGTTCATTTACGTTGTGAATGATGATCTTCTCAAATCCCAGTGCCTCAAACTCTTTTATCTTTTTGATAAAAGTGTTGGCATCACTGCCAATGATCACATATTTCTCCAGGTCTTCCTTGCGGGTATTCTTTCCCAGAGCATCAAATTTTTCGGGACTGTCAATATCAGCGATCAATTTACTGGGGAAAATGTTGTTCTTCCACTGTTCCCAGGCACCTTGCAGTGCTGCTTCAGGAGTTTTATCATAAGAGATCTGGACCTTAAGAGCCATAGCTTTGTTTGCTCCATCTGCTCCCCTAAAAGCCTGTACCATCTTTTTAAGTTCATCTAAAGGTTTGGAGATGGTGATCATTCCGTCTGCCCAGGAAGAAAGCCAGGCAGCAGTCTTTTCGGTTATGGCAGCTCCATATACCGTAGGAATATGAGTGGGTTTCGTAAATAATTTTGCCCGCTCCACAGTGAACATTCCTTTGTGGTTGAGATAATCTTCCTCCTGCCATAAGCGCCTCATCACCTCCACAGATTCCTTTAATCTGGTATTCCTGTCTCTTTTTGGCGGCCACTTCTCTCCTGTAATATTTTCGTTAAGCAATTGCCCGCTACCTGAGCAAAGAAAAAATCTTCCGGGGAACATTTGGTCTAAAGTGGCTACAGCCTGGGCGATAATTGCAGGATGATATCTTTGACCGGGAGCGTTGACAATCCCGTATTCCAGGCCGGTGGCCTGCATTGCAGCACCAAGCCAGCTCCAGGCAAAACCGCTCTCCCCCTGTTTATCACTCCAGGGATGAAAATGGTCTGATGATAACACTGCTTTGAATCCTGCATCTTCAGCTCTTTGAACCAGCTCGAGAAGGCGTCGGGGGGTAAATTGTTCATGGGAAGCGTGAAAACCTATTTTCATGAATGCTGCATTTATTTTAAAGAATTAATGATTTCTTCTAAAATTATAAAGCTCGACAGGAAAATCATGAATTTTGTTATTAAAAAAAAGATAAATTGTTGATTTTCATTAACATCGCCTAAAGAAACATGACCAGCATCATAAGTTTGGGGGAAGAATATTTTTAGCTTTGCCGTCAACCTGAAGATTATGACAAAACCTATAAAAAGACACGAAGCGCTTAAACCCTTAAGTCGAGATCATCATCACGGACTCCTCTTATGCTGGAAAATTCGGGAAGGTTTGAAAAAGGAAATAGCCCATGACAGGATCAAATCTTATACTGATTTCTTTTTTTCTTCCCAACTGCGGCCTCATTTTGATTTTGAAGAAGAAGAGATATTTCCGCTACTGGGAGAAGAGCATCCCATGACAGTAAGGGCCCTAAGGGAACATCACCGCCTGGAATCCCTTTTCAAAGCTGAGGCTAGTGAAGAAAACTTCGTTTCTATTGAGAAAGAACTCAACCGCCATATAAGATTTGAGGAAAGGGAGTTATTCAGGGAGCTACAGGAAACACTCTCAGAAGAAAAGCTGCAACAGATCGCTAATAAAGAGGAAGAGGTCATCACCCCGAATCCTGAAGACTGGGATGATAAGTTCTGGCTCAAAAATTAAAGCCAGCGCTTTCGCCTGAAGTAGATGAGCATTCCAATGATAAGGACAGACATAATGATCAAGAGAATTGGATAGCTAAACCTGTACTGAAGCTCCGGCATATAATCGAAGTTCATCCCATAGATCCCCGCAAGAAAGGTCAATGGAATAAAGATGGAAGCCATGATGGTCAATACCTTCATGACCTCATTCATCTTGTTGCTAATGCTGGTCATGTACATATCCATAAGTCCCCAGGTCATTTCCCTATAGATCTCTATATTTTCTGAAACCTGAAGCATGTGATCATAAAGATCTTTAAAGTAATTGATCGTCTGCTCCTGTACCAGTTCATGGTCCATTTTCTCCAGCCTGCTCACCACCTCCCGTAAAGGATTCACTGCCCTCCTTAAGCGGAGCATGGTACGTTTCAACTCCTGAATTTCAAGGGTGATATCATCATTTGGCTGAGGGTCAAAAAGCCGTTCTTCCATGGCCTCTATTTTATCGCTCATCTCCTCTACCACGACAAAATAGTTGTCTACAATGGCATCTAAAAGGGCAAAAACAAGATAGTCTGCTCCCCTGCTCCTTATCCGGCCTTTAGCTTTAGAAAGACGTTCCCTCACTCCTTCAAAAACATCTCCCCCCGCTTCCTGAAAGGTAAGCACGTAGTTCTTTCCCAACACCATACTTATGTGTTCATTTTCAAGCCTTCCATCTTCACGATAATAAAGCATTTTGGCTACTATAAAGAAGTAGTCGGAATACTCATCTATCTTGGGCCGCTGATTGGTATTTACTATGTCCTCAATAATGAGCGGATGCAGGTCATAGTATTTTCCAATCTTTTCGATCTCGGCCGTATTGCTCAATCCGTCAATGTTGATCCAGGTGGTGCGATCTTCTTCTTCGAACTTGAAAGCATCTTCGGGTGTTTTGGAAGTGAACCTTTCATAAGTTTCGGCATTGTAGTCAATGACTTCGAGTAAAGTTTCCACTTGTTCTTTGCGCCCCACATAAGTCACCGTTCCTGGAGCCTGGTGTAATGCCTTTGTTGATTTAGGCCTTTTTGATAGGTAGCGCGTTCTTTTGACCATGGAAAAAGATTTTTTTAAAAGTAAGAATTTTCCACTAGCTGCAGTTCCCTCTCAAAAATGGTTTTTTAACAGGCTGTTCCCATTGAGCATTAAGCTCGTTTAGTTTTCTTTGCAACATGGTACAGGAGGAGCAATTACTGGGGACATTAAAGGAGTATTTTGGCTATGATAGCTTTAGACCGCTGCAAAGGCAGATCATTTCTTCTGTGTTTGAGGGGAATGACAACCTGGTGATCATGCCAACCGGAGGCGGAAAATCAATATGTTTCCAACTGCCTGCCATATTGCTCCCGGGAATTACCATAGTTATCTCTCCCCTTATCGCTTTAATGAAAGATCAGGTTGACGGATTAAAAGCTAACGGAATTCCGGCCGCTTTTCTAAATAGTAGTCAGCAAGAAAAGGAACAGCAGGAGATCTTCAGAAAGGTCAGCAACAATGAGATAAAATTGCTTTATGTAGCTCCGGAAAGCCTTCAGTACATAGATGCTGTTTTTTCTGCAGGAAACATCAGCCTTATTGCTATTGATGAAGCCCACTGTATCTCCAGCTGGGGCCATGATTTCAGGCCGGCCTATACACAGCTGGGTTACCTGAAGAACCGTCATCCGCAGACTCCTGTAATTGCGCTTACCGCCACTGCCGATAAAGCTACTCAAAGGGATATCTGTGAACAGCTCAATATTCCCGGCGCCCAAAGGCATATTTCTTCTTTTGATCGAAAGAACCTGAGCCTTGAAGTACGACCGGGGAACAAAAAATTTGAGCAGATCCTGGCCTTTTTAAAAGGAAGAAAGGGCGAAAGCGGAATCATCTACTGCCTTAGCCGAAAGAACACAGAAGAGTTGGCTGCCAAGCTAAAAGCTAAAGGATATAATGCTGAGGCCTATCATGCCGGGCTCTCACATCATGACCGCATTGAGATCCAGGAACAATTCATCAATGATCGCAACGAGATCATCTGTGCCACCATTGCCTTTGGGATGGGGATCGATAAATCTAATGTACGGTGGGTGATACATTACAATATGCCCAAGAACCTGGAGGGTTATTATCAGGAGATTGGCCGCGCGGGTCGTGACGGTCTGCCTTCTTCCACCCTTCTCTTCCACAGTTATGCAGATGTAGTGCAGCTGCAGAAGTTTGCTGAAGGTTCGGGAAATGCAGATGTGCAGCTAGCAAAGCTGGAACGCATGAAACAATATGCTGAAGCGCTAAGTTGCCGCCGAAGAATTTTGCTCAGCTATTTTGGAGAGTTGATCATGCAGGACTGCGGAAATTGCGATGTCTGTAGAAATCCTCCCGAATTCTTTGACGGTACCATCCTGGCCCAAAAAGCCCTTTCCACTGTTTACCGTCTTAAAGAGCAGGAACCAATTTCTATGGTGATTGATGTTTTGAGAGGAGCACAAAATGCCCAGGTACTGGAAAAAGGCTATCAAAATATCTCCACCTATGGGATCGCACAGGATGTCTCCTGGAGAGATTGGCAGCAATATATGATACAGTTGATCAACCTGGGATACATTGAGATTGCATTTCACGATCAGAACAAATTATTGTTGACCAGCCTTGCCAAAAACGTGCTTTTTGAAGGAGAAAAGGTTTCCCTGGCCCATATCACCCAGACAGACCTGAAAAAGGAGACAGCTACTTCAGAAAAAGCTTCAGAAAACACTCTTTTTGAGAGGCTACGACAACTAAGGCTTGAACTATCAAGGAACGAAGATATTCCTGCCTATCTTATCTTCAATGATGCCACCTTAAAGGAAATGGAAAAAGAAAGACCCATGACCGATGAAGAATTCATGTTGGTGAACGGGGTGGGACGTCAAAAAATGCAGAAATACGGTTATCGTTTTATAAAGGAGATCATTGCTCACAGTAAGGAAAAACGGGAAAAGAAAAAGCGGAAAAAAGGGAACACGTACAAAGAAACTTTCAGGTTGTACAAAGAAGGCATGAGCATTGAGGAGATGGCCGAGGCACGTCAATTGGCACCGACTACTATATTTTCCCACCTGTCAAAGCTCTATGAATCTGGGGAGGAAGTGGATCTTAAGCAATTCATTTCTCCCCAAGACCTGGAGGCAATAAAAAAAGCACAAAAAGAACTTGATAACGCCGATACTCTAAAGCCTTATTTTGAACACTTCCGGGAAGCAATGGATTACGGGACGATACGAATCGCATTGACGATCCTTGGTAAAGAAGAGTGAGAGAGTGATCAATGGGCAGGATCTTCAGGATCTTTAGCTCCTTACTTTTAACCTTTGATCTTAAGCCTTTTATTGGAAGTCTACTTTATTTAATATCAATCCGCTGCCGGGAGCTATAAATGTCGCAGGAGTAACTACCTGCCTGTCCAGGCTTGCCTTAAGTTCATCCAGCGTTTTCTCCCCACTTCCTAAAAGCACAAGACTACCCATCATTAACCGGATCTGGTTCCTCAAAAAACCTGATCCCACAACTCGTAGCAGATAGGATCTTTCGGGAAAGAAGCTGGCAGTGATTTCCTTGTTCTGCACGATCTCACACTTCCCGATCTCTCTTTCCAGTATCGTATGTTCCGTAGGCTTTGTGCAGTAGTTGTGAAAAGAGTGCTTTCCTTCAAATAATTTTGCACCCTCCATCATCAATTCAATGTCGAGCTTTTCATGAAAGGTTGCCATTAAAGGGGCTGCAAAAGGATGAGTCTTCTTTCCGAAGGCAAAGAGGTACAGGTATTCTTTAAGCTTTGGATGCTGAATGATATTAAAAGCGGCATTCGTTTCTTTGATGCTGAGTGCCCGTATGTCCGGCGGAAGGTTCTTATTGAACAACACCAGGAAATCGGCCATGTTCTCAAGAGGTTGGTGATCAATAAACAATTCAAAGGCAGCTTCATGAGCCGAGACCATGGCATCGGTCCTGCTCGCTCCAAGAATCTTGAATTGAATTTCGGGGAGAACAAATTTCAGGGTCTTCTTTACAAGACCTTCTACAGTTTTAAGTCCCGGCTGCCTCTGCCAACCGTGAAGACGATAACCCAGGTATTGTATCTTGATGAGATAATAAAATCTTTGCCGCACAGGAATGTTTTAGATCAAATTTACTCCTTTATAAGGAGTGGAACAAGCTCACACGGCTCCTGCTCTTTAACTTTTACTTAGAATTTTTTGGCTTCCACTTTTGTATCTTCACTCATATGGAAAAAACTTTTAGCTCAAAGGGAAAGCAAATTCTCATTTTTGGGACCCTGATCATTCTTGCTGCATATTTCTTATTTAATGGTCTGCTCCACGCAAAAGGATTCCTTATTCCCCTTGTGACGGCATTTATACTGGCTTTGCTCATGATGCCACTTGCCCGTAGAATGGAGAAGTCATTTTTAAATCGCACAGTTTCATCCCTTATCAACACGCTGATTATCCTCCTGGTCTCTATAGGTTTTTTAGCCCTGGTTTCTATCCAGGTAAAGCGAGTGGTTGACGACTGGCAGGAAATAAAACAAACAATGCAGCCCAAGATCGAAAATGTAAAAGTTTTTTTACTTGAACATACACCGTTGGATCCTGAAGATCTTGAACAATCGGATAGAGGTTCTACCATTCCTTTTATGGGAGAGAATGCCAATCCCGGCCAAAAAGCTGCTAGCTTTCTGAATAGTGCCTTTGGCTTTTTTGGAGATTATCTCCTCACCTTTATCTATATCTTTTTCATCCTCAACTACAGGAACAGATTTAAAGAGTTCCTTCTGAAGCTCTTCCCCGACTCCAGGCGGAAGGAAGTAAAAAAGGTCATTGTAGATTCGGCTAAAGTAACCCAGAAATATTTGATAGGAAAGCTTATTCTCATTGGTCTGCTCGCCATCCTTTATGCTGTAGGCCTCGGAATTTCGGGGGTTGACAATTTTATCCTGGTGAGCATTATTTCGGCCGTTCTAAGTCTTATTCCCTACATTGGAAACATCATTGGATTTGGACTGGCTATGATCTTTGGCTATCTCACTACGGGTGACGCAACAGTATTAATTGGCATCATCCTCACCTTCTCAGTTGCCCAGTTTGTGGAGAGTTACGTTCTGGAGCCTTATGTGGTGGGAGACCAGGTAGACCTGCACCCCTTTTTCGTGATCCTGGTAGTAATTCTTGGAAGTACCTTGTGGGGGATTATGGGAATGATCCTGGCCATTCCGGTACTGGCAATGTTTAAGATCGTCTTTGCTCATGTTGCTCCTTTAAAACCTTTTGCTTTTCTTATCAGCAAAGAAGAGGACGATTAAATGGCAATTTCTGTTAAAGATCAATTCAAAGGATTTATTGAAACGCCGGAAATATTTGCTGAAAATGGCATTTTTGAATACCCTCTCTTCAAAACTTTAAATAGGGTTCCGCAAATTTCAGATTTCAAACCTTCAGCCCCTCCTGCCAGTGTCCTGGGGAAGAGAATGGAGGATTTTTTTGCACAGTATATTACCCATTTTACTCCGGAAGAAATCCTCATTCAAAACAAGCAGGTCATCCAGGGAAAAAATACTGTGGGAGAAATTGATTTCCTATTAAAGGACACTTCTTCAGAAGTAATTTCGCACGTCGAAATGATCTTCAAATTCTATCTTTTTGACCCTGATTCGGGAACATCAGAATTAGATCATCTCATAGGGCCTAACAAAAGGGACAGCTTAAATCAAAAACTGAAGAGGCTTCAAAAAAGGCAATTTCCGTTGTTGTTCCATCCTGCCACGAAAGATCTTCTGAGTTCTTTAAAGATCGATGCGGAACAGGTAGTTCAAAAAATGTGCTTCAAAGCCTGGATTTTTCTTCCTTTGAACATGAAGGACATAGAAATGTCTCAGATTAACCCCGAAACTCTTTCCGGTTACTGGATCAAAGCAGAAGAATTCACTCCAAAGGCTTATGGCGAAAACCGGTTTTTCATCCCCGGCAAATTCTATTGGCCTGTAGATCCGGAAGTAAATGAGGTCTGGAAATCTTATAAGGTTATCAAGGAGGAACTACATACCCTCTTGCAAAAAAAATTTGCTCCACTTATCTGGATGAAGACCCCTGAAGGAAACTATGAACGGTTTTTTGTAGTATGGTGGTGATTCTTAGCAGAATATTAACGGCATTTTCCGCAGTAATTAAGGAAAAATTATGACCAGCAGCCCTGTGGCTTTTTTGGCATCTTAGTATCTTAACTAGGAAGTATAAATCAGGAAAAAAGACTTTTCAATTCAGAGAAGTTCTTTCCATAAAAACAGACAGATCATGCCAATTTTGACAAAAGAACAATTTCAGGACTTAGCAAAATTTGACAGTAATCCCTGCGTTTCGATCTTCATCCCTACCCAAAGGTCCGGAAAGGACGTTCTTGAGGAAAAAGATAAGATCAATCTCAAGAGCCAATGGAAGAAAGCCGGTGAGGAACTGAAGAAACTGGGATTTCCACAAGAAAAAATAGAGAAGATCGGGAAACCGGTGAGTGATCTTTTAGATGACCGGGATTTTTGGCGACATCAAAGTGACGGACTTGCCCTTTTCCTGGCCGACGGATTCTACCGGCAGTACACCCTTCCGGTATATTTTGAAGCCTTCACCTATGTAGCCGACCATTTTTATTTAAAACCAATGGTGCCTATGTTCAATGGGGACGGTAGATTCTTTCTCTTATCCCTGCAATTGGATAAGGTAAAATTATATGAGGCTACCCAATTTTCCATTGGAGAGGTCAAAATAGATGATATTGCGCCTTCGCAAATAGAAGACCGGGTAGGATACGATTACGAAGAAAGAGGTCGTAAGGCAAAGACGCAAAACACCACAACCGGAACTTCCACTGTACACGGTTATGAACCGGCAACAAGGGATAGAAATAATGAGATCTTACGCTATTTTAGGGCTGTGGACAAAGCGGTATATGAAGTACTGCATAATGAAAAAGTGCCTTTAATTGTGGCCTGTGAAGATTCCTTCTTCCCAATTTACCAGGAGGCAAGCAGATATAAGAACTTATATCCTCAATCTGTCCCGGGGAATCCCGAAGCACACGAAAATATGTTCAGCCTTCATGATGCCGCACTAAAAACGCTGGAACCCTACTTCAAAAAGGAGAAAGAAGAGAAGATGAAGCAGTTCAATGACCTTAACCCTTCCCGCACCTCTTCAAGTATTTCCGAAATAATTCCGGCTATACATGAAGGAAAGGTGGACACACTATTCCTCCAGAATCGCGAGGATATATGGGGTGATTACAATGAAAATATGGCTTCTGTGGATGTTCACGAGGAGCGAAGAAATGGAAGTGTTTCCTTGATGAACCTTGCTGCAATAAAGGTGATAGAACAGAACGGAAAAGTTTACCTGGTTGAAAACGAATTCATGCCCAATCAGGAAACCAAGGTGAATGCCGTATACAGGTATTGATTTAGTCTAAAACCATAAAAAAAAGCTGCCTTGTTACAGGCAGCTTTTTTTATGTGTAATGAGCAACTTTTCCCGTCACCTCTTTATAGAATTCCCTTATTTCAAGAAAATCCTGCTCTCTGTCATTTGTAGTCCACAAAGGCTTTGAAATTTTGACCTGCTTCCTTCCAAAGTCAAATGCTATCATAACTATAGGAACATTGGCAGAACGGGCGATATAATAGAACCCGGTTTTCCATTCGGCCACTTTTTTTCTAGTGCCTTCCGGTGCAATTGCCAACCGAAACTCCTCTTTTTGATCAAAAATAGCGGCAATAGCTTCCACCTTATTTTGCCCCGGGGTTCGATCTAAAGCCGTTCCTCCCATCCATTTGAAGTACCAGCCAAAAGGAGGTCGAAAAAGTTCCTTTTTAGCTACAAATTTTATATCTACTCCAAGAATTCTTCTCACTAAAAGCCCCAGGTAGAAGTCATGCCAACTGGTATGCGGCACAACGATCACCACTGCTTTTTTCAATTTGGCGGGCCAGCTCCCGTAGAACTTCCAGCCCATTACCTTAAAATAAATGAATCTAGCTAACCAGTTCACTCTCCCGGTTGCTCTTGGTTATTTCTCCGGCTCTTCTCTTTCGCTCTTCGTAAAGCAAGGCTAATTCCCTTCCCGTTTGACCTTTTACAGAGGTATTCTCTTCTGCCCTTCTAATCAGGTATGGAACAACTTCTTTAACAGGTCCAAATGGAACGAGTTTAGCAACATTATAACCGGCTTCAGCCAGGTTGTAACTAATATGTTCACTCATTCCAAACAGCTGGGAGAACCATACCCTGTCATCATCTATAGCGATACCTTTATCCTCCATAACCTGTAAAGCAAGATAATTACTCATCTCGTTATGAGTTCCCACGAATACAGAAATATCATCAATATGAGCGAGACAGTAAGTCAGCACCCCATTATAGTTAACATCTGTAGCTTCTTTATTCTCACAAATTGGGGATAAATATCCCATTTTTGAAGCCCTTTCATTTTCCTTCTCCAGGTAAGCACCACGTACGATCTTGGCTCCCACAATGAATCCCTGCTCTTTTGCACGGCTGTGAAGATCCTTTAGATATTGCATTCTATCCCAGCGGTAGCACTGCAGGGTATTGAAGATAACAGCCCGCTCCCGGTTGTATTTGAACATCATTTCCTCTATAAGTACATCGGCAGCATCCTGCATCCAGCTTTCTTCGGCATCGGCGAGCAACCTTACACCTTGATTGTAAGCCTCCTCGCATATTCTGTTCACCCTGTTCTTAACCCTTTGCCATTCTTCTTCCTCTTCGAGGGAAAGGCTGGCGTTGGCAGAAACCTTTTGCCAGAGTTCAAATCGTCCGATTCCTGTGGGTTTAAAAACCGCAAAAGGCATTTCTTTCCGTTTTGAGATGAACTTTACAATATTGGTCT
Organism: uncultured Flavobacteriaceae bacterium; assembly: GCA_964388165.1. Taxonomy (GTDB): domain Bacteria; phylum Bacteroidota; class Bacteroidia; order Flavobacteriales; family Flavobacteriaceae; genus Salinimicrobium. The sequence goes on along the minus strand of CAYLZB010000011.1, from coordinate 9,848 downwards.
TACGCTCAATTGCCTTTTCAAATTCGCTTTCCTTCTCTTTTCCTTCAACTGAATAATCAAGGATACTGTGCAGGTTTTTGGAATACATCTTTTCTATGGTAGGAAGACAATCCTTTTCGGTCACTCCGCCACAAAATTGATTGAAAATGGTTTTTTTAATGAGACCTTCCACCGGCAGGTGTGCCTTTAGGGCCAAATTGGTCATAGTTGTTCCGGCCTTGACCAGAAGCGGACGATCGATCATTTCGAAAAGAAAGATAGCCCGGTTTAATTCTGAATCAGATTTTAGCCTAAAAGCTGTTTCAGTATCATTAAATATTTTTTTTGTGATCATTTCAAAAAATTAGGGTATACAAAGATAATTAATGGACGGGGATTGTTAGGAATTTTCTCCTTATTTTCGGGCTCTCAACGTGCATTTTTTTTCCATATCTCATGACCAAAGCTGCTATTGATTCCCCGGTATTTTTCAATGACTTAGGATATCAAAAATTTAACCAGTTTCTAAATGAAAGAAGCTTTACCAGGATCTTTGTCCTGGTAGACAGTAATACACATCTCCACTGCCTTGCATCATTCCTGCCAAAGCTGGAAACTTCCAGTGAGATTGAAGTGCTGGAAATAGATGCAGGAGAAGAACACAAGACCCTGGACACCTGCAGTTCTCTATGGCAGGTCCTATCTGATATGGGAGGAGATCGCCGAAGTTTACTGGTCAACCTTGGAGGTGGTGTGGTTACAGACCTGGGTGGATTCGTTGCTGCAGCCTTTAAAAGAGGTATTAGCTGTGTCCACTTCCCCACTACCCTACTTGCAATGGTCGATGCTGCCCTCGGCGGAAAGAACGGCGTAAATTTAGGCTCACTTAAGAACCAGGTGGGAGTAATTAAGAAACCTGAGATGGTCGTGGCCGATCTGTCATTTCTTAGCACATTACCTCCGGCCGAAATGCGCAGCGGCCTTGCAGAAATGCTGAAACATGGCTTGATCGCTGATGAAGATTACTGGAATCGATTGAATTCATTAAAGGACCTGAACTTTGCCGATCTTGAAGATCTTATCAAGGAGTCCATGATCATTAAAGAAAATATTGTTGAACAGGATCCTTTTGAAAAAGGCGTTCGCAAAAGCCTGAACTTCGGTCATACTCTGGGACATGCTATAGAATCTTTTTTTCTGGAAACCAACAGCAGTAATAAACTCCTTCATGGGGAAGCAGTAGCTATAGGCATGGTGCTCGCAGCTTACTTATCTTCGGAGCTGGAAGGTTTTTCCGAAGAAAAGAGGGATGAAATAAAGAAAAGCATACATTCCATGTATGGGAAAACAGGGTTTACAAAAGAGGATCAGGAAAAAATTATCGACCTGTTGAAATTTGATAAAAAAAATGAGGGAGGAAAAATAAATTTTGTTCTTTTGCGGAAAATTGGAGAACCGGTAATCGATCGGGAAGTACCAAATAAAATGGTTCTGGATGCTTTTAGCTACTATATGGATCAACCCGGGAGCGAAAGTTTGAACTAATTTATTGAGATTAAATTTTTTATTTATTTTAACGGCGGCGGAAGAATGAATCGTTATTTTCGCTTACAAGCAGGACCAAAAAATTACTTATGAAAAGAGTCATTGTTGATTACAAAAAGCTTACTCCCGAGATCTTGGGTCTATTGGTAGAGAAATATCCTGATGGTTATGATGATGACCAGATCATTTCATTTAAAAATGCCAAGAATGAAACCGTTGAAGCTGTTGAGGTAAGGACCGAGGACAGTATCTATCTGGTTAAAGTGAGTACCCGTCTGGAGAATTCCATGGCAAACTACGACGAAGATGATTATGATGATGCAGACTTTAATGAACCTATCGTAGACCTACCGGAAAAAAATGAGGAGGTAGAAGAAGACCTGGATGAGGAAGCTACAAACGAAACAGAAGAAGACGAAGACGAAGACTAGAAATAACTTCAATTGGAATAACAGAAAAGCCGCTTAAAAAATTTAAGCGGCTTTTTTTGATTCCGTTATTCAGGAAGATCAAGCATGTTGCTCCCGGTGCTTACCTTCTTTTATTTCCTCGATCAATTTTGCATTAAAGGCAGGAAGGTCATCGGGGTTCCTACTGGTCACAAACCCTTCATCTACCACAACTTCTTCATCGACCCAGTTTGCTCCTGCATTCTTCACATCATCTTTCATGGAATTGTAGGAGGTCATTGTCCTGCCCTTTACAACTCCTGCACTAATAAGGGTCCAGGGTGCGTGGCAAATTGCCGCTACAGGCTTCTTTTGTTCAAAGAAATCCCGTACAAATTTCAGGGCATCCTCGTTGGTTCTTAAATTGTCGGGATTCATTACTCCTCCGGGAAGCATTAGCGCATCGTAATCACTTGCACTAACTTCGCTCACTGTCTTGTCTACATTATATTCTTTGGACCAGTCTGTTTTGTCCCATGCCTTTATTTTACCTTTTTCAGGGCTTACAATGTGAACTTCAAATCCTTCGTCTTCCATTGCCTCTTTTGGAGAGGTCAACTCTATTTCTTCAAATCCATTTGTTGCCAAAATGGCTACTTTCTTACTCATATCATTAATTTTATCTGTTCGACATTTAATTCAATTGAAGATAAAACTAACAAAGCTTTTTCTATACTAAGAAGCCTATAAAATCGATAGTAGGAAGGTTAAACTTTATTAAGAAGAATCTTTTTCAGATCTTTCTTTTTTCTTTCGTTGCTCTTCTTCCTCATCTACATATGACTGTAGGGTATCGAGGATCCTTTTTTCATCAACGAGCTGTCCCCTTTTCTCTTCAAGGCGCTCAAGTTCCTGGTAAATAGCCGGTTCAGCATACTCGTTGGGTTCGACTTTTTCCTTTTTATGGAGAGCATACTGCACCGTGAATTCTGCACCGAAGAAAACAATAAGACAGGTATAATAGACCCACAGAAGGATCAATACGACCGAAGATGCACCTCCATAAATAGATCCCGGGTTGCTCTGCCCAAAATAGAAACCTATCAAATATTCTGCGATAAGAAAAAGGCAGGTGGTAAGCATCGCCCCCAGGTAGGTGGTTTTCCATCTAAGTTTCACATCGGGCAGCCATTTAAAGATAGCTGCAAAGAGCGACATTATTATTGCGAAGGAAAGGGCAAAATTGAGAACGCCCAGCAAAAAGGTAGTGATCACCGGTGCTACAGAAGCTACATAATCTTTAACGGCAGTAAGAATGGCCGAAATAACCAGTGAGATAAGCAGCAAAAGGCCTAAAACCAAGACCATTCCCAGGGAAATTATCCGGTTGATAATGATCCTTTTGACCGTATATTTTTTGACTGCAATGTTCCAGATATTGTTCATGGCCGCCTTAAGCTGAAAAAATACTCCCGTAGCACCAAAGATGAGGAAGGCAAACCCGAAGATCAAGGCCCATGTCGATGTCTGGTCCAGTGCAGCGTTGGCGACCATTGCTTCTATTGCCCTCGCGGCATCCACACCAATGAACTCGCCAATTTCTTCTGTTATCCTGCCTTGTACTGCCTCCTGTCCAAAAAAATATCCTGCAACAGTTACCACAATGATAAGTAAAGACGGAAGGGAGAATAGCGCATAATATGCAATGGTAGCACTACGAGCCCAGGGATCGTTTCTGTTCCAGCTGAAATACGATTGCTTTAAAAGCAACCAGAAGGAGAGTAATTTCCGCTTGATAAAGCTCATGTACAAAAGGTAGTAAGAATTAAATTAATAAAAAAAGCCCTTCAAACACTAAGCTTGAAGGGCTTTAATAAGATTTTAGCACATTAAAGATTTTCAAATATGGAGTGCATTAGCCTTTTCTTATCATTGATGCTTTCCTCAAGGGAAATCATTGTTTCCGTACGATATACTCCTTCAATATCATCTAATTTGAAGATGATCTCCTTGGCGTGCTGTGTATCGCGCGCCCTGATCTTACAGAACACATTGAATTTTCCGGTAGTAACGTGAGCAACAGTTACAAAAGGAATTTCGTTGATACGTTCAAGTACAAATTTTGTTTGTGAAGTATTCTGGAGAAATATGCCTACATAGGCAATAAAGGCATAACCCAATTTCTCATAATTAAGAGTAAGTGAAGAACCAAGTATTATCCCTGCCTCTTCCATTTTTTTCACCCTAACATGCACAGTACCCGCCGAAATATTCAACTTTTTAGCTATATCGGTAAATGGAGTACGTGTGTTATCGATCAACATATTGAGGATCTGGTGATCTGTTTCATCTAATCTAAACTTTGCCATATCTTATCTTTTGTAGATTCTCATTGTTTTAAACGAAGTACAAAATTAATACAAAATAATTAGATTATAAATAATATTCACGGAATATAAGGCGGTTTTATTAATAACTTCTCTTTATTTAACAGAATTCCCTCTACTATATCGTTTTCGATAAGGCTTGTCCCGTCCTCCTTTGTCACCTCCTGCTCTTTACAATTAATTTCATAATGTCCGAAAAAGTTCAAATTCTCTCCTATTTCTTCTACTTGCGGAATAAAGCGGATCTCCCCTGCTTTCATCTTCTCGGAAAATTGTAATGCTATATCTACTTTTGAACCCTCTAAAATGGCATTCCTCAAGATGATGTCGCGGAAGTTCTTCTTGTTTTCAGGAATACTGAAGTAGTCTTCCTCGTTTTGTTGACGAAACTTGCCTGAAGCTATACTTGTTAGCGCAGTAAAAACAGAATAGACAAAATATTTACGGGTTTCTTCTCTTAAATAATCCTGCTGAAAATGTCCGCATTCAAAAAGGATGGTTGGAACTTCGCGGCTCTGGAAGTAATCACCGGTGCAGTTGATGTTAAAACCATCATCAAATCTTCCTACCTGGCCGGGGATGATCTCCTGTAAGGCAGCATTCATAACATTAATGATCTGCATTGCCCTTACCCGAACCGGATTAACTGTTCGGGCTTCATCCATGGAAGGGGCAAGAAAAGAGAGTGTGGCAGGCAAATTTGTGTCACCTGCACCAAAAATAGTACGTTGATCGTGCAGATTAAAGCAGAAATCCGGTTTAAAGTCTTCAAAAACCTTTCGGAGAACTTGACTTTCCGGTTCCTTTAATTCACAGGCATCCCTGTTGAGGTCAATGTTATTGACATTTTCACGCGTGTACCTTGCTGCTCCATCAGGATTAAGCATGGGAATTATAAGCAAACTACATTGCTCCAGGATCTCCTTAACTGTACTGTCTTCTTTATTATTTATGAACAAGTGCAGGAGATCAAGAATACCTTTAGTAGTAGTAGTTTCGTTACCATGCATCTGGGACCAGGCAAGTATTTTTTTCGATCCACTACCAATTTGAATAGTTTTAATAGGAACTTCGAGAAATGAGGAACCGACTTCCTTTACATCAAAATGATCTTCAATTTCTTTTAAAGCTTCCTCCAGAGCAGTATAATCTAAATATCTGCCATGGATTTCCTTCGCTTTGAACTTCTCGTATTCCTGTAAAAAATCCTGAATGCTTTCCATGTTTACAAAAGTAAATATTCCATAATTTACATTCGTAAACAAAGAAAGAACCCTTATTTGTTTATCAATGTAAACAGAAGGAACGGCCTTGTAAACCGCTGACTGGGAAATATTCCTTACAAAGTTTAATAGCTTCTTACTTTATTGTTTTTTAGTTGTTTATGTTATATTACCTAAACAAAAACTATCACTTGTGAGGGCTTTTATTAAAGAGGATTGCAGGTTAATTTTATTAGTGTTACTTTTGTAAACATATTAATTTTACAATTGTGTTTACAATGGTAAACGTTGAAGAATTTACAATTAGACTAAACAAGATCATGGAATATTATGATCTTTCCGCAGCCTCTTTTGCAGATAAAATTGAGGTCGGCCGCTCCTCTATCTCTCATCTTCTATCAGGAAGAAATAAACCCAGTCTGGATTTTGTAATGAAAATTGTGCAGGCGTTTCCGGAGGTAGAACTCTATTGGCTACTTAACGGGAAGGGTAATTTTCCGAAGAAGACTGGAGAAATCTCAAAACCGCAGCCTAAGCAACCTTCAGGGCAACCACCTGTGGAAGATCTGTTCTCGGCCTCTGTAGCTTCTCCGATCGAAGAAAAATCTGCCTCCCCTACTTCAAAAAAGATAAAAAAGGTGGTTATCCTCTATACCGACGGAACTTTTGACGCCTACGAGAATTAATAAACACTAAAAAAGATCTAAATTTGGGGCATGAAAAAAATTCTCTTCGGATTAGCCCTTTTCGGCTGCCTTAGCGCCTGTTATCAGCCCCAACGCAATTGTGAAGATTTTAGAACCGGTACTTTTGAATTTGAATCCTATCTGGATGGAGAACTGGTCAAGAGCCGCTTTATAAGGAATGACAGTATAGAAATTGATTATTTTCGAGGTAAGACAGATACGTCTTCTGTTCGGTGGATCAATGACTGCGAATATCTTATTTCTAATTTGAACCCAAAGAACCGGGCCGAAGAAAAACCTATCCACATCAAGATCCTTACTACAGAAGGGAATTCATACACTTTTGAATACGGATTAGTAGGAGAAGCAAGAAAGCAGCGGGGAACTGTGGTGAAAGTAGAATAAAAAAGCGGCTAAACCTGTTGCCCTTATATAATCCCGAATTTAAATTATCCTCTACTACTTTTCTTTAGGAGTTCATTTTGCTCCTGCATTAAGTCGTTCAAGCTACTTAGAAGCTCAATATTTTTTGGTGTCTCCACGGTCTTGTTCTTAGGATCCTCCGCTTTTTTCCTAAATCTGTTCATGAACTTTACCACAATGAACACCACGAAACCAATCACCATGAAATCTATGAACACCTCGATCAAAAGTCCGTAACCTACAGCTATTTCTTCAATGGCTTCGGTACCATCTGCAGCCGGTACTGCTTCTCTCAACACATATTTTCTATCGGCATACTCTATCCTTCCCGTAAGCAGGGAAAGAGGCGGCATGATCACTTGTTTGACCAGGACGTCTACCACGCGGTTAAAAGCGGTACCAATAATGATACCCACCGCCATATCGATCATGTTGCCTTTTACGGCAAATTCCTTGAATTCTTTCAGGAAGCCTCTAGCCATTACTCCTCAAAAAGTTTAATTTGGGATTCGTCTGTTTTAGCACCTTTCTTTTGCAGTTTTCCTTCAGTAAAATCGGGTGAATTTGAACCCGGAGCTTTGCTTTCCACACTCTCCTCATCAACTACCTCCATTTCTTCGGGAGCTACTTCTTCAGGCTCTATATAAGGCTTAGGGTCGAGACTGTTTATTTGTTTTACTTTATCTGTAGTTAACTGGTTTCCAAGAGCCTTAATGCCTTTTACTGCAATGAATTCTTCAAGCTCCACCTGGTCATTCGGCCTTTGATCTTTGCCTCTTGACTTCCCATAAACTACCTCCACTACGGGGAGATAATCGGTTGAAACGATTTCCAGGTATGACTTTGGATGATCTCCTATAAAGTTTTCTTCCTTCTCTTCGTTTTCTATAAGGAAGCGTTTGACATAGAATCGCTCCTTTTCCCCTTCCCAATAGATCGCTGAAATTGGCTTTTTTGGAGACCATTTTTCGAGCACAATAATGTCTTCATCAAATCTGGTAGTTAATTCAGGTTTAATGGTTTTTGCCACCCCATTTTGAGTGATGATCAAAAGCCGGTCTTCTCCCTTGAATTCCCCCAACAGCTCCCCTCTTTCATCCACGTTAAGTCTCCTTACCGTATCATCAAACCAGATCCTTCTTGGCTTAAGAGTAGAAACGCCTTCCTCTTTAAGCTCGATCTTTTTCACCGGGTATTTGGTAACAATATTTCCTTTCACCGCCCTGCCCTTAATGGCCATATCGGCGAAATCTACGTCAAATTTCAACTTTTTGATGCTGCCCACCTGTCGAAGGTACACCATAACGACCTCAGCCTCCCCATTTGGATTGGCAGAGAAGTACAGGATCTCCGAACCTTTCTTTCCCTGGGTAAGATCGTACTCCCGGTCACGGGTCACAGAGGTTACGGCAAACCTTTTTATATAGGAAGCGCCACCTTTGCCGTCTTTATAGATCATGTTATAGATCGTCCGGCGATCTTTCTTCTTAAAAATAGCAACGTGAATGATATCTTTCCCAATAAAGGTTTTCGCATCTACCTTGGTAACGATCATCTTACCCTCGGCAGTGAAGCAAATTACATCATCAATGTCTGAACAATCGGTAACGTATTCATCTTTCTTAAGCGCTGTACCAACAAAACCTTCTTTGCGGTTTACGAATAACTTCAGGTTACGAATAACCACTTTTGTAGCCTCGATATCATCGAACAGGCGAAGCTCGGTTTTTCTTTCCTTTCCTGCGCCGTATTCTTTTTTTAGTCTGTTGAAATAAGCAACGGCATATTCGATCAGGTGATCCAGGTGATGTTTGATCTGGGCGATCTCTCCCTCCAGGGCCTCAATCTTTTGCTGTGCCTTTTCAAGATCGAATTTGGAGATCCGCTTGATCCTGATCTCGGTAAGCCGAACAATATCTTCCTCGGTCACCGCTCTTTTCAAATGAGCTATATGAGGTTTCAAACCTTCATCTATAGCTCTTATTACTCCTTCCCAGGTCTCCTCCTCTTCAATATCACGGTAGATCCGTTTTTCAATGAAGATCCTTTCCAAAGAAGCAAAATGCCATTGCTCCTGGAATTCATCCAACTTTACTTCAAGATCACTTTTCAGCAGACTCAGGGTATGATCTGTAGATCTTCTAAGAATTTCTGAGACTCCCAAGAATACCGGTTTGTTGTCAATGATCACACAGCTCAACGGAGAGATGGATATCTCACAATTGGTAAATGCATAAAGGGCATCTATGGTCTTATCGGGTGACATTCCCGCCGGTAAATGAATGAGGATCTCAACTTCACTGGAAGTATTATCTTCTATTTTTTTGACCTTGATCTTTCCCTTATCATTTGCTTTAAGGATAGAATCAATTAAAGTAGAGGTGTTGGTACTAAAAGGGATCTCCTTTATGACCAGGGTGTTTTTATCGAGTTGGGAGATCTTGGCACGCACTCTCACGCGTCCGCCTCTCATCCCGTCATTGTAATTGGTAATATCGGCTATACCGCCTGTAGCAAAATCAGGATAAAGTTTAAATTTTTTCCCCTGCAGGTGTTTTATGCTGGCCTCAATGAGTTCAACGAAGTTATGAGGTAAGATCTTGGTACTAAGGCCCACTGCTATTCCTTCAGCTCCCTGCGCCAATAGTAACGGAAACATCACCGGCAGGTTTACCGGCTCCTTTTTTCTTCCGTCGTAGGAGAGTTGCCATTCGGTGATCTTTGGATTGTAAACAACATCTAAGGCAAACTTTGAAAGACGTGCTTCAATATAACGTGCTGCGGCCGATCCATCACCTGTGAGGATATTTCCCCAGTTTCCCTGAGTATCTATAAGAAGATCTTTTTGACCCACCTGCACCATGGCGTCACCAATACTGGCATCCCCGTGCGGGTGATACTGCATGGTATGACCAACAATATTAGCAACCTTATTGTACCTGCCGTCATCGAGATCCTTCATAGAATGCATGATACGACGCTGCACAGGTTTAAAACCATCCTCAAGAGCAGGAACGGCCCTTTCCAGGATCACGTATGAAGCATAATCCAGGAACCAGTCCTTGTACATCCCGGTGACCTTGGTTAGTACTTCGCTATTTCCTGATTCAAGTTCTTCGTTCTGCTCAAATTGATCGTCTTGATGATCGTTTAGATTCTCGTTCTCCATTTAAGCCCTCGCTTTGTTTTTTTCCAAAATCTTGGCAAGTGACATCT
>CAYLZB010000010.1:0-33183 GCA_964388165.1 uncultured Flavobacteriaceae bacterium | reverse complement strand
CTTTTAAAATGGTAGGGTGCTTATTTAAAATTTCGGAAATTTAAGGAAAATGAATCAGATAGAACCCGCTTAAATTTTCCTATGGGCAAAACAATAATTATCTCTAATCGCCTACCCTTACAAATAAATATTACTGAAGATCAAAAATTAGAAGTTACACCCAGCGTCGGCGGCCTGGCTACAGGACTAAAGAGCTTTCACCAGGAAGGTGACAGCATATGGATAGGTTGGACCGGCCTGGCTGCTGAAGATATTCCCGAAGACCTACAGCAAAAAGTAGATGAGGAAGTTAAAAAGCAGGACTGCGTTGCTGTTTCCCTTACCTCCGAAGAGATCGAAAAATTCTACTATGGTTTTAGCAACCGCACTGTTTGGCCGTTGTTCCACTACTTTATGGAGTATACCGAATTTCAACCCGATCACTGGGAAGCTTATAAGAAGGTAAATGAAAAATATGCCGATGCAGTATTGGAGCGACTTGATGATGATGATGTTGTATGGGTTCACGACTACCAACTCCTACTCCTGCCCGAATATATTCGAAAAAAGAATTCAAAAGTAACGATAGGCTTCTTCAACCATATTCCTTTCCCTTCTTCTGAAGTTTTCAGGACATTGCCCTGGCGCGAAGAGGTGCTCAAAGGGATGCTGGGAGCAGATCTCATTGGGTTCCACACTTATGATTACGAACGTCACTTCCTACGCTCTGTAAACCGGATCCTACGGTATGACATCAACTTCAACAGCGTAAATATTGGAAGCCGTATTGTGAGGTCAGACTCCTTCCCAATGGGAATAGATTACAAGAAGTTCCGGGAGGCAGCCAAAGCACATTACAGTCAGCCGCGGAGTGAGAATTCAGACATTCAAAAAAAGCTGGATTACCACAAATATGTCACCCGCAATACAAAGTTAATTCTGTCCATCGACCGGCTGGATTACACTAAAGGGATCGCGAACAGGATAAGAGCCTTTGGATATTTCCTGGAGAAATATCCCGAGTATCAGGAAAAGGTTAGACTAATTATGCTCGCGGTACCTTCCAGAACCAATGTTCCGCAGTACCAGTTGCTAAAGAAGGAAGTGGATGAGCTGGTGGGGCGTATCAACGGGAGATTTGCCACAATTAACTGGACTCCTATCTGGTATTTCTATCGCTCAATGCCCTTCGAAAACCTCATCGACCTCTACACTTCAAGCGACGTAGCTCTTATTACCCCTACCCGTGACGGGATGAATCTCGTAGCCAAAGAGTATGTGGCAACCAGGACAGATCATACCGGGGTACTTATTTTAAGTGAAATGGCCGGTGCTGCTCACGAACTGAATGAGGCCCTTATTATCAATCCTAACAATTTTGAACAAATAGTTGATTCCATAAAAATGGCTCTTGAAATGCCCGAAGAAGAGCAGGTGCGGCGCAACAAGTTACTTCAGAAAAGGCTGAAGCGATACAACGTCGAAAAATGGGCAAAAGATTTTATGAAAAGCTTACGAGAAACCAGAAATTCGAGAAAAGCATTTAAAGCGATCGAATTGACAGACAATGTCAAAAAAGACCTTTTTGACAAGTATAGTGCAGCCCAACACCGCATCCTGTTCCTGGATTATGACGGAACCCTTAGGAAATTTGTAGACAAACCGGACGAGGCCATGCCCGACCCCGAACTAATCGAGTTGATCACCCGGCTGGGGGATCAAAAGAACACTCGCGTAGTGCTCATTAGTGGAAGGGATAAAGAGACCCTTGGCACCTGGTGGAAAAACGTTCCTATTGAGCTTATTGCTGAACATGGAGTTTGGAACAGGCCCGTAGGTGAAAAATGGCAAATGACAGAGAATTTGAACAACAGCTGGATGGCATCTGTTAGACCGGTTCTGGAGACCTATGTAGATCGTACTCCGGGGACTTTTATTGAGGAAAAGAATTTCTCCCTCGCATGGCATTACAGAAAAGCCAATCCTGAACTCGGCGAAGTGAGAGCCAATGAACTTTCGGCAGTTCTAAAGGATATGATCTCCAACCACGGCTTATCTGTACTACAGGGCAATAAAGTACTGGAAATAAAGAACAGCGGGGTAAATAAAGGAAAAGCAGCCAACAAGTTATTGGTCGAAAAGTACGATTTCATGTTCGCCATTGGAGATGACTGGACAGATGAATATCTTTTTACAGAATTGCCCGATCAAACCGTAACTGTAAAGGTAGGCATGAATAAGACTGAAGCTAAATATTATATCGATAATGTAGATGAAGTAAGAGAGCTTCTGGACCAGTTCGTTAGCCTAACACGGTAAGTTTTGAAGAGTCGGAAGTTGTTAAATATCAGCTAAAATTTTCGGCATTTTTAATTCAACCTTAACTAGGCATTCCCTTACAACCCACACAAATAGACCTATATTAGTACCTGGATATTTAACCTTTACCAAACAGAAAATAATAGAACATGAAAACAGGAAAAATTTTAGCAGGAATACTTTCAGGAGCCGCTATTGGTGCCATTGCAGGTTTACTTTTCGCACCTAAAAAGGGTTCTGAAACGCGTAAGAATATTGCTGATAAAAGCAACGAATATATGTATGGGGCCAAGAGCAAATACAACGACATGGCCGACAATCTTTCTCACCGTTATGACACTGTAAAATCTAAAATTAGAGGCAAGTCAAAACAACTTGAGACAGAAATGGACGGTGATGACAAGATCATTTACTAGATCCTCCATAAAAACGATTCAAGCTGCATATTATATGCAGCTTTTTTTTTGCCCTATTTTTAGTATTTTGCCAGTTAAGAAAAACAAAAAATAATTATGCTCAAAAATATCATTTTTGCCACCTTACTTTTGTGTGGCCTTACCGGTCATTCTCAGGAAGTAGCACCACCCCAGGTCGACCTTAGAATTTACGATATCATCGAATCTGTCTCTGCAGAAAAAATTGAAGCCGATATTCGGCGGTTGGCAGGTTTCGGAACCCGTAATACCTTTAGCGATACAGTTTCCGAAACCCGCGGAATAGGAGCTGCCCGAAGATTTATCAAGGCCGACTTTGAAAAGACCTCCAAAGATTGTAACGGATGTCTGGATGTATTCTATCAAAAGGATTTTGTTACCAAAGAAGGCAACCGCAGAGTTCCAAAAGATGCGTGGGTGGTAAATGTTGTGGCAGTACAAAAGGGAACAAAATATCCTAATCGTTATATCATTATGAGCGGGGATATAGATTCCCGCGCCAGCAATACCATGGACTTTACAACAGATGCTCCCGGAGCCAATGACAATGCCAGTGGAATGGCCGGAGTGATGGAGGCCGCAAGGGTACTTTCTAAATATGATTTTGAAAACAGCATAGTTTACCTGGGACTTTCAGGAGAAGAACAAGGATTGTTCGGAGGCCAGGGCTTTGCCCAAATGGCTAAAGATGAAGGTTGGGAGATCATAGGTGTTTTGAATAATGACATGATCGGAAACATAGAAGGAGTTGACGGAGTGATAGACAATAGGACCTTCAGGATCTTCTCTGAACCCGTACCTCCTACCGAGACTGAGGAACAAAGAAGAATGAGGAGGTACTATGGAGGCGAGGTCGATGGGATCTCGCGACAATTAGCCCGATATGTGCACCGGGTAACCGAAACCTATATGCCCGAAATGAACCCAATGATGGTCTACAGGCTGGACAGATTTGGGCGTGGTGGTCACCACAGGCCATTCAATGATCTGGGTTTTGCCGGAATAAGGATCATGGAAGCTCATGAAAATTATACCCAACAACACCAGGATATTCGAACTGAAGATGGTATTGAGTATGGAGATGTCGTTGAACATGTAAACTTTGACTACGCTGCGAAATTAACGGCCGTCAATGCAATCACCATGGCAAGTCTGGCCTGGGCCCCTCCTGCTCCAAAAGAAGTATCTATCGGCGGAATTGTAGAACCGTCGGCTAAGCTAAAATGGGAAAAAGTTCCGGGAGATGACGTTGCAGGTTATAAAGTCTACTGGAGAGAGACCACTGCACCTCAATGGCAGCATTCGAGGTATGTAGGGGATGTAGACAATTTCACTCTTGAAGGGATCGTAATAGATAACTTTTACTTTGGAGTTTCTGCTGTAGGCAAGAACGGAAATGAAAGTGTGATCGTTTTTCCTTCCTCAACTTTCTAAATGTGCCAAAAGTTTTAAAAAAAATAGGGATCAAACGATCCCTATTTCTTTTGAATGACCAATTGCCTTTCCACTATCTTCGAAATAACAGGTAGCAACCCCTAGTTCTTCAATGTTCTCGAGCACCTTCTTCACTTTCTCCTTTTGTCTCTTTGAGGTTTGCCGTATATAAATTGCCTTTATATTCATAGGAAACATTTTGGTAATACGTTCATATAGATAAGCATCCTGTTGAGAATCATCACCCATTAGAACATATTGAAGTTGAGGATAAAAGGAAATAATATCCTTGATCTTGATAAATTTGTGGTCATGCCCTCCCCTTCCTGTAAACAGAAAATCTGCAAGACCTGTTTTTATGCTTTTCAGTTTTATTACCGCCTTAGGAAGCCTGTGTTTTCTTGAAAACTGCAGGATGAATTCATATAGGTTCCATTCGCTACTGGAAACATAGAAAAAAGAGTTGAACTGCCCCTCCTCCTGTCCTGCCCTGCTTAGAGCCTGGTAGTGAGGAACCACATCATCAAAAACTTCCCTGTTGTTAATGTTCTGAGTTAGGATCACGTATAGCTTCTTGAAGAAGTTTTGAGTATGGGAGATGAGGAAAGTATCATCAATATCTGAAATTATTCCCAGTTTACTTTTGAAAGGCTTAAGAAGTTCTCCCGTTTCAACAACACCAAACTCTCCCATTTCACAGGTAACAGAATATTCATGCCATCCGCTTTCCAGGAACTTATTATAAGGCAGATTAAATCTAAAATAGCCATCATCGGTGGTTTTTGTGACCACCTCCAGGTCCTTAAAATTCAGCTTTATGGTTGCATTTTTAATGGGACTTATCGTAAACATCTTGTACACAGACTTCACATGTCTGTAACCCCTGCGATCTATCTCATATTTATCTGGTGCCCAAGATTTGAATACATGTCCAAACACTACAAGTTCCTGGTCATTTACGTAACCGCGGTACAGCTTTATGTCAAGCCTCATATTTATATATTTTTAACTGCGAATCCCTCCCAAATTAGTTAATTTTAGGCACAAGCTCAATAGAATGGATGACTTTAAGAGGGTTTTAATGGTAGTAAATCCCATCTCGGGAGGATTGGATAAATCTGATATTATTGAAGAGGTAAAGAAACAAGTAAAGGAAAAAGGTTGGAAGCTTGAGATCTACTACACCTCCGGAAAAGGGGATAAAGATGCTTTATTCTCCATCATTGAAGAATACGCACCTCACAGGTTACTTTCTGTAGGAGGGGATGGTACTATCAAGTTGATCGCCGAGTTGCTCAAGGATGATTCCATTCCAATTGGTGTCTTCCCCGCCGGGTCAGCAAATGGTTTGGCCGAAAACCTCAACCTGCATGGCACAAACGACCACCTCACCAGTGTAGCTCTGGGAGAAAAGTACAGAAGACTGGATTCCATCCTTATTAATGATGAGCTATGTCTTCATATAAGTGATATCGGTTTAAATGCTGCTTTGATCAAAAATTATCAGGAAGGGAATATTCGGGGAAAACTGGGCTATCTTATTCAGTCGATTCCTACCCTGATCAAAAGTGATTTCCCTTTCCAGTTCGACATAGAGGTAGATGGAAGATTGATTTCCAGAAAAGCTGTACTCATAGCTGTGGCAAATGCCCGCAAATATGGAACCGGTGCTAAGATCAACCCCAATGGAAAATATGACGACGGAAAATTCGAGATACTTATTTTTAAGGAATTCAACATTCCACAGATCCTAAAGACGTTTCGGGAAAATGTCGAACTTGATGAAGATTTCCTGGAGATCATATCGGGAGTTGAAGCCCGCATTTACAGCGAAAAAAATATTCCTTTCCAGATCGACGGCGAGTATCGTGGTGACATTAAGGATGTTACTGCCAGAATTTCTCCGGTAAAGATCAAAATTGCAGTTCCGTAAAAAATATTCTCCACATCTTCTTCTACGCTGGCATTCTTGCAATCAATTGGCTGTTTTAATGCTTAATTAACAATACTTTAGGCTGCCCTTAATCAAAATGGGTTTCAAAATCAGTAATTTAGATATCAATCTAACTAATAAAAAAAGAAGAATTATGGCAGAGATCAAGATCGAAAAGAAAAAACCAATTTGGCCTTGGATCATCCTTGTTCTGGTCATCCTGGCAATCCTATACTTTTTAGTATTTGCCAATGACGACGATGACATAGATGACCTGGAGGAAAACGAGGTAGAACAGGTTGAAGGAACCGCCTGGGAGGAGGATGGTGAAACTACTACCTGGGATGACCAAACCGATACTACGGGTTGGGAAAACTCAGGAGACACATTATCTGCTGCCGGGGGAGTATCAGGTTATTTGGCATACATTTCAGATGAAGCCAAAATGGGTATTGATCACCAATACACAAACAACGCTATCATCCACCTAATGAATGCTGTACAAGCTAAAGCCAACGAGATCAATTATGACATCAGTGCAGATATGGAGGCCGTAAAGCAGGATGCACAGGCAATTAAAAGCGATCCAATGGCTTTAACCCATGCTGACAAAATTAAATCGGCAGGTACTAAGCTGGCAAACATTCTGGAGAAGATGCAAAAGGAAAAATTTCCAAATCTTTCCAATGATGTACAGGAAGTAAAGACTGCAGCCCAAAATATTACAGCATCTACACCTACACTTGATCAAAAAGACCAGGTGAAGAAATTCTTTGATGAAGCCGGTGATGTTTTAAGAAAAATGAGCTAAACGCATAAAAAAAAGAAGTTATGACAGACAGAAAAGAAAATAAAAAGCATTTGTATTACCTGAATGAACTTTCAGACTTTAAAGTGGACAGTGATGATCCCGATGTAAGGGGATGGCCTGTAAAGGATGTCGACAACAAAGTCGTAGGGAAAGTAGACAATTTGTTGGTAAGCAAGGAGAAAAAAAGAGTGGTGTATCTTGATGTGGAGGTAGATAAATCCATTATAGATGCAAACCATGATCCTTATGGAAAACCTGCTTCAGATGATGTTCATGAGTTTATAAACAGAGATGGGGAAAATCACCTTATCCTTCCCATTGGTTTGGCAAGATTGAACGTTGATGACAAATACGTTTATACAGACAGGATCGATCACCGCACTTTTGCTGAAACCAAGAGGTATGAAAAAGGTTACGATATTGACAGGGATTACGAGGTAGTAGTTCTGGAGTCTTATAATCGTGACCGTGATTACGACCGGGACGACCGAAGAGATTCAGATGTTGACCGAAAGGACAGAGATCGTGATCTCGGAACCCGCGACAGAAATACAGATCTGGATGAAGAGAGAAGAAGAATGCAGGAAGCCGACAGGAGCAGGGATGACGACCGGGAAGGAAATATTGCCGGCCGCAAAGGAACACTTGCAGATAATGATCGAAGAACAGTAGATCGTGAACGTGATGCTCTCACCGGAAATGAAAGCGGAACATATTCAGATAGCCGCAGAAGCGGAAATATCCCTGAAGATGACTCATTCTATGACAGAGGAGAATTTGATTACTCCAAGTATCGCAGGTAACCTGAATTACCTGTAGAAGACTAAGGGCTTTTAAAAAGTAAAAATTATTCCATTTTTGAAGAACTTCAACGAGATCTTTAAGTGAATGTGGAATTAAGAATTGCTTTTTAAAAAGCCCTTTTTTAATAGCAAATTTTGGCTCATGAACTATAAAAAAGTAAAATTTACCAATTCTGAAGGACTGGAATTATCGGGATATCTCGAGCTTCCTCTCAATGCTCACCCTCACAGCTACGTCTTATTTGCCCACTGTTTTACCTGCAACAAGAATTTTTTTGCAGTCAAGAATATTGCACGCGCCCTTTCCGCCAGCGGCTATGGAGTACTACGCTTTGATTTTTCAGGGCTTGGAGAAAGTGATGGAGAGTTTGCCAACACCACTTTTTCGGGTAATGTGGAAGATCTTATATCAGCTGCTCAGTTTCTGGAATCAGAGTATAAAGCTCCCGAAATGTTGATTGGGCATTCCCTTGGAGGAGCTGCGGTAATATTTGCAGCAAAACAGCTTAAGTCGGTAAAAAGTGTGGTCACCATTGGTGCTCCATCGTCTCCCGTACATGTGAAGCATCTATTGCGATCAAATCTTGACGAGATCGAAAAGAATGGCGTTGCCGAAGTCAATGTGGGCGGCAGGAATTTCACTATAAAAAAGGGGTTTCTGCAAGACATTAACACCCATGACCTAAGTGAATTTGCAAAGGACCTGGAAAAGGCATTTTTGATCATGCATTCTCCGCAAGACAGTGTTGTGGAAATTAGCAATGCCGAAGAACTTTATAGGAGTGTCAAACATTCCAAAAGTTTTATTTCCCTGGATGGGGCAGACCACTTATTGACAAATAATAAAGACTCTGAATACGCAGGAAGAGTGATCGCCTCCTGGGCATCACGCTATCTGGAGATCCCGGAAGAAAAGGAACTGGAAACAGATCACCAGGTGGTAGCCAATCTTGGTGAAGAAGGCTTTACCACACAAATGAGAGCAGGCAAACACTATTTCACTGCAGATGAACCTAAATCTTTTGGAGGAGAAGATTTTGGACCATCACCCTATGAACTACTTTCTGCAGGCCTTGCCGCCTGTACATCAATGACCATTCAAATGTATGCCCGCCGAAAAAAGTGGCCTCTCAAAAACGTAGAAACTCACGTCGATCATCAAAAGACTCATGCAGAGGACTGTGAAAAATGCGAAAGAAATACTGCTAAAATTGACGTTTTTGACAGGGTAATAGTCCTAAAGGGTAATCTTGATGAAGAACAACAAAAGAAATTGTTAGAAATAGCAGACAAGTGTCCGGTGCACCGTAGTCTATCAAATAAGATCAATATTACTACCCAATTGCAAAAATATAACATTTAATGCTCCCTACTTTCATGGTCCTTAATGGCCGGTATTCTTAACAACGGGCTCTGCTCCACTTCAGACTCCGGTAATCGTCGCGTTTATGTCTGATTAGATCTAAATCCCTATTTCATTGTTAAGCTCTCCTTAATTTTTTGGCTACGGAAAGAGGATGCTATAATTTCGTTAATTGTTAATAATTTAAACTAACCACAAATATGAAACGTATAGGATTATCACTATTTCTTTCTGCCGCACTATTGCTAACCGGTTGCAAGAATGAAAACCAAACTGCCGATGAGCGCGTAGATGAACATACCAATCTTACTCAGCAGGAAGAAGAGGCTGGTGTAAATGATACTTATGTACAGGATGAATTAACTTTTCAGATAGAATCCAGGAGTGGAAGTAATGTCTCGGGTACTGTTACTTTCCAGCAGGTAGATGACGAAGTTACAATGACAGCCGAAGTATCCGGTCTTGAAGAAGGAATGCACGCCATTCACCTTCATGAGAACGCCGATTGTTCTGCAGAAGATGGAACCTCTGCCGGAGGTCACTGGAATCCAACCTTTGAAGATCATGGGGAATGGGGTGATGCAGGAGGATATCACCGGGGTGATATAGGTAATTTTGATGTAAATTCTAATGGAGAAGGTAGTATTACTTTTACGACTGACAAATGGTGCATTGGATGTGAGGACGAAAAGAAAAACATCCTGAACAAAGCTGTGATCATTCACGCAGGAGCAGATGACTTCACATCTCAGCCAAGCGGTAACGCCGGTACCAGGGTAGGTTGTGCAGAGATCAAAATGTAGAAAGAAATTAATATCTATAAAGTACAAAAAGCGGCCATTGGCCGCTTTTTTATTTTCTCATTTTACTTAATTTGGACCAGATCAGACTTTTTTCTGATCTACCTCAAGGTTTTCCCTATTGCTTTTGAAAGGCCTGATGATCAGTCTGGCTGCCTTGTCAAAATTGACATAATTATATACCCAGTTAAAGAAGGTGATTAGCCTGTTCCTGAAACCTACCAGGAAATACAGGTGAATGAACATCCAGATGAACCAGGCAAAGAATCCGCCGAACTTCAATTTCCCAAGATCGACCACAGCTTTATTCCTTCCCACCGTCGCCATGGTACCTTTGTCATTGTATTCAAATGGCAGCATTTTTTCCCCTTTCAGGATGCGTTTTAAATTTTTTGCAAGATGTTTTCCCTGTTGTATTGCCGGCTGTGCTACCATGGGGTGTCCTTTGGGATAAGTTTCATTGCTCATTAGAGCTATATCCCCTATTGCAAATATGTTCTCATAGCCTTTGACCTGGTTAAAAACGTTTACCTCATACCTATCGGCCTTATCTACAATTGATGATGCATTGAGCCCTTTGATCGGCGCACCAGATACTCCTGCAGCCCAAATAAATGTGGAGGTTTGGAAAGTTAGATCTTCCTTATTGGTCGTCACCGTTTCCCCATCGTATTTGTTTACCATCACATTGAGGTGAATCTCGACTCCCAGTTCCCTCAAAAATTTTTCGGCTTTTCGTGAAGCCTCGGCACTCATTGGCGGCAGAACCCTGTCCAGCCCTTCTACGAGATGTATCTTCATTTCGGCAGGATCAAGATCCCTGAAGTCACGAGGTACAATATGGTTCCGAACTTCGGCTATAGCACCACACAGTTCCACTCCTGTAGGGCCTGCCCCTGCTACGACGAAATTAAGCAGCGCCTTCCGTTTTGTGGAATCTTCGGTTATAACGGCCTGTTCGAGGTTTTCCAGGATCAGACTTCGGATATTCAGTGCCTGCGGAATGGTCTTCATCCACATGGCATTCTCCTGAATGCTTTTATTTCCGAAGAAATTAGTTCGGGAACCTGTAGCTAATACCAGATAGTCATAAGAAAGTTCACCGATAGAAGTCTGAATAATATTCTCTTCCGCATTGATATGGCGTACCTCAGTCAGCCTGAAATAGCCGTCTTTGCTGTGACGGGTGATCTTTCGCAAGGGATAGGCAATAGAATCCGGTTCCAGACCCGATGTTGAAACCTGGTAAAGTAACGGCTGAAAAGTATGGTAGTTATGGCGGTCCAACAGTACCACCTGAATTTTTTCTTTTAAAAGATGTTTTGCAATTGAAATCCCTGCAAAGCCGCCGCCAACAATGACGACACGAGGATATTCGGAAATCGGAATATTCATCTTACCAGATTGATTTGTTTCAAAGTTAGAGCTTTCCCCAAATAAAAAAGAAGATAAAGAAACTTTAAGGGAATTGTAACAAGTATTATAAATTCGCTACCTATAGAAGTCTAAACATTATTTTGAAGAAAGAACTGGAACATGAATTTGTGAGCAATCTTGAAAAGCACCAGAACATTGTGCACAAGATATGCCGCATGTACACAAATGACCAGGACTCGCACAATGATCTGTTCCAGGAGATCACTATACAGCTTTGGAACGCCTACCCAAAGTTTAGAGGTGACTCAAAATTTAGTACCTGGATGTACCGGGTCGCTCTAAATACAGCCATTACCCTCTATAGAAAATCTAAAAAGGACCTGCATATGCAGGATTATGATGAAGTTAGCTTTAAGATCAAAGCAGAGGTATATGATGACGAGATAGAGCAACAACTCAAATTAATGTATAAGGCAGTTAAGGAATTAAATGATATAGACAAGGCCCTGGTCTTTTTGTACCTGGAGGATCAATCTTATAAGGAAATTTCAGATACTCTGGGGATTTCTGAAGTAAACGCACGAGTGAAAATGAACAGGATCAAAAAGGCTTTGAAGAACATAATAAATCCGTAGACCTACCGCATGGATGAACTGGAATTTTTAAAACAGAACTGGAAAAGACAGGAAGAAAATCTTCCCAGGCTTTCCTATGACGATATCTATAAAATGATATGGAAGAAATCATCTTCTATAGTCAAATGGATCTTCGTTATAAGCATCGTGGAACTGCTCCTATCCACCTTGCTGAATATTTTCATGGCCGATGCCAGCTATTGGGAGCAAATGGAACAAATACACCTTAAAAAGGCAACGATCTACGTATATGTGATAAGCTACCTTATCACCTTCTACTTTATATACTGCTTTTACCGTAATTACAGGAGGATCTCCAGTACAGACAACGCTGCCACTCTAATGCGCAACATTATTAGGACCAGGAGAACCGTTAAAACCTATATCGCCTACATCTTAATATCCACAGGGCTATATTCTATGGTCATCGCCTATTTCACCATACAAAATCATCAATTAGTGCAGGAAGTTGAAAACACTTCCAAGTACACTTTTGACGCTATGGACTGGGTAAAGTTCACTATAGCAGGTATTATCATCCTGGCCATATTTCTACTGGCCATCTGGCTTTTCTACAGGTTGATCTACGGAATTCTCTTGCGCAGACTCCATAAGAACTATAAAGAATTAAAGAGACTTGAGATCTAGAACTATGGAGTTAAAGAGATTAAATGCTGAAAAATTTCAAGAGGAAGAAAAACCTGCTTTAGAACTGCAATCCCTGCTGAAGGAACTTAGGACCAGGGAATTATCTCAGGCTTCGATCTCTTCTATAAATTTGGAAATTGACCAACTCAACTCCCTTCCTGCTGAAGCTATCACTGACAAAAAAATAAAAGCAGGCAAAAGTGCTATTCTCAAGCAGCTGGAAAAACAGGAGAATCTGGTACCAAAACACTATTACGCAACTTTATGGCTACCCCTTGGTATGACGGCATTTGGACTACCACTTGGAGTGGCAGTCTTTGTTATCACAGGAAACGCAGCTTTTATTGGGATAGGCTTACCCATTGGGATGGCCATTGGAAGCTTTTACGGAGCCACACTTGACAAAAAAGCCGAAAAAGAGGGGCGGGTTCTGAATTTTTCTGTGAAGTAGCCAAAGCTCTGCTGATAAAATCGCGAAAATATCTTTCAAAAATGCCATTTTAGAGGCATTAGTATATTAGAAAAGAAGAACTACCTTAAATATTCATCAGGATATTCAACAGGCAATAATATTCAATAAAAAATATAAAATATTAAATCTAATATTCCCACTGCCTGGTCTTGTTCAGGGCCTCTATGGCTTCCAACTCTTCCCGTGGAATGACCTTCAAAAAAGAAGGATGTTGCTCAATGGCATATTCCAGCTTCTCTACGATCTCCTCTACCGTTTCATTCTCGTAATCAATAACTAAAGGTTCCTTGATCTGAAAACTTTGAAGAATACCTTTTTTCCTGATCCTCAATCCCTTCTTATCAAAAGACCTTCTAAAACCATCAATAACTATCGGAATGACAATAGGCTTATACTGCTTGATGATATGAGCCGTTCCCTTCCGGATGGGTTTGAAAGGTTTAGTAGTCCCTTGTGGAAAAGTGATCACCCACCCATCATTTAATGCGATCCCAATATTCTTATGATCGTCGGGATTTACTTCCCTCTGGACTTCCTTGCCTTTTTCCCTCCAGGTTCTCTCCACAGAAACTGCACCGGCATAAGCCATTAACCTTGTGAGAAAGCCGGCATTCATAGTTTCTTTAGCCGCCACGTAATAAATATTCAACTTTGGTTGCCACAGGTAACCTACATTTTTAATGGAATCTACCCTGCCACTCAATGCTGCGTTGAAGACATGGAACATGGCTGTAACATCGGCAAAATAGGTCTGGTGGTTAGAGACGAAAAGTACGTTGTTGTCCGGGAGACTTTTGATAATTTCAGATCCTTCAATTTTGAGTTCATTGAAGCCCCTGTACCGTCTGTGTGATAGCACTCCGAAGATCCGGATCAGCCATTTTTTGAAAAAAAGATAATGCCCAAAAGGATTTTTTTTCAATATCCCCATTTGTTCCCTTACATTTTACAGAAAGAACAAAGATACTTATTTATAAATTACAGGAGCTGCCTAAGGATTTCTTTCATTTCGCTCAACATCATCGCAGTAGCACCCCAGACCACATGACCATTAAGTAAAAAAGCCGGCACTTCGATCTCTTTTGCATAAGAAGTACTTAAAGTCTCCTGGATCAAACACGAGTCGCTCATAAAATCCTCAAGTCTTATCTCCAGTACAGCCGCCACTTCTTCTTCCTGTGGGACAAGAACAGGTGTTTTCTTAGTAATACCCATAAATGGATGTACCCAAAAATTGCTGGGTGGAATATAGAGTCTGGACATTTCCCTCACGATCTCTACTTCATGTTGTGGAATTCCCACTTCTTCCTCGGTCTCCCGAAGGGCCGTATGCGCCAGATCCCTGTCTTCAACTTCTACCCTTCCGCCGGGAAATCCCACCTGGTTTGAATGTACCCCCTTATAACTCTTTCTCAGGATCAGCACAAAGCGCGTCTCTCCCCTGTGACCCGGATAAAACACCGAAAGCACAGCTGCCTGTTTAGGATTTTGTTTGTCGATATTCAGGTCTTCCAGTTCTTTCATTCTCAGCATTGGAGCCAATTTAAAGTGCGCCTCCTCACCCGGAAGCGTAATATTCCTTAAATTTGGACTTAAATTGAGAAAATCCTGAAAATCCATGAGATCTAATTTTTTCCTGATATTTATTGTGGCCGCAGCCGTTTTCACAAGTTGTGAAGATAAGCAATCTTCCACACAAAACGAGGTGGAAAGCATGTTGGAAGAACCCGTACAACCCGATTCTGCAAGTGTTGACAATACCACCGTTGAAAAAGTTGTAGAAGCCGAAGAAGAACAGGAAGAACGGGAAGGACCACTGCTGGTGCAGGAAGAGTTGATCCCGTTCCTTATGGAATACGGTAAAAAGCACGACGAGAACAGAGTACGCATCAAAACACGGTTTGGGAACATTGATGTGGAATTGTTCCGGGACACTCCGCTACACCGGGCAAATTTTCTTTACATGGTGAACCAGGATTATTATGACGGCACCTTCTTTCACCGTGTAGCCGATGGTTTTGTGATACAGGGAGGAAATTCAGACAACCCGGATACTAACCAAAAAAGGCATCGTATCGGGGATTTCCTGATCCCCAGCGAATTTGATGCCGGTCACCCTCACGTACGTGGTGCCCTGGCAGCTGCAAAATATGCAGAACAAAATGTGAGCAAAGCTTCTTCTCCCTATGAATTCTATATTGTTCAGGATCCCGGTGGTGCACCGCACCTAAACAATGACCACACTGTTTTTGGCCGGGTGATATCGGGAATGGATGTGGTCGATAAGATCAATAAAGTTCCCACAGATCAAAGTGAATGGCCTTTGCGCAACATCCATATTGAGATGGAAGTGCTGGATTGATCATTGCCGGGTATAGTAACTGTAGTCTTTTAAAACAGTCTTTAAGAACTGCACAGGAGTTTCTTCCGGAGTTACCTGGAGTATACCGGAAACCTTATTGGAGAGTTTACCAATGACCCGGTAATTCGAATTCCTAAGGGAGCTGCGGTAAATTTCCTTTATTTCCTGCACGTCATTATCAGATAATATTGTCACCTGCGGATAGACAGGATGATAATCTTCGGGTATATCCACCAAAAGGGTGCTGTCCAATCCGGTTCTAACCCTTTCAGATATCACGGTGGTACCCGCCGCAAGATCCCCAAGCCGTTGGCCTCTTCCATTCATCAATATAGTCACTACAGCTACGCTCCCACTGGTCAAGGTGATGTCAACAAGCCTTAGCAACCAACGCACCAGGTAATTTGAAAATGCCGGTTTAGAACCATCCAGCTTCACAACCCGAAGGTATAAAGCTGCTTTACCGGGAGTTTGTCCATTCCACAAACTTTCCCAGATAAGGTAATAAAGCAGCAGGGGCAGAAGAATAACGGACATAAAAAGCCACTCCTGCCCTGAATCGGCATCAAGTCCGCCCATGAGAAGGGATGCTACTATGATATAAGCAAGCATAATGAGTCCATCAATAAGAAACGCCAGAATGCGCTCCCCTACCCCGGCAGCATTTTGAGTAATACTGATATTTTGGGCGGTTTCTATTTGAAAATTATCCATTTAATATGTTTCTTTGAGACAAACTAGCAAAGAATGCGTGAGGCTGCTTTTGTGAAGCAAAATAAGGATAAATGGCAAAAATTTGAAAGCGCCCTGCAAAATAATGCACTTCTTTCTCCCGGTGAGCTTTCGGCTCTTTATCTTGAAGTGACAGACCATCTTAGCTACGCCCAGACTTTTTACCCAAACAGCAACACCCTGCAGTACCTCAACAGTCTGGCTTCAAGGGCCCATCAAAAAATTTACCGCAATAAAAAGGAGCCGAAAAACAGGTTTATCACTTTTTTTACTGAAGAATTTCCGAAGGAATTTTACCAATATCAAAAACAGTTGTTACTGGCCTTTCTCGTTTTTGTCTTGTTTGTTGCTGCCGGAAGTTTTTCTGCGGCCAGTGACGGTGCATTTGTGCGTTCTATTTTAGGCGATGCCTATGTGAACATGACCTTGGAAAACATTGCCAATGATGATCCTATGGCTGTGTACAAGAAAATGGGCGAAATGGAGATGTTCCTGGGGATCACTATCAATAATGTGAGGGTGGCACTTATGGCCTTTGTCTTTGGGATCTTTGCAGGCCTGGGAACGCTGTTCATCATTATGCAGAACGCGATCATGCTGGGCTCATTTCAGTATTTCTTTTATGAGAAAGGATTATTGTGGGAGTCGGTAAGGACGATATGGATCCACGGGACCATTGAGATCTCTGTGATCATAGTAGCTGCCTGCGCCGGCCTGGTGGTGGGCAAAGGCATACTTTTTCCCGGCACCTTTACACGTCTCACATCCTTTGTAAGGGGTGTAAAAGCCGGCTTGAAGATCGTGATCAGCACCGTTCCATTTTTTATTATTGCAGGGTTCCTTGAAGGTTTTGTAACAAGACATACCGAAATGCCCGATTGGCTGGCGATCATCATTATTACCGCCTCCCTTGCACTTATCCTGTTTTACTACGTTTTTTATCCAATTATTTTACATAGACAACAACTAAATGTCCCAACCAATTGAATTCCGAAAACAGCGAGAGCTGGGAGATATCATTACCGATACCTTTAAATTCCTTAGACAAAACTTTAAGCCACTTTTTAAAGACATTTTTAAGATCACAGGTCCGGTTTTCGTGATCCTTATCCTGGCCATTGGCTACTATTCCTATCTGGGAATGGATCTAATGTCCAATCCGTTCTTTAGCGACACTGCCGAGGTAAATATTGAAATGTACTTCATATCTTTATTTATCCTTTTCTCTGCGCTGGTCGCCTTCTATGTGCTCATGTACAATACGGTGCTGCATTACATAAAAAGCTACATCGGGAATTCGGGAGTGGTAGATCACACCGATGTCTACCGCGGCGTGAAGAACGACTTTGGCAAGATGCTTGGCCTTATGCTGTTGGTAGGAATAATAACAGTTTTTGGGCTCCTGCTTTGTGTGCTTCCGGGAATCTATCTCTGGGTGCCCCTGGCACTGGCACCGGCTATGATGGTTTTTGCCCGCACCTCGATCATAGATTCGATAAGTTATGTCTTTGATTTGGTAAAAGATAACTGGTGGATGACCTTTTTCACCCTGTTTGTAATCACGCTACTTGTCTACATTATTGGAATGATATTTCAGTTTCCCCTAATGGTCTATTTCTTTATTAAGGCAATAACCATGTCTAATGAAGGTAGCGTAGCAAATCCGGCCGACCTGGTGGACTGGGTGTACGTTTTCCTTAATGTACTTTCTTCCGTTTTCCAATACCTGCTTTCTGTTATTGGTGTGATCGCTTCGGCTTTTATTTACTATCACCTGGACGAGAAGAAGAATGCCACGGGTACTTATGAACGCATCTCAAACCTGGGGTCTTAAAAATGGCAAAATTCTTTCTCTTTTTTGTACTTGGTTTCAGTCTCACGGTCTCTGCCGGAGTACCTGTAATACCTGTGCAAACTGCGGAAGAAGAGCTGAGACCACTTGATTTTTCTGAAGAGACCATTCAGAATTTTAAAGAAGATCCCGATTATGATTATTCCGAAGCTATAGCCGAAGATCACTGGTGGACCAAATTCAAGCGCTACATCAGGTTACAGTGGCAGCGTTTTCTGGACTGGATGTTTGGCGATTATGAAGCTCCCCTTCTCCTCGCAATTCTCCTTGATATCCTGCCATACCTGCTTTTGGGTTTGTTACTGGCTTTCGTTCTCTATCTCTTCGGAAAAATTAACCCCGGAAATTACATTTTTGGAACCCCTGATGGCGGAGAGATACATTTCACTGAGGAAGAAAAGATCATCAAGACCAGGGATATTAAAAAACTGATAGAAAAAGCCGTAGCATCTGAAAATTACCGACTCGCAGTGCGTTACCATTTTCTATATCTCCTTCAGCAGTTATCCCGGGAAGAGATCGTGATCTACGATCCCGCCAAGACCGATGAGGAGTATGTTCAGGAAATAAGTGACGGGGAACTTCAGGGGCATTTCAGGAAAGCAAGCCGCATCTATGATTATGTGTGGTATGGAGATTTTACCCCGACCGCTTCAGACTATCAAAAGATCAGAAATGAATTCACAAAATCCGAAGACCTAATTCAGCCGCAGCATGAGCAAAGCCTATAAGATCACACTCGCCCTGCTGGTACTGCTGCTGGTCTTTCTCACCTGGGTAGAAGCAAATGAACCACAGGAGATCAACTGGAGCCCCAGCTATTCTGCCCTGGATAAGATCCCATTAGGGACCAGAGTTCTTTATGAAAATTTAAAAGAACAGGACCTTGATCTACAGGAAGTAAATAGACCTCCTTTTGAGTTCTTAGAGGATACTACGGTTAGCGGAACTTATTTTTTTCTCAATAACAACCTGGCCATAGACCAAAATGAGCTGAAGAAGATCCTTTCCTGGATAGCTAAAGGAAATACTGCTTTTTTCATCGCCGAAAACTTCAGCGAAAATCTGCTCGACACTTTAGACCTTAAGATGGAGACTTTGGTTCCCAAAAAAGGTATTTCTTCAAAGCCCTTGATGAATCTCAAAGACACGGTGCTGGCGCATCCCCGGCCGTTCCTGTTTGATAAGGAAACCTATCAAAACACCTTCAGCTTCCCCGATTCCATTCCAAAGAAGGTACTGGGGGTAACCCAACTTCAGCAGGATTCAGCCGTAATAAATGTTCCGAAGATCAATTTTTTGAGGGATACGGTTGGAAAGGGTATGATCTACCTGCATTCCACTCCAAAAGCTTTCAGTAATTATTTCCTGTTGCAGGAAAATAATTCCGAATATGTAGAAAAGGTACTTGCTTACCTTCCTGCCCAAAAAACCATTTTTTGGGACCAGTATTACAAGACCGGAAAAACCTTTCACACTTCACCCCTGTTCGTGATCCTGAACAGTAAAGCCCTCAAGTGGGCTTATTATTTCGTGATCATAGGCAGTGTACTCTTTATTATATTTGAAGGTAAACGCAAGCAAAGGAGTATTCCCGTTGTGGAGCCACTGCAGAATCAAACTCTGGATTTCACCCGCACAATTGCCGGTCTATACCTGGACCGCAAGGACTATAAAAGCATTGCATCAAAAAAGATTGCCTTATTTTTGGATCATGTGCGATCTCACTTTCGGATCTCCACTCATGAACCGGATGAAAACTTCTTTGAACGCCTCTCCGGAATGAGCGGTAACGACAAAGAGGAAGTAAAGAGTTTATGGCAGCTCATGCAGAGAATTAAAGCACAAGAGCTGGTAACAAAAGAAGAACTGTTAGAATTTAATAGGGCCATTGCGGCTTTTAAAAAGAAGTAAATGGAAAACGAAGAAATAAAGAACGAAGAGATCACCTTCGAAAACCGTATTCCTCTTGAGGAACTTAAGTCGGCTGTGGAGAGTTTAAAATCTCAGCTTTCAGAAATAATCATTGGCCAGAAAAGGTTCATAGATCTTTTGATCGTGGGTTTACTTGCCGATGGACATGTGCTTATTGAAGGCGTCCCCGGGGTCGCCAAGACCATTACTGCCAAGCTCTTTGCTAAAACCCTTAAAACCGGATTCAGCCGCATCCAATTCACCCCCGATCTTATGCCGAGCGACGTACTGGGAACGTCTGTACTCAATGCAAAAACATCGGATTTTGAATTCAAACCCGGGCCAATTTTCTCAAATATTGTCTTGATCGACGAGATCAACCGGGCACCGGCAAAGACCCAGGCTGCCCTTTTTGAGGTCATGGAGGAAAGACAGATCACCATTGACGGCAAACGCCACAGCATGCCTCCTCCTTTTATGGTGATAGCCACTCAGAATCCTATTGAGCAGGAAGGAACTTACGCCCTTCCGGAAGCCCAGCTTGACAGGTTCCTGTTCAAGATAAAGGTTGATTATCCAGCAATGGATGAAGAGGTCAAGATCCTCGAGACGCATCATGAAAGAAAGGGAGTTGCACCTCAAACTAATATTCAAGCTGTTCTTGACCCCGAAAAACTGCAAGTCCTGCGATCCCAGATCCAGGAAGTAAGAATTGAAAAGAAACTGCTCACCTACATTGCAGAAATCGTTACTAAAACGAGGAATCATCCACACTTGTACCTTGGTGCTTCTCCACGGGCCTCAATTGCGGTGATGAATGCTTCTAAGGCAGTTGCAGCCGTAGAAGGGCGGGACTTCGTAATTCCCGAAGACATCAAGAAGGTACTGGAACCTGTGCTGGGACATCGTATTATTCTTTCTCCCGAACGTGAGATGGAGGGCAGTACCACGGCTGGCGTTATTGACATGATCACTCATTCTGTAGAAATTCCGAGATAAATTGGTCAACTTCCTAAAGTCATTGTACCTGCACCAACGCTTCTTTGTGATCGTTTTCACACTGGCGGCAGGTTTCCTGTTTTCTTACTGGTTGCAATGGCTTTACACACCCCTCTGGATCATTACCCTTTTTGTTTTTCTGCTCACATTAGTCGATATCTTTGCGCTTTTCAGATCTTCCGGAATAACTGCTGAAAGAATACTGCCCGAGAAATTTTCTAATAGTGATCATAATCCGGTAGAAGTTGTAATCCGGAATACCTACAGGTTCAAAACCCGAATTGAAGTCATAGATGAGATCCCTGTACAGTTCCAAAAAAGGGATTTTTCGCACCTCTTACAGATCCCGGCAGGAGCATCATCCTCCTTTAGCTATACCCTGCGGCCGGTGGAGCGTGGGGAATACTACTTTGGCAATCTCAATGTCTTTGCTTCAACTCCCCTGAAGTTAGTGAGACGCCGGAAGAAATTTGGAAAGGAGCAAATGGTGAAAGTCTATCCTTCCTTTATACAGATGAAGAAATATGACTTTATGGCAATAGACCGAAAGATCTCTCAGCCGGGGCTTAAGAAGATCAGGAAAATTGGTCACACTATGGAGTTCGAGCAGATCAAGGACTATGTCCTGGGAGATGATGTGCGAAGCATTAATTGGAAAGCCACAGCCAAGCAGGGAGATCTTATGGTAAACCAGTACCAGGACGAAAGGTCGCAACCGGTATATTCCATCATTGATACGGGCCGCACCATGAAAATGCCTTTCAACAATTTAAAGCTGCTGGACTATGCAATCAACAGCTCCCTCGCATTCTCTAATATTGCGCTCAAAAAGAAAGACAAAGCGGGACTCCTGACCTTTTCAAATAAAATGGAAAAGATGCTCCCTGCGAGCTCAAAAAAGGCACATTTGAACCTGCTTTTGGAATCTCTGTATAATATCAATACGAGGTTTCGGGATTCAGATTTTGGGCTGTTATATACACATTTAAACCGAAGACTGCCACAGCGAAGCCTTTTACTACTCTACACCAACTTTGAACACTTAAGTGCTCTTCACCGGCAGATGCCTTACCTGCTGGCAATCGCCAAAAAGCACCTTCTTGTAGTCATCTTTTTTGAAAATACCGAGCTGGAAGATTTCATTTCATCAAAGGCTGAAAAAGCCTCTGAGATCTTTGAGCAAACTATAGCTGAACAATTTAGCTATGACAAGAGATTAATGGCAAAGGAACTTCAAAAACACGGGATACAGACCGTCCTGACCCGTCCCGAAGATCTCACTGTCAACACCATCAACAAATACCTCGAGATAAAAAAGAGAGGGATTCTGTAGTTGTCTTTTGTGAATTAAGAGTCAAGAATCAGGAGACAAGACTTTTGTGGATAATTTTCTAATTTACTACCGACTCATTCCTGTCCACAGCCTACTTAATTATCTAACGCCTTCCGGTAAGTTTCGAGGGCCCTGGCACGTGCAAATTTATGATCTACAATAGGTTCTAAATAACCCGCTCGAAAGTCTTTGATCCAGGTCTTTACGTACTCTAGCTTAGGATCAAATTTTTTAAGCTGTGATTCCGGATTAAAGATCCTGAAATATGGAGCCGAATCACATCCCGTGCCGGCAGCCCACTGCCAGTTCCCATTATTGGAAGCGAGTTCGTAGTCCAGAAGTTTTTCGGCAAAATAAGCTTCCCCCCACCGCCAGTCAATAAGTAGATGCTTACAAAGGAATCCGGCGACCACCATTCGTACCCTGTTGTGCATCCAACCCGTTTCATTTAGTTGTCGCATGCCGGCGTCAACCAGAGGATATCCGGTTTCTCCCCTGCACCACAATTCAAATTCCTTTTCGTTATTTCGCCATTGGATACGGTCATATTTTCTGCGGAAATTCGCATGCTCCACATGTGGGAAATGATAGAGGATCATCATAAAAAATTCCCGCCATATCAATTCACTCAGCCAGGTCTCGTTTTGCTCTAAGCCCTGCTTCACCAGCCGGCGCACACTCACTGTTCCAAATCTCAGGTGAATTCCGGCCCTGCTCGTACCTTCAGTGAAAGGAAAATCCCTGTTCTTGTGGTATTGTTTGATGAGCTCTTCAGAAAGGTCGGCTTCAGGAACTTCGGGATCTATTTCCTGAAAGCCTATTTCCTTGAGGGAAAGAATATGTTTATTTTGCTTTTTTAGAAGATTGGAAAGATGATCTTCCGAAGGAAATTCCGGAACCGACTCTTTTTGCAGTCTTTCCTTCCACTTCCTGGAATAAGGTGTGAAGACAGTATATGGAGTGCCATCGGGTTTCATCACCTCGGCCTTTTCAAATATTACCTGGTCTTTAAAAGTGTGAAATTGAATCTCATTATTTTCTAAAAGTTCCTGTACTTCTTTGTCCCTCCTTCTCGCATATGGTTCATAATCGTGATTGGCAAAAACCTGCTTCACGGGGTACTCAAAAATGAGCTTTTTAAATGCCTTTTTTGGAAGGTCATGTAAAACCAGAAGAGAGGCACCAAATTTAGAAAGCCGGGAATTGATCTTCTCCAACTGAGCATGAATGAAAGCTACGCGACGGTCTTCTTTATGAGGAAGAGAATTGAGAATGTCGGGGTCAAAGATAAAAACAACCTGTACCGGGAGTCCGCTCTTGAGTGCATGGTAGAGCGCAGCGTTATCAAAAAGTCGCAGGTCTCTTCGCAGCCAGCAAACAGCTATGTCTCCCTCTACAGCTTTCTCCATGGTGCGTATTCTCGGTTCCTGTAACCATGGATTCCACTGCTAATGAGCAGGATTGCCGCTGCGACGATGGCGGTGTAATAGATAAAGGGTTGGTCTCCCTGGTTAGCTACTCCCACAGCGACCAGACCCCATGCTCCCACCAGGGCAAATTCCCTCATGTTGCGGGTCCAGGTAACAAACAGGTTGATAACGGCTGCAATGATGATCATGATGAGGGTCCAGGTAACTTCTGAAATTCCGAAGCCATTCCAATCTATTGAGGTAAAGTAGGCTGCAAAATTTGCGATAAGTGCAACGGTGATCCATCCCGAATAAAAAGAGAATGGCCACCAGAAAAAAGCAATTACGGGCAATGGCTCATCATCGAGCTCCATTCTTGTTCTGAACACTATTATCAAAAGTGAAAGAAGCAGGAGACTCATAATAATGACAGAAGTATCTATATAATGATATAACCATGCGAAGATCCAGCTCACATTCAGCGAGCAGCTAATCACGAACCACCAGCCTATCTTCGAAACCAGCTTTTCACCTCTTACACTTATAGCCTGAAATACCACAAAAACCCCAAGTCCCAGGTAGATCAAACCCCATATCGAAAATGCGTAACCTGCCGGAGTAAAAAGGTTTTCATATTCCGCAGAAACCGATGCCATGGTCTCTCCATTGATAAATCCGGTGTTGGAAATATAATTGAAAGCCACCATAACTACAAAAGCAATGATATTGGAGATCTGCAGGGTTTTCATAAGGCTGTGGTTTTGAAATTAGGCGCAACAAAAGATTTCTTCCGGTTAAGGAGATATCTATAGATCAAAAGGTTCATGAGGATCAATTCGGCACCGTAAAAAGCATCTTCTACAGGAATGGTCCCGATCCTGAAATTCATGAACTCTTCGGCATTATACCACACCACCTGTTCTTCTATCCAGCTGCCGGTAAGAATTCCATTTACAATAAAGAAGGGAATGAGTAGCACAGAATAGATCACATAAAAGCGGGTTAGCCAGTTTACCTTCAGCACAAATTCAGCAAATAAAAGAAGGAGAGCAAAACTTATAAATGTAGTGGCGGTATAAGACCTTGAGAAATGAATGATCCCGAAGACCAGCAGGAAAGCCACAAGGAGAAGGGTGATGATCCTTTGCATTTTTGGAGTCCCTATTTTTCCCATAAAAAGGTCGAGACAATGGAAAGTGAACACACAGGCGTATGGAATACAGAAGAAGAACAAAACTTCTTCTACAGGCAAATTCCCTATTTCTATTCCTGTGAGGTAGCGGTCATTGAATCCCCATACTCCCAGATGGGTAAAGAGCATATCCCAAAGGACGAAAACGAATCCTGTAAAGAATACTGCGGGAAAGAAAGCACTCCAGGTCTTGTGAAACTTAAGCTTTGGGTGAAAAGAAAAAACAAAGGGGACAAGGATGGTGAAAAAATTGACCAGCAGGTAAGTGTATTGCATCAGGCTGTTTTTCGTTGATCTCTAAAGTATTTCAACGGCACCCAAAGCATCCCAAAGCATTCCCCGTCTTCCTTTCCAATATGTTTGTGGTGCATTTTATGTGCTCTCCGTATGGCTTTAAAGTAACTATTATCGGCCTTTCGCAACACCTTAAAACGCTGGTGAATGAAAATGTCATGCACAAAAAAGTAAGCGGCACCGTAAAGAGTAATTCCAAGACCTATCCAAAAAAGGAAATTAAAGCCGGCTTCCATCCCAAAGTAAAGGCACACAATTCCAGGAATGGCAAAAATGAGGAAGAAGAAATCATTATGTTCAAAAAATCCTTTTGATTCTTTTTTGTGATGATCCTTGTGCAGAGTCCATAGTAGACCGTGCATTATATACTTATGGGTGAACCATGCAACTCCTTCCATGGCAAGAAAAGCTGCCAGAACTATAAGAAAATTAATTGCTATTG
Organism: uncultured Flavobacteriaceae bacterium; assembly: GCA_964388165.1. Taxonomy (GTDB): domain Bacteria; phylum Bacteroidota; class Bacteroidia; order Flavobacteriales; family Flavobacteriaceae; genus Salinimicrobium. The sequence continues at coordinate 7,646 of CAYLZB010000010.1, read as the reverse complement.
TTTCCATAATGCATTTTTTATATCAGTCTAATTTACTGAATTTCAATTTTTTATTCCAATCTTTCTTTTTCAGCGGAAGTAAGCCCTTTTGAATTCCTAAGATAGTTGAGGATCATATTTTGAAGATCACGGTCCTCAATACTGCGGACTCCTCTCAAAAGCAGGATCTTATCTTCCTCAAGGTTTTGACGGTAACCTAAAAAACCGGGAGCTTCGGCCTGAACGGCGAATCTTAGAAACCTTAACTCCAGATTCTGCTTATCGGCCTCTATTGCAGTAGTGAGATAGTCTTTGCCTTTATTGAAGTGGGACATCTTTTTAAATGGATTCCCTACATGCTTTGCCATCATCATATGTCCTGCAGCTTTGTAGCCCAGCATCACCGGCTCGTTGTCATTTTTCTTTTCGGTAAGGACAAGTAGTTCCCGGGCCGCTTTTTCTTTATCGGCCGCCTCTCCATAGAGCATTCGTGCTTTTTCAAGCTGCGGATCTTGTGCGGTCATAAAAGCAGTTCCTAAAAAAAAGCAAATCAAAAATCTTATCAAACCATTCTCATTTTACATTCTACAAGACTATTGATCATAAGGCCAACTTTGCGGCCATTATTGATCCTTATCCTTCCCGAAAGTATTCTTTTTGCCGGCAATCTCTTTATCTTTTTGAATAAAGATTGATAATAAACATACGCCAAATATACTCCACCCTTCGAGGAAGCAGGTAACATTTTTATTCCCTGCAGGGCTATATTAAAATCATCCTCTATCTCTTTTTCGATCTGTTTCTTTGCTTCACCCGAAAAATTTTCCATGTCAACTCCCGGAAAGTATGTTCTACCCAATACGTGATAGTCATCCTTGAGATCCCTCAAAAAGTTCACTTTTTGAAAGGCTGCCCCCAACTTCATTGCATAGGGCTTTAATTCTTCAAAAAGCTTTTTGTCGCCTTCAGTGAAAACATGCAGGCACATCAATCCAACTACTTCGGCCGAACCCAGAATATACTGCTGATATTTTTCATCTGTATAATCCACTTTTTGAAGATCCATTTCCATACTCTTCAAAAAGGTATCAATTAGATCCCTGTCAATGTCGTACTGGTGCACCACTTCCTGGAAGGAATTAAGGATGGGGTTAGCAGAAATTCTCTGCTCGAGCGCCTCATAGGTGTCTGCCCAAAATTTCTTCAGCAAATAATCCTGGTCAAAGCCTTCAAAGCTGTCCACGATCTCATCGGCAACCCGCACGAAACCATATATTGAATAGATAGGATCCCGCAGCCGGTCGTGCAAAAAGTAGATGCCCAGTGAAAAACTGGTGCTATAGGAACGTGTGGTGAGCCGGCTTACCTGTACCGAAAGATCATCAAACAGTGACTTCATACTTCTTCTTTTTTAATTCTTTTATTACTTGTTCTGCCGAGATCTTTCCTGAGATAAGTGAGGGAGGTACTCCCGGTCCAGGAACGGTTAGCTGTCCCGCGTAGAACAGGTTCTTCAATTTCTTATTTCTGATCTTTGGCTTGAGCACTGCAGTTTGTTGCAGCGTATTCGCCAAACCATATGCATTCCCTTTATAGGAGTTATAGTCGGTTATAAAATCTGACACACAGTAGCTCTTCTTATAATCGATCTTTCCGGAGATACTCCGCCCGATCTGTTTCTCGAGTCGAGTCATCATTATCTTGAAGAATTTCTCCCGTACAGCCTCATCATCTTTCAATCCCGGTGCTAAAGGCATAAGTAGGAACAGGTTTTCATGACCTTCGGGAGCCACAGAATCATCTGTTCTCGAAGGGCAACAAACATAGAAGAGTGGCTTTTCCGGCCATTTCGGATCTTTATAGATCTCTACGGAATGTTCAAAAAGATCTTCATCAAAGAACAGGGTATGATGTTCCAGTTCAGGGATCCTTTCTGAAATTCCGAGGTAATAGATCAAACAGGACGGTGCAAAGGTCTTGTTCTCCCAATACTTCTGCCCGTAGTTTTGAAACTCCTTTGGAAGTAATTGTTCTTCAACATGTTGATAATCGGCTGCGGCCACCACAGCATCAAACCTTATTTCCTCACCGTGAACTTTGAGCGCCTTCACCTCGTTTTCACTCGTAATGATCTTTTCAACAGGAGCATCTAAATGAATTTGTACCCCCTGAGCTTTTGCCACCCTTACCATCGCATCAATTACACTTCCAAAACCACCCTGTGGATACCAGGTACCGAGTTTAAGTCCGGCATAATTCATTAGGCTGTAAAGTGCAGGCGTGTCCTGCGGCATGGCACCGAGAAATAGAACCGGAAATTCCATGAGGGAGATGAGCCTGGGATCGGTAAAATATTTACGTACATGTTTACTGAAGGAGGAAAACACCTGAAGGCGTAGTGCTCCTTTGATAAGATTGATATCAACGAATTCGGAAAGTGAAATGCCCGGCATGTAAACCAGTCTTTCCATTCCCTCCTCGTACTTGTACTGTGCCTCTTCCATGAACTTATCCAGCTTAGCTGCACTGCCGGGTTCTATTTCTTCGAAAACCTCACGCAGCCGCTCATAATTCTCCGGCACACTTAGCTTTTCATTTCCGGGGAACACAACATCAAAAGAAGGATCAAGAAGATCGAGTTGATAAAGATCTTCTATCCTGTATCCAAAATCTCCAAAGAATTTTTCGAAGACCTCGGGCATCCAGTACCAGCTGGGACCCATATCATAAGTATATCCCCCAGGGGTGGTAAACTGTCTCGCGCGGCCACCCGCGCTGCTATTCTTTTCAAAGATATGCACCTCATGCCCGGCATCGCCAAGATAGGCTGCTGCACTCAACCCCGAAAAACCCGCTCCTATAACTGCAATTCTTGACATCTAGGCGACATTTATTGAATTCATTTCCTTCTCAAGATCTTCAACCGACCGAAGCGGAAAAATTTTATCCTTCCCCTTTACCATTTCAGGATCCAGGCCACCACCGGCGATCAAAACCTTGCGGTCTCCTGCCAACTCCTGTAGCTCACTGAGATATTCTCCAGCTTTTTCCGGTAGATCGCGGTGAACCATAAACAGTAAAAGTTTACTGATTGCAACATCTTTTAAGGTATGCTTCACAGAAGACAGAGGAACATTAGGACCTAAATAGATCACATTTTTGCCTCTGCTTCTCAAAAAATAATTGGAAAATAAGAGACCTAATTCATGGAACTCATCTTCCGGCAAAAAGAGCAACCAGTTCTCTTCAGCTTTAGCAACCGGCGGAAGAGAATCAATCGCAGTGAACATTTTTTGTTTTAAAAGATTCGAAATATAGTGCTCCTGTGATGGGGGAATATTATTGATGGACCACATGAGACCTATCCTCTCGAGTAGGGGATAGATAATTTCCACGTAAGTTCTATGCAAGCCAAACCGCAGCAGGCAATGAGAAAAAGTCTTTTCGAAGTTGGCTTCATCATAGCTCATTCCTCCCGCAATAAGCTGGTTGATGAAATAATCATAGTCATTTTTTAAACCTGCATCCTTTTCATATTCAGCTCTCATCTTGAAAAGTTCTTCATCACTCAGGGAGCAAATGCGGGAAATTTTATTTCCGGTTCCGGAAAGACTGACTATGTTGAGAAGGCGCCGCAATTGTGCACCGTCATAATACCGGGTATTCCCTTCGGACCGATGGGGGTTTAAAGCATTGTATCGCTGCTCCCATATACGTATTGTATGCGGTTTGATACCGGAGAACTGTGAAAGCTGACTAATGGAAAATTGATCCATGTTTAAATAATTTAACCCAAAATTAAACATAAATATCTTTGATAAGTGTTAATTTCAGATTAATATTACCTCGAAATTTTTACGCACCTATTTTATATCGGGATATCACTGTTCTAAATATATGAAAATTAGCGTTTTAAAAGAGGAGATGGTAGAAGAGAAAATTTTGCAGCGGAATAAGTATCTTTGAAAGATATGAAACACACGAATAAAAGTCTTCTGCTTAAGGGGCTTAAGTTTTTGGCCGGTGCATTACCTCTTTCCTTTATTGGACCGGTGGTGCTTTTTAGTTCCTTCAAAAATCAGGAACATACCTGGTTCATACCTATCCTTCTTTTTGCGCTGTTGGCTATGGCCGCAGCCATATATCTTATGTTCAAGGGAATAAACACAGTGATGAAAGCCCTTTTTGATTAGGTGTCGAAAATGGCATTTTTAAAACCTTTCTGTTGAAAAAAATTATTCTCTTCTGTTTTCTACTGTCCTTTATTAAAATTGGGGCACAGGAAAGCTTTGTGATAAATGGAGTCGTCAAAGATGCCCAGAACAACGAAACCCTACTTGGTGTCAATATTATTTTCCCGGAACTCCAGACGGGCACGGTGACCAATGAATACGGTTTTTACTCTGTTAAGGTTCCCCCGGGGAGCCACAGAATGGAGGTCTCCTACCTTGGGTATGAATCCATCTCCAGGATCATCGAGGTGCAGAAGAATTTGAATTTGGACTTTCAGCTTGATCCTGCCGCCCAGGCTTTGGCAGAAGTCGTAGTTGTTGATGACAGGGAAAGACTGAATATCCGTCAGCCCGAGATGAGTGTAAATAAACTGGAGATCTCGACGATCCAAAAGTTACCGGTTGTCTTTGGGGAAGTAGATGTCATAAAATCCCTGCTTCTGCTCCCGGGAGTTTCCAATGCCGGGGAAGCTTCATCGGGATTCAATGTTCGTGGAGGCGCAGCCGATCAAAATTTGATCCTTCTGGATGAGGCAACCATCTATAATGCCAGCCATCTCTTCGGATTATTTTCGGTATTTAATCCCGATGCAATAAAGAACCTGAAGCTTTATAAGGGAGGTATTCCTGCCAATTACGGTGGAAGGGTCTCTTCTGTGCTGGATATATATCAAAAGGACGGAAACAGCCGTGAATTTGAAGCCAATGGGGGAATTGGATTAATTTCCAGCCGTCTGTTAGCGCAGGGGCCGATAGAGAAGGGAAAAAGCTCGTTTTTAATAGGGGGTAGAAGTTCGTATGCACATCTTTTCCTGAAATTGACTGACAACGAAAACTCTGCTTATTTCTACGATCTCAATACAAAACTTACCTTCCGGCTGGATCCAAAGAACACTCTACTCTTTTCAGGTTATTTTGGACGGGATGTATTCAAGATCACCGAAAGTTTCAACAATGTCTATGGGAATTCAGTTTTTAACCTACGATGGAATAATGTTCTAAAAGAGAATATCTTCAGCAACATGTCTATTATTTACAGTGATTACTACTATGGCCTCACGCTGGATTTTGTAGGCTTCAACTGGAACAGCGGTATCAAAAATGTCAATTTCAAGTACGATTTCGACCATTACTTAAATAGAGATCTAAACCTGGATTACGGGCTTCATACCACATGGCACGAGTTCAATCCGGGAGAAATTGAGCCAAATTCAGATTCTTCAGGTATTATTCCGGGGCAGCTTATTAAGAAATATGCTTTAGAGTCGGCTTTATATATCTCGCTGGAACATACATTTTCCGAGAAACTTTCCGCAGAATATGGCATCAGGTACAGCAGTTTTCTTAGGATGGGACAGGAAGAACTCAATCTATATTCCGGAGAACCGGTGGTCTATAATGAAAGGTTTGGGATCTATGAAAAGGCAGATCCTGTAGATATCAAGATCCTCGACAATTCAAAGATCGAAAGATCATTTGGAAACCTGGAACCACGGCTAGCCGTTGCCTATGCGTTCAATGAGGACCAAAGCATTAAGCTGAGTTATAACCGAATGACCCAGTACCTGCATCTTATTACCAATACCAGTTCTCCTACTCCACTTGATGTTTGGGCACCCAGCGGTAAATACATTGAACCTCAGAAATTGGACCAGGTAGCAATAGGCTATTACCGCAACTTTCTCGACCGGGAATTTTCACTTGAACTGGAAGGATATTATAAAACCCTGAGCAATAGACTCGATTATATTGATGGTGCTAATCTTATAGCAAATGATGCCATTGAACAGGTGATCTTACCCGGGGAAGCCAGAGCTTATGGTGCAGAATTACTCCTGAAGAAAAATAATGGAAGGTTTACCGGCTGGTTCGCCTATACCCTTTCCAGGTCTGAACAGCGGACCCCCGGAAGAACTGATGCTGAACCCGGAATCAATAATTCGGAGTGGTATTCCACAGCTTACGACAAACCACATGACCTCTCCCTCACTGCCTCTTATGAACTGAGCCAAAAATGGGATCTTAATGCCAACTTTGTTTACCAAACAGGTTTACCAACCACCTACCCTACCGGACAATACAGGTTCGAAAACATGACCATCCCGGTCTACAGTGCCCGTAACAGCAACAGGTTACCCGATTATCACAGGTTGGACATTTCAGCTACCTATACACCTGCCAGGAAGAGAAAAAGCAGTTACAGGTCCTCCTGGAATTTCGGGATCTATAATGTTTATGGGCGTAAGAATGCAGTTTCGCTAAGTTTTAGAAAAAATGAGGATGCCTCAAGAAACGAAGCAGTCAGGCTTTCTCTTTTTGGAATAGTTCCATCGGTTACTTACAATTTTAAATTTTGAAGATGAGGAAACTTTTGTATATACTCTCCGTTTTCATGCTTTTCGCCTGTGAGGAAGTTGTAGATGTTGAACTCGAAACATCTTCACCGAGGCTGGTAGTGGAAGCTTCCTTACTCTTTAATGCTGAAACAGAAACTAACCTTCAAATCATTCGGTTATCTACAACAGCGCCGTTTTTTGAAGAGGAAGTTCCGCCGGTGAACGGCGCAATGGTAAAAATTACAACAGGGACAGGGGAAGAGTACATTTTTGAGGAAGTAAACAATGGCATTTATCAGAACACTGATATAGTAGCAGTACCTAACCTTGATTATCATTTAGAGATAATCTATCAGGACGAAATATATACAGCAACGGAGCAATTCATTTCCACGCCCGAGCTTCAATTCGTCGAGCAGGATCTCGGAGGTTTTTCAGGCGATGAATACGAGTTCAAGGTCTTTTACGAGGATCCTGAAGAAAAAGAGAATTTTTACCTTTTTAGATACCTGAATGAAAAGATCTACCTCCAGATCTATACCGACGAATTTACAAACGGAAATCAGACCTTCGCCTTCTTCAGCGATGAAGATGCAGATCCCGGAGAACTTGTGCAGTTTGAGATCCAGGGCATTTCTGAAGGTTTTTATGAGTATTTGTTCATCTTGAGGTCTCAGTCCGGTGACAATAACGGCGGCCCTTTTCAAACCCAGCCAAGCATTGTACGGGGCAACATTGTAAATCAAACCAATCCTGACAACTTTCCTTTTGGCTACTTCAGGCTTTCTGAAGTTGACTATTTGAATTATGAGGTGGAGTAAATTCCTTTTGCTATAGGGCACGGATAGCGAATCCCTCCCGACGTCCTTACATAAGATTTTGAGAAAAGAGTATTCAAGTGGAATTCTTGAGCGACACTGTCAGGGATGAAGAGGGATGGGAATGATCCCTGGTTATACCTTTAATTATATTATCCCAAATTATTTCTTGCTTTAGTGTTCCCCTCCTCTCTGAGGAGGGGTGGCCGAAGGTCGGGGTGGTGCTTTGAAGCAGGATTTCTTTTGATGAGCGGCACGGATTGGAAATCCGCGCCAGCGGG
>CAYLZB010000009.1:0-33207 GCA_964388165.1 uncultured Flavobacteriaceae bacterium | reverse complement strand
AAATTACTGTTCTTCCTGTCGGGCATTAATACGATATCAGGTCGCTCTTTTTCAACTGCTTCTTTAAGAGTTTCAAAAATTTCAGAGGAGTAGAGGGTCTTATAGGTGATATCTTCAAAAGAGACCCGGGCACGTACTTTCTTCTTAAATTTAGTCAGGTTGTCTTTGGCTTCAGTTTCATCTTTATGACTAATATGAAGGACCTCTATTTCAGCTTTTAACTTCATTGCCAAGGGGACTAATTCCTTTAAAAATGTTACATCCTGCTCGTCATAGGTGCTGGAGAACAGGATCTTTTGAGGTTGTTTGTATTCAAAACCGGGAGGGACGGCCAGTACCGGTAAGGAAGATCTTCCTATCATCTCGCCTGTTGTAGTACCCAGTATGCGATCTTTCAGTTTACTGGCACCACAAGATCCCATTACCACCATTCTTATGTTAAGGTCTTTAGCGAACTTCAGAATTTCATCTGCCACACCGGATCCTGAGATCGCTGCAGGGGAGATCATTTGGGGATCATACTCTTCCCCAAGATGCTTTTTGCAGAAATCCTTTAATTCTTTTTGATGTTGTTTTAAAACATCAGAATTCTTATTTCCGTTTTCGCCTGCGGTGTAAACGTGCAGGGCGATGAGATCATCCCCCAGGATACGGGCCAAACCCGCGGCAGAGTGGAGAGCCGCTATAGAATTTTCAGAAAAGTCTGTGGCGTAGATAATCTTTTTCATGACTTCATGATTTAGAGGCCTAAAGGTAGCTACCCTATACCTCAAAAAGGATGATTTTGGTCAGCAAACCACAAGATTTCAAAGCCTTTAGCGGGAGAAGCAGGCAGCTTTGTACATAGGAAATACTACTATAAACCTTTACTACAAATTAACGTTGTCAGTTACTTCTTGCTGGAAACTTACCGTATTTTTGGCCTTTAAAGGTTAATTAATAAATGGATCATTCAAAGATAAAGCTCATTGTGAGCGATATGGATGGCACTTTGCTGAACAGTCAGCATGAAGTGAGTCCGCAGTTTTTAAAGATATTTAAGGAGTTGCAGGAGCGGGAAGTAAAATTTGCCGTTGCCAGTGGTAGACAATATTACAGTCTAATGGAGCGAATGGATGCCATCAAAAATGAGCTCATTTACCTGGCCGAAAATGGTGCTATTGTGATGTATAAAGGAAAACAGCTTCATATTGTTCCTATGGAAAGCTCCGTGGTTCACGAGGTTATCAAAACCGTAAGGAAACTGGACAACAAATACCTTATTCTCTGCGGAAGGGAACAGGCCTATATTGAAAAAACAGATCCGGAATTCATGGAACCTTTCCTTAACCACTATGAAAAATACAAGGTAGTTGAGGATCTTTTGGAAGTGGAGAATGATGTGATCTTAAAACTTACCGTTTGTGATCTTGCCGGAGCCGAAGAGAATTCCCTGCCACACCTGAAGCATTTTAGAGATCGCCTGCAGGTTAAGCTCTCAGGGAAGATCTGGATCGATTTTAATGATAAACAGGCACAAAAAGGAAATGCTTTAAAAGCTGTCCAGGAGCAAATGAATATCAAGGAGGAGGAAACCTTAGCTTTTGGTGATTACCTTAATGACATCGAGCTTTTTCAGCATTCGGGCTACAGCTATGCCATGGAAAATGCCCATGAAGAGGTGAAAGCGGTCGCTACTCATCATGCAGGTAGCAATGATGAACTTGGTGTTGAGAAGGTACTGGAAGAATTCCTGGAATCTCTCAGGTCTACAAAAGCCTGATCCAAAATCTATAAATAATAAAAAAAGCCATTCCTGAACGGGAATGGCTTTTTTTATCCTGTGTTTATTCCCTAATATGTTGCAGGTGCCCCGGGCTCTGGTAAAGAATTTTGAATGAATTCCCTAAGGTCATCATTAGCCTTCTTTAGATCTTCATTCCTCAGGTACATCATATGTCCGCTTCTATAGCCTTTAAAACTCAACCTGTCGCGCATTTTTCCACTCGGGTCCAGTTGCCACATAGTGTACTTTGCGTCAAAATACGTTGTAGCCCCATCAAAATACCCACTCTGGATCAATACGTCCAGATTAGGATTTTGCGCCATAGCCTGTCTCAGGTTCTCACCCGTATTATCTCTTGTGCGATCCCATGGGTGTACAGGTCCAAACATGTAATAAGTAAGATCGGTCTTAAACTTAAGATCATTTCGGAGATAATGGTTGATGGCCGGGGTAAAGGAATGTAACCAGGAAGTAAGTTCAGAATTATAGTCGGGCGAATCTCCCGCTTCTTTACGATCCAAACCGACATACCTGGAATCCAATCTCCCTACTGTCAATCCTTTTTGATCCCTTAGAAGATCCTTCCAAAAATATCTATATGGCACTTCCAGGTTGTGCTGCAATATCTCTTCCTGAGATATGCCGGAATATCTAGCCATGGTCGCAGCTATTTCCTTCTTTCTTTCCTGCTCTAAAAATCCTCCCTTTGCAAGGGCAGGCAATAATTCATTGATCGCGTATTGCTCAACTTCTGGGAGTAATTCCTCCAGATCCCTTTGCTGTAGCTCCTGTGGAAGCAGGTTGTGATACCAGGCAGCAGCCGTAAAATAGGGGAGTCTATTGGCCACTTCTACGGGACCTTCGCGATCTATACCAATATCTGTCGGGGAAACAAGGATCACCCCATTGAGGTACATCCACTGTGAATTCTGAAGTTCCAATGCTAAACCGGAAACTCTTGTAGTCCCGTAACTCTCACCAATGAGGTATTTGGGAGACAACCAGCGGTCATAACGGGTGACGAAAGTATTGATCCATTTCGCCAGGTAACTCACGTCTGCATTTACTCCGAAAAATTGATCTCTATCTCTTTTTTTGTCGCCTTTGGGTTCAATGATCCTGGAGAATCCAGTATTAACAGGATTTACGTATACAATATCGGCAATATCAAGGATAGAGTATGGGTTTTCTTTAACCCCGTAAGGCTGAATCGGAAATCCTTCCGGATCAATTTCCAACACCCTTGGACCTGTATAGGCTATGTGCATCCAAACCGAAGCCGATCCCGGCCCCCCGTTAAAGGAGATCACCAGGGGACGGTTCTTTAGATCCTTACCGCCTTCGCGTTTGTAGTAGGTGTAAAAGAGACTGGCAATTGCTTCGCCTTCATCATTCCATACAGGTTGCATTCCTGTTGTGGCTGTGTAATCTATTCTTTGGCCATTTATATTCACCCGGTGAGCAGTAACTACAGTAGTGTCTACCGGAATAGGAACTTTTTTCTGGGCTGTAACTTCGGGGTGCAAAAAAGCGAACAATATCGCAAGGAAGAAGATCTTTCTCATGTTTAGGATTTGATTAAGGCCTAAAAATAGAAAATTTCAGCAGAAATATGGTGCCCGGTTTAAAAGCTGTACTGAAAGGACAGCCCTTGATATTCATATCCGCGGATATCTACTCCCATGGTTGGTGACATTTTTAAGTTAGAATCTTCGATCTTATGAAACTCCGGGATCAGAATACCGCTGGCTGCGCCAATAGCATATCCAACAATATTATCTGTCAAAAAGTGCTTTCCTGCCTTTGATCTCAGGTAAGCTACCCATGCAGGTACTGCAGCAGCCGCTGTCCATACGTAAGGTTTTAGAGCAGAATCTGGATAAAAGTCGTTGTAGATCTTGGCAGCAAAGAAAGTTGCCGATGCAGTTGCAGCAGTATGCCCCGCGAAAAAGGACCTTTGGGCACTAGCTTCTCTTCGCAGTTCTTCGGGGACAGAAGTATTATATGTCAAAGGTCTCGGCCGGTCCACCAATCCTGCGGTAATTGTGAATAAAGCACCGGTTGTAGCCATACTTTCTACAAACAGTACAGATATCTGACCCGCATGGGGCCTTAGTTTAGAATCTGTAAGCATCATGACCACAGGAACAGCAAAAGAGCCATAGAAAGGGTAATAACTTAGATCATCGGCGTTTTCACTGTAGTTACCTGCGATGAACCTGTCAATTCGTGGGACATCATCTTCAGAAAGATCATTCATTTCTTCTAAAGTCAGTGCTTCTTTATCCTTCACTAATTTGAATCCCAACACATTGAGGCCAAGGCTGACCCCGAGATAAGTTCCGTCGACTGCCCAGCTGGTTTTATAGGGAGAGGAATCGGGGGTGGGTGTTTGGCTGCTAAAATTTTGAGATTGAGTTGAAATAGAAATACCGAATATGAAGATCAGGGGGAATATGAATCTATTCATGTGTTTTGCTTTTTCTCAAAACTCGCATTTTTTCAGACCAGTTCCTTAGAGATTAACGCAATTATAAGAGGGTTTGGAGAGGTTTTGACAAAAATTTCAGAGTTTAAGGCTGAAGAAAGTGACTGGAGAAGATAAAAATATGTTTAAATTAACTTTAAATAAATTAAACAAAACCTATCTTTGTTTAAACATAGAATATGAAACTTTACTCCCTACATACAGTTCAGAAACTCCCTATTTCTATTGAAGAGGCCTGGAAATTCTTTTCTGATCCGAAAAACCTGAAGGTCATCACTCCCGAATATATGGGTTTTGATATCATTAGTGGCGGAGACAGACCCATGTTCGCAGGCCAGATCATTCAGTACATCGTTAAGCCTGTGGCAGGTTTGAAGACCAAATGGGTCACGGAGATCACTCATGTGAATGAACCTTTCCATTTTGTCGATGAGCAGCGATTTGGCCCCTACAAGCTGTGGCACCACAAACACTTTTTCAGAGAAATTGAAGGTGGAGTGGAGATGGAAGATATCGTTGACTATAAACTACCCTTTGGTATAATTGGCAGACTCGTACATAAGCCTGTGGTAAGGCAAAAGCTGGAGGAGATCTTTGCCTTTCGTAAAAAGAAACTTCTGGAGATCTTTGGGGAGTATAAAGAAAGATCCGCCTAAAATGTCATTTTTGAAACCCATTTCTGAGCTCAGACATTTTAGACGGATCAATAAATAACCTATAGAATTAAATCTTTTGAGCAGCTTTTTGTTTTTGGTGACTGAAAAGGTTGTGCTCCTTGATCATAGCTGTGGTTCTTTCAGGAAGCATATCTTCCCATCCACCTTTTCCTTCAGCGATCATTTGTAGTACTTCCCTTGAGTAGATATCCAATATCTCTGGATCGTAATCTGTAATATCAACCACTTTACCATTGTACTTAAAGAACTTGTAAAGCTCCTTCATTCTTGGATGTACTTTGAGATTGTCGCTGGTAGTGATCTCTCCGGTCTCGCGATCTTTAAGAGGGTACAGATAAACTTTAAGATCTTTAAAGAATAGCTTACCAAATGCTTCCAGGATACCTCCACTAAGGTGTCGGTAGTACTTTTCATCAAATATGTCGACCAGGTTGTTAACTCCCATAGCCAGTCCCATACGCTCCTTGGTGTATCTGGAGAAGTATTCAACTACCCTGTAATACTCCTGGAAGTTAGAGATCATTACGGTTTGGCCCAGGGAGCAGAGAAGCTCGGCCCGGTCCATAAAATCTCTCTCATCGATCTCACCTTCGGCCCTAAGGTTAGAAAGGGTGATCTCGAAAATGACTTCTGTATTTTCTTCAGAAACACGGTTTTCCTTCAGGAACAGTTCAAGAGAACGCTTATACATATCCATGTTCACCTTGGTCACCGGTCTAAAGCTACCACGCAGGGCAAGGATGTTCTTTTTGTAAAGGATCTTTGCCGGAAGTACGTTGTTACCATCGGGTGCAAACATCACTGCCTCGGTCATTCCATTCTTTACAAGCTGTAAACTCATCAACCTGTTGTCTACCTTTTCGAAACGGGGCCCTGAAAAGTTGATCGTATCGATCTCTATCTGGTCCTTATCGATGTGGTCATAAAGGTATCGGAGTAATTTCTTTGGATTGTCGTATTTGTAGTATGCCCCATAGATCAGGTTAACTCCGAGGATCCCCAGGGTATTTTGTTGAAGACGGGCATCGTTCTCATGGAAACGCACGTGGAGAATGATCTCGTTGTAATCTTCTTCAGGATGCACCTGGTAACGGATACCTACCCAACCATGACCTTTGTATTTTTTTGCAAAGTCAATAGTGGCAACAGTATTGGCGTAGGTGAAGAATAATTTATTAGGATGTTTCTCTCGCGAGATCCTTTGCTCAATAAGCCCGGTCTCATGCGTGAGCATCTTTTTGAGTCGCTCTTCTGTGACGTATCTTCGGTCATCCTCGATCCCGTATATCGCGTCACTAAAGTCTTTATCATAGGCGCTCATGGCTTTTGCAATGGTACCGGAGGCACCACCGGCCCTAAAGAAGTTACGTACAGTCTCCTGTCCCGCACCTATTTCAGAAAAAGTTCCGTAGATATTCTCATTCAGATTAATACGTAAAGCTTTACTCTTTATCGACGGGACGTTTTCAAACTCCCGGTCACCCATTATGGTTATTGGCATAGCAGATTTTTTTATCAACAATTGGTTCCTCATTTCAGAACCCTTCATATTGTCATCAAAGGTACTAAAATAGAGGGCTAAACAAAAAAATAATACTTAGTTTTGTGGTAAATTTTAGTGCATTGAAAGTAACATTTTTAGGTACAGGAACATCACAGGGAATTCCGGTTATTGGTAGCAAACACCCGGTCTGTAAAAGTGAGGACCCTAAAGATAAAAGGTTACGGGTCTCGGTCCTGGTGCAGGTCGACGATCTTAATATCGTAATAGATTGCGGACCCGATTTTCGGCAGCAAATGCTTAGTAATCCTGTAGATCGCCTTGATGCTATTTTGTTCACCCATGAGCATAGTGATCATACAGTAGGCCTGGACGACATTCGGCCTTATTTTTTTAAGCAGGGGGATATTCCTGTCTATGCACATGAGAGGGTGATGAAGTCCCTGCAAAAAAGGTTTGATTACATCTTCTCTGGTGAGAATAAATATCCCGGTGCACCAAGTGTGAATGAAAATATCATTACCAATGACCCTTTTAATGTTAAAGGGGTGCAGGTTGTCCCTGTTGACGTTATGCATAACCGGGTTCAGGTATTTGGTTTCAGAATAAGGGATTTCGCCTATATCACCGACGCTAAGACAGTGGAGGAGGAAGAGGTGAACAAGCTAAAGGGGGTAGATGTACTGGTCATCAATGCCCTTCGGAAGGAGCCGCATCATTCTCATTTTAACCTGGAAGAGGCACTTGAGTTCATCCAGAAGATCAACCCTAAAAGAGCATATTTAACCCACATAAGCCATTTACTTGGCTTCCATGAAGAAGTAGAGGCAGAGCTGCCGTCTAATGTCTTTTTGGCTTATGATAACCTTCAAATTGAGATCTAATGCGCAAAAGCATCTTATTATACCTATTCGTTTTTACTGCCTTACTAGCTGTTTTTTTCTATGTAAATGGCAACAAAAAGATCCAATCACAAGAACAGGAACTGGAAGCCTTAAAGGAGAAAGTGAATGATCTGGAGGTTGATGCCGATGTTGCTGCTGCAAGAAATACTCCGGAAGAAACCTTTACTCTTATTTCTAATGAAGAAGCGCTCTCTTACCTTGAGAGCAGAGGCTTTGATCCCGTACAGGTGGCGGCAAGAGTGGAGGAGGAGCTTATAAGCCGAAATAAGGCAGATGCAGACAATGACCTTGTGCCTTATGAAGGTATGGAAGGTCCCTTCCGCGTAAATAAGGTAAAATTACTTAATCACAAATGGGCAATTGCAAGCTTTACCGACGGTTCTTACTGGGGGGAACTGTTGATAAGCTTTGAACTTGATGAAGCCGGAGATCTGGAACTTACTACCGAGAAAGCATTGCTTTATCCGCGCAACTAAAGGTGGTCAATTAACCACTGGTTCAATTCCCTGAAGTTCTGTGGGGCCACGCCGTGACCTACAGGAAATTCGGAATATGTGTTTTCAATCCCTAATGAATCCAGGAATGGCTTGGTCATTCTTGCCCAGGCAACAGGGATCACCTGGTCGGCCGAGCCGTGAGAGCTGTAAACAGAAAGGTTTGAAAAATCCCTTTTTTGGAAGCCTTCTTTGATGATATTTTTATTGATGTATCCACTTAGCCCAATAACGTTCTTGATCTTTTCGGGATAGGAGAGGGCTACTGCAAAACTGAGGATACAGCCCTGGCTGAATCCCACCAGCGTAACGTTATTCGGGTCTACAGGATATTTTTCCTCAACCTCTTCCAGAAACTGAACGATCTTTTCTCTGGAAATTACCGCCTGATTGTCATCACTGAATTTTCCGTCGTTGCTTCCCTGCCAGTGAATTGCATACCATGCATTACCGTACGGCGGCATAGGATAAGGTGCCCGTACAGAAATAATGAACAACTCCTCGGGCAGCTCTTCAGCAAAAGAAAAAAGATCTTCTTCATTACTGCCATAACCATGCAGCATGATGAGCAGCGGTGCTTTTTCAACAGGTTTTTTAGGTTTTCTAACTAAGTGATATAGAGTGAAGGTGTCTGTTTCCATTAATTGATCGTGCTAAACCAGTTTTGAAATTGTCTTCCCAAAATTGGAACTTCCTTTCTTTCACCCTGTATTGCAGCAATTATACCATATCCCCAAAGGACGATTATAAATAAGTAAAAAGGTGCAGAAATAAGCCAGGTGTCGAACCAGGAGACGATAATTCCCAATAGATAGAAAGTAATATGTATTCCCAATGCCTGCCTTATGTGGAAGGATGCAAAGGGATTTTTGGTATCGTTATTAATAAAATAAGCAATTATGGTCCCAATAATGGTTAAATAAGCTACAATTGCTGCTGTTTTTCCCTGGTTGGCTACGCTCTCCATGATGAAAGATTTATAGGTGTAAAATTACAAAAAAATCATCGGTTAGCTTCGGCCTCAGAGCTCAAGAATTCTTCGCCCACAAGGATTCCGTACACCTTACCTTTAAGCTGACGTCCAAGGAATAAGCTGTTTTGAGAAGAGCTCCAAATATGCCCTTTTTCGAAGGTATATTCTACTTCAGGGTCAAAGAAGCTGAAGTTTGCAGGAGAACCTTCATCAATTACAGTCTCGTTCAAATTGAACCTCGCTTTTCCAGAAGTCAGGACCTTGATCGCAGTTTTTACTGAAAACAACTGCAGCAAAGCCCCTAAAGCTGACTCCAATCCAAGGGTGCCAAAAAAGGCATTATCAAACTCAACTTTTTTATGCTCCACATCCATCGGGATATGATCTGAAGTTACCATGTCGATAGTTCCATCTTTAATACCGCCAATCAAGGCCTTAACATCAGACTTTGTACGCAGTGGAGGAAGAACCTTGGCATTGGTATCGAATTCACTTAAGACTTCATCTGTAAAGAACAAATTATGGATCGCAACACTGCAGGTCACATCCAGGCCGCGTTCTTTCGCATCCCTTATGATCTCGACAGATTTTGCAGTAGAAATTGTAGGGATATGTAATTTACCGCCGGTATACTCCAGAAGATAAAGATCCCGGGTGATCTGAAGTTCTTCAGCCAGGGCCGGAAGTCCTTTAAGGCCTAGGAGTGTACTGTTTTCATGCTCATTTACCTGCCCATTAAGCGCTATCCTGTCCTCCTGCGGAAAAGACATTACCAGTCCGTCAAAATTCCGGGAGTATTGAAGGGCCAGCTTAAGTAAATTGGGATTGGAAACAGATCTCTTAAAATCTCCAAAAGCTATAGCACCGGCCTGTTGCATGTCATAAAGTTCGGCCATATCCTTGCCTTCACTTTTACTCGTAAGGGAACCGATAGGCAAAAGAGTGACAGGTTGGCCTTCAGATTTCTTTAAAAGATAGCTGACCACACCTTTATTATCGGTTACAGGATTATTGCCCGGATTAAGTGCAATGGCTGTAAAACCGCTGTATCCGGCAGTCTTAAGACCGTTATCTAAAGTTTCCCGTTCTTCAAATCCCGGTTCGCCGAAACTCACACTACTGTCAAACCAGCCCTGGGAAACATGGAGATTTTCAAAGCTTATCTCAAGATCATGCTTACGGGTTTTAATGGAGGGAGCAATTTCCTTTATGATCCCATTCTCCACCAGGATATCCATGACTTTGTTGTTGTACGGACTTTCGTTATCAATAATTTTGGCCGATTTAACCAGTATTTTCATTTCAGGAATTTTAGAATAAGCATTTCAGTAAGTAAGAAAAACAGAGTAAAAATAACAAACCATTTCCAAAGGCTCTCAACTTCGTTGGCCGATTTAATTTCCGAGAACACCCGGGGAATGGAGGAGTGGATTGCAACGCCTTCCTGCTCCGGCAATTGGTCACTTATTAAGTCACTTTCACTACGGGATATATTGAAGCTAAGTGTTCTTAGCCGCCTGGAATCCTGCAGCACATCATAATGTCCCGGTGCTCTGGGCAGTTCCTCCAGTACAAGCTCAACTTTGTTCCGGAAACTTTGCTGCTGGGGTATAAATGTAGTTTCCCCGGAAGAGAGCTTCAGGATCTCATCTTTCTGAAGATCTGCCCGGATACTTATCCTCTGAGCCTCTCCCAGGACGTGATAAAGTTGAGACATGGAAATAGCCATGTTTCCAATGTTATAAAAAGTAGGAACAATAAGAGGAGCATTTTTAAAATTTGAATTTTCGCTGTTCAGGCTTGAGGTGAAGACAAAAACATTTTTCTGCTCATAAAGGAACGGCAGCCCATTTTGATATTTTAGGATGCTACTGTTCACAGCATTTACAGGAAATGACTGCTGTACCTTTGGATATTCAAAATTCCTGATGGTTTCACTAAAGACATTCTCGTATAATGGGTGCTCAAAAATGATATCTGTGATCAACATTTCCGCATCATTTACGGCTCCGTACAGTGGAAGCCCCAGATCCCGGAACAGGAGGTTGTACTTCTGTACATCTGCTTCCATTGATGGAATCACCACAAGAAATACCTGTTCCTCTTTCAATTGCTCAAGGGTGCTAACAAGGGAAACCGGGATGTTTTCCAATTGGTTCAGTATAACAAGGTTTGCTTGTGACAATAGATTATAATCGATGTTGTTCTCGGGAAAGATGTTTAGTTCAAAATCCGGGGCATTGTATATCCGCTCCAGGTAATCTGCTTCAGAATCTCCCAGCACGACTACCTTGACCGGTGAGGCTGCATTGATGCTGAAGTAAAGACGGTTGTCAAACTGCAGGCCGTTATCTTCTACTTCAATTCTTCCGTAAGGAACCGCATTGGGTTTTAAGCTGAAGGTGGTAATCCCGCTCATATCCTCGTCCAGCGCAACTGTTTTTCGTGCCAGCATTCTTTGTTCTTCGTACAATCCTACCGAAACTTCTTCCCTCGAATCTCCGGTTCCCGAAAGCGCCACACTCAGCACCAATTCATCAATACTTTTACTGGAGACCCAGGCAGAATCAACAGAGACATTATTTTGATTTTCCGGCTGAAGGTGTACAAGGTGAGTCTCGACCTCACCTGCTAAACTGCCAACAGAATCCTTGAGGTGCTGAAAATCGGAAATTGCTATAAAGTTCTTTTTGGTATCCGGAGATCCCCGGAACAGGTTCCCTGCCTTCAATTCTATTGCTCTCCAGGACAATTCCCTTGAAGAGAAATCCTTATCCTGTAGCTTCTCCCGAAGATTGCCGATTTTCACCTCCCGGTATTCTTCCTCATTGGTGAATAAAGTAAAAGTTTCCTCTTGGGGAATATTTTCCAATAGGTCCTGAATGCTCCTTCTCAAGAGAATACCATTCTTCCCTCTGGCTTGCATGCTGTAGGAATCATCCAGGTAGATCACCGTTTCCATTTCCTTTATTTCACCGGAGGCAGGGGGAAAGTATGGTTGCGCAAAAGCAAGAATGATACAGGCAAGCATGAGGAGCCGTGTACACAGAATAAGGAACTTTTTGAGGCGTGAACTTTTTCGGGTTTGGGAAATGGCTTTTTTGAGGAACTTTACATTGGTGAACTCTGTGGTCCTAAACTTCCGAAGCTGAAAAAGGTGTACCAGGATGGGTATCAGCAGTAAAATTAAAGCATAAAGGAGTTCAGGATGTTTAAAGTACATGCTCAGGCATTCTTTTGTCAAATATAAAAAAAGGCCTTAGCAAGACCTTTTTATTTGAAACTTAAAATTGCTTCCTATGCCCGGTTCAGACTCTATCTGTATATCGCCCCCCATGTGCGTAAGCAGTTTTTTAACTGTGGCAAGTCCTATCCCGCTTCCGGGGTTGCCGTCACGGTCGTTTAGATCAAGAGTAGTGAAGAGGTCAAAGATCTTTTCAAAACTTTCTTTGGGAATTCCATCACCGTTGTCCTGTACTTCAAATTCATAAAATTCATTTGAAGTGGTAAAAGAGATATCTACCTTTCTTTTTTGCTTATGGTTGTACTTGAGCGCATTGCTTATCAGGTTCATAAAGATCTGGGTAAGCGCAGCTTTATTTACCTTTTTTAGCACCCCGTCTTCAGGATAATTTATCTCTACATCGGAGTTTACGGTGTAAAGGTTGGTAATCGTCCTAAAGAATTCACGCAAATTCACATCTTCCTCTTCTTTTTCCAGGATACGCTCACTGCGGTAAAAGACGAGTAGTCCATCTACATAATTTCTTAGACTGTGGGAGGCCTGGGACAGAAATTCAATGTACTGCCGTGTTTCCTCATCAAATTTTCCTTCGTTCTCCTCTTTAAGGAGCTCTACAAGAGAAATAATATTGGCCAGGGGAGATTTTATATCATGGGAAACCACACTGGCAAATTTCTCCAGTTCTTTATATCGTTGTTCCAGATCCTGTTGAACCCGCTGGAATTGATTGTTTTGCTTCTTGAAAGCTATAAAGGTGAGGATCTGGTTCACCAGGAGTTTGAGAGAACGTTTCTGATTTGTGTCCAGGTTCTGATCTTCGGGATCAAAAAGGGCAATTATTCCCAATTTTTCTCCTGTTTCTGTGATCACCGGCACTGCAATAAGGCGATCGTGATCCATGCCCGAAGTAAGAAGGTCTTCCGGACCGAAAATATAGATCTCATCCCTTTCGAGCACCTGCTCCCACAATGCTGTATCTGTATTAAGTTCTTCAAGTGGTAAGCCATAAGTGCTTTTCACCCAGGTTTTTCCGTCCTCTAAAATTACGAGGGCAGAAACTTTAGCCTTCGCTACCTGGGAACAAAGAAAAAGAAGATTGGAAAAATCTTTATCTGCCGAAGTCTTGAGAATATGAAATTCTTCGGGAGCAGGATGCTGCCGGCTTTCACTATTCCGAATTTGAGAGTTGGGCATAAATTTAACCTTAGAGGTAGTTAAAGATATTAATTGCTCCTAATAAAAATAAAGATTCGTTGAAAATTTTTCAGAAAGTTCCTACAAGCTAATTAGTATTTCTCAAAGACTCCCAATCCAAAAAGGGCAAAATCGTACTTCACCGGATCTGTCGGATCCAGCTTCCGCAGACTTGTATCCAGCTCTGCCAAAGCTTTGGCGTCGTTCTGTTTACGCTTTAAAAGCCCCAACTTACGTGCTACATTACCTGAATGAACGTCTAAGGGACAGCTTAACTGAGCAGGTGACAATTGTTTCCATATACCAAAATCCACTCCTGTTCTATCATTTCTCACCATCCACCTCAAGAACATATTGATCCTTTTTGCAGCCGAATTCTTTAATGGATCGCTGATATGTTTCTCGGTCCTTTGCTCATGTGGGAGCTCAAAGAATTTATTCTTAAATACGTGGATCGCAGGTTGTAAGCTCTCCTTATTCGAATTACTACTGAAGATATTTTCCAACCCTCCATAGTCCCGGTAAATATATCGAAGGGCCTTGATAAAGTAGGTGAGATCCCTGCCGTTAAAAGTGCGATGAACGAATTGCTCAAGCCGGTCCAGATCATTTGCAGAATGATGCATTACAAATTGATAGGGCGCGTGGTCCAGAAGATCCATCATTGAATTGGCATTTTTGAGGATGCTCTTACGGTTTCCCCAGGAGATGATGGCTGTCAAAAATCCGGAAATTTCTATGTCTTCTTTGCGGCTGAAAAGGTGCGGGATCTGGATAGGGTCCGATTCTATGAATTGCGGAGTGTTGTATTGTTCAACTTTAAAATCCAGAAATTCCTTGAGCTCTTTGCGAGTCATTTTGAAGTTTAATTTTAATTTGAAAACACGGTCTCCTAGAGAATTTTACCGTCCACCATAGTGAGCTTTCTATCGGCCATGTTTGCAAGCTCTTCGTTATGGGTGACGATCACGAAGGTTTGACCAAATTCCTCCCGGAGATCAAAGAATAGTTTATGCAAATTCTCTGCAGATTCACTGTCAAGATTTCCCGATGGTTCATCGGCAAAAATTACCCCGGGATTATTAATGAGAGAACGGGCTACTGCAACACGTTGCTGCTCCCCGCCGCTCATTTCGGCAGGTTTATGATCGGCGCGTTGGGAAAGGCCAAGAAATCCGAGGAGTTCTTTGGCTCTTTTTTCTGCTTCAGATCTTGATCGGTTACCGATGAAGGCAGGAATGCAAATATTTTCCAGGGCCGTAAATTCCGGAAGCAGCTGGTGGAACTGAAAAATAAAACCAATATTATTATTTCTAAACCTTGCCAGTTCTTTAGAATTCAAAGCGTAGACATCCACATCATTGATCCGCAGTACGCTATCTTTATTTCGATCGGGTCTTTCAAGGGTTCCCAGGATCTGGAGGAGAGTTGTCTTTCCTGCACCCGAAGCACCAACAATGGAAACGATTTCACTTTTTGGAATATGCAGGTCCACTCCCTTTAGAACATGCAGGTCATTATAGCTTTTATGAATGTTTTGCGCTTCTACCATATCTGCAATATTAACCTTTAAATGTATTTTTTATAGTATTATAATCTAAATAATATACCAACCGCAGGGAAAGATTATGCCTGGCAGGTTGGCCAAACAGGTTATCAAGGCTTTCCAGGTAAGCCAGTTCACTTTGATTATCCAGTTTAAAAATGGAGTTCCTGTATAGCAGGATCATTTCACTTCCAGGCGCAAAACGCCACTGATAACTAAGGTCCAGGTTCCAAATGTTGAAGTTGGCATCGGGATCATTTTCTTCGTTCACCTCATAATTGTAAGCCTGTAGATCGCCATTATTTAGAAGCCGGGTGAAACTATCCTCTTCGAATGTTGCCGAAGACCAAAAATTCCTGAAACTTAGACGCAGGGCTTCGCGGGTATTGAAGTTGTAGCTGCCTTGAAGGGAATTTTCGATACTTTGTCTGTGACGGGTGCCAAAAATGACATTTTTGGGAAGTAATGCCACAAAGCTTTCCCTGTCATTTTCCTCCATATAATCGAAAGAATAGATAAGCATGAGCTTATTGGTAACCCTCAACCGGGGACTGAAGTTAAAACTCAGCTGATTATGATCTGTGCCCAAAAACTTATTATAGTTAAGGCGGGAATCTACTGCGATCTTTTTACGGTAATCTGAAGAGATCCAGGCTCCGCCCGAAGCATTGGCGGGATATTGGACAAAGGAATTTGCTCGTCGGGGTTCAAAAAAATCCTTGAACGGGGTGCTGTAGTTAACAGAACCACCAAATGCAAATCGGGTGGTGGTCACTCCAAAGAAATTAGAACCAAAGTTGGTGGTGACGGCAACATCGGGATCGTAGCGCCGGTGATGATTTCCCTGAAGCCTTATATTGTACTGGTTGAAAATACCTTTAGGTTCAAAGATCCTGTACGAGGTCTCCCAATAGAAGTTGTTGTAGTTGTTGAAGAAATTTACTCCCAGGTCATTGATGTCATAGGTTTCATTGGCGAATTCGTGAGAAACTCCATACCTGAATTTTCCTTTGGTTCGTGACACCTCCAGCTCTGAAGCAAACCCCATTTTGTTGCTTTCGGGCAAATTGACCCGACTCATCTTTGCTTCTCCCGAAAAGTTGAAAGAACTATCGTCATTAAATACATCAAACAGGAAGCCGGTTACGTTACCGTCCCTAAAATGACCTTCGCGGGTGACATTGGTATTTATAATGGACACAGATGATTTTTGATCGAATTGCTGGTCAAGCACAAAGATGTTGTAGTTAGCAAAAGGTTCTGTGACCAATTCCCTTTCTTCACCCGTCACCCTGTTATAATACCTTGCCTTTTGACGCTCGGTAATGGCATTAAAAAAGCCGATCCCGAGACCACCGGGAGTTCTTCCGGAGATCTTTAATGCATTAAGCAGATTCGTAGTTTCCGGATTTTCAACGATATCTTCATTGGCAAGTCGTGCATCCTGCGCTTCATTGAATCCAATAGGGGTATCGCCAATCCTGCGGGAATAAAAGAGATCCCCTTTGGTGAAGAGCTCTGTACCTTCAGTAAAAAAAGCACGGTTCTCACCGAAGACCTGTTCAAAAGGTCCCAGGTTAAGTTCTACTTCATCATAGGCGGTTTGGCCAAAATCGGGAATGAGGGTAGCGTCAAGAGTAAAAGCATCATTAATCCCATATTTGATATCCATTCCTGCATTAAAAGCAGTAGAAGTTTCGCTGTCGAAGTGATTGACCTCCCCCGAAACATAAGGATAAAAACTCAGCCGTACAGGGGCGTCTATGTTGTTTATCCCTTTTAGCAGGCCATTATAATGGGTAAACTCTCCTACAGACTTATCCACGTAATTCCATACGTAGATCTCGTTAAGGTGGGTGATGTTTCGTCCCATTTGGATACTCCAAAGTTGTTCCTCCTTATCAGGAAACCGTAAAGCGGAGTAGGGGATCTCCATTTCCACGAACCAGCCTTCAGAATTTAAAGAAACCTTTGCATCCCATACCGCATTAAAAGCAAAATCTTCATTCTCCTTTTTCATTTTTGCATCGGCAATAGTACCGGCCGAGGTCACATAAAACCTGGTTTGATTCTCCCCGTCATTATAAGTGTTGATATCGAGGAGGAAATAATCTGTAACGGGTATGTTATCCCGCTGGGCAAATTCACGCCTTATTTGGGAAGGTTGAGAGTCATACAAATAAGCAGCCACATAAATGGCTTTATCTGTATAGGCTATTTTGACTTCTGTAGGATGTGTGCTGCGGGATGGTTTGCCATCTCCCGGTTCAACCATTACAAAATCTGTAGCTACAGGGATATCCTGCCAAATTTCTTCATTGGGAATCCCGTCTATTACAGGTGCAGTTTCAATTCTTGTAGCTGTGTAAGTTTTTTTCTGCGGAAGTTCTTTTTGTTGAGAAAACAGGGGTCCTGTGATCATGAACAGCAAAAATAACAGCAGGTGTCTAGGGAGCATGAAATGAGATTAAAAAGCGGCTTATCACTTGAAATGCAATGTTACGAAATCCTGAAATCTTATAATTGGAAGGTTCAGGGTTTTTCCTTATTTTTTGAAAAAAGAAAACATGGAAGAACAACAATTGGAAAAGGCGACTCTTGCGGGAGGATGTTTTTGGTGTACCGAAGCAGTATTTCAAAGGGTAGAAGGGGTGAAAAAGGTGATTTCGGGCTTTACAGGTGGGAATATTAAAAATCCGCCGTACCGGGAAGTGGTAACGGGAAGAACTGGACACGCCGAAGCTATCGAAATAAAATTTGATCCAAATATTGTCACTTTTGAAGAGCTGCTATATATGTTCTTTGCCACTCATGATCCAACAACTTTAAACCGGCAACAAAACGATGTAGGCACTCACTATCGCAGCGCGATCTTTTATCATAGTGAAGCACAAAGAGAAACGGCAGAAAAGGTGATAGAGAAGCTCGAGGAGGACAAGACCTTTCGGGATCCCATAGTGACCGAAGTTTCCCCGGCCGGAGAATTCTATGTGGCCGAGCAGGAACATCACGATTACTACAATCAAAACCGGAATCAGCCCTACTGTAGAGTGATCATTGATCCTAAAGTTCAGAAATTAAAGCATACCTTTTCAAAGAAGGTCAAAAGTGAGGCCTGATAAAAATGGCACTTTTCTTGTATTAATAGAAGGAAACAAAACGAAACAAATGAATTCAGATAAAAAGAAATTATTGATCAAGGGTCTTGTTTATGATGCCATTGGTATGGCTAGTGGAGCAGTTCCATTAGTTGGCGGATTCCTGGATTTATTATGGGCGCCCTATGCCGCTAAGAAAATGAGTGCTATGTATCCCGGGAAAAAAGGGAAATTAGCCTCTGCAATAGTATTTTTGGAAGAGATCCTGCCTTTTAGCGATATCATACCCACCTTTACTTTAATGTGGCTTTATACCTATGTTTGGCAGAAAGGAGAGGATTTTGGACCACTGCGTCCTATTCCTGTTAGAATTAAATAATTGAATTGTTTTATAAATTGAAAAGCCGGTCGCATAAATACGACCGGCTTTTTATTTTGTAATGGTTCAGTTAAAATTTAACTCCTACACCTACAGAAATATTTCTTCCCATATTAGGTATACCCTCCGGCTTTAACCTTGAAAGATGAGAAATATAGGTCTTATCAAGAAGATTTGTTCCGGTAAGCCTGAAGTTAAGTACAGCGGAATTTAATGCTACAGAAGTTCCCACCCCGGCATTTACAAGAGAGTAACCTGCTGTTTCTGTTTCAAAAAGTCCTGTTCTGTTCTGTTCAAATACCGATTTAAGACTAAGGCTGGCATATCCATTTCTCAGTTGCTTTCCATCGGGTAATTCTACCCAGATAGTATTTAGAACAGATTGGGCAGGAATAAGCGGGAGGTAATTTCCATTCTCCTGTTCCCCGATAACCAGCTCATAGTTGCTTTCAAAGTGTAACCAGTCAAGAGGATGTGGGTGGATATGTAATCCTACTTCCCCTCCGTAGAGCTTTGCATCATTCTGCAGGTATTCAAAAACAGGATTTTCATCCATGGTTTCTCCTGTGGGACTAAGGAAAATATAATTGTTGATGGAATTGTAGAAAGCATTTGCAGAGGCCTCAAAATGCTGGTTGCGGTATTCCAATGCAAGGTCCAGCTGGTAATTCTGCTCATTTTCAAGTTCCCTGTTTCCTATTTCGAACCTGTTGGTTCCGTGATGACTACCATATGACGTCAATTCCGCAAGGGTAGGAGCTCTAAAACCGGTGGCAAGATTTAGCCGTGAAGTAAAGTGGGACGTAAGGTCTACCTTTATTCCCAAAGCACCATTATAGCTGTTGAAATCCCGCTCAAGGGCAGCTATTTCTGTTTCGGTTTCATGATTTTCATAACCATCTGCCGATATACGCCTGAAGTCATATCTAAGACCTGCCTGAAAATCTACCTTTTCAAGATGATAATGTGTGGTAGCCAACAAACCGGCATCTGTTGTTGTAGCATCGGGAATTAAGATCTCTTCGGCCAGATTGGTGTTAGTCTGGAACATTCCCTGTACTCCAATAATAGTTTCAAACTTTCCATGAGCGGGGAAGTTGTACTTAACATCATAGTTGAAAGTTTCAAGATGCATTTCAAGTGCCGGTTCTCCTTCTTCACCGGCATGTTCTTCATGTTCTTCTTCAGTTTCCTCTTCCTCATGATGCTCTTCAAATTCCTTACGGTTATTAAAAAGATAGCCCAGCTTGAACTCTAAGCTGGAGTTATCAAAATATACAGCATTTTCAAGGCTAAGGATGTGGTTATCAACCTGCTGATAAGGCTCCAGTTTACTCTTTGATGTGGTTTGCAGTCCTATTTCTTCAGGAATTCCAACAAAGCTGCTGTTAAAGTTATACCTGAGATCTCCCTTGTAAGAGTCATTGCGGTAGCCCAGCCCCCCTTTGAGATCATATTCCGTAAAACGGGTATTGGTTACCCGCCGGCCATCTCCGGTCTCGTAATCACTAAACGTCCCGAAATTTCCTCTTAGGAGATAGCTGAAGTTTTCTCCTGAAGTTTTTACTCCGGCATTTGCCTCAAATCCTTCAGTATTGGTATAATAAGCAGTTTCGGCATCAACTGTAGTAGAGTCTGCCGGGGCGTAACGTTCAGGATTAAGGTAGAGCACACCGCCCAGGGCATCGCTACCATAGAGGAGGGAAGCAGGACCTTTTATCACTTCAATACTTTCAATTCCCGAACTGCTTAGTCCGAGGCCGTGTTCATCTCCAAATTGCTGATTCTCATATCGAACGCCCTGGGCATATACCAACACTCTATTCGAACTAAGACCTCTAATGACAGGTTTTCCTATTCCTGCACCGGTGGTGATCGTTTCTACACCGGCTATTTGGCTAAGACCTTCTGTAAGTCTGTTCCCTCCGGTTCGTTTGAGGTTTGCCATAGTTATTCTTTCCACTTTCATCACATTTTCACTTTGTAGCTGATGAAAAGGTGTGGAAACTATGACTTCTTCAATTTCTATTGCAGTAGGGGAAAGTTCTACCTGAATTTCCCCGTCCTGAGGCATTTCTATTTTAACAGTTCGGGTTCCATAGCCGAGTGATGAGACCACAAGGGAATAAGAACCTTCAGAAAGATTTTCAAAAACAAATTCACCCGAGAGATCGGTGATTGCAGCACGCTCAGGTTTTTGAAGCTGCACTGTGGCGCCAATTATGGGCTGGTCTGTGTTTGAATCTATTACTTCTCCTTTTAGGGAATATTGGCTAAAGGAATTATTGACCACTAATAATAGCAGTCCAAAAAAGATATTTTTCATGGATATATTTTAAATACGTAGTAAAACTAAAAAGATGTTCTGCGAAAGAAAGATCACACAGAGGCAGGGGGTGCCCTTAGCGAAAAATGCAGTTTTTGAAACGTACTTAAAAAATCATAATCCTTTTGTGCCGGAAGGTTTTCTACTTCAGGTTCAAAGAGGGACCAGGATTGTAAAGGAGGGAATGAAAATGGGTTTTGCTGAAGGTGGAGAATTTCACAATCTACCGTCTTCTGGTGAAAGTGAGATTCCGCATAGTGATTACAGGTATAGTGCTGGTGGCCGGAAAAAACGTGAGCAAGATCAACTGCCGAAGGGAAGAGGATCAATCCTGTGAACAGGACGAGCAACATTTTTTGCCAGAGTATCATGCTTATTTAAGAATTTTGGCAAACCCCATGCGGGACAGCATATTCTTTTCAAACTGCCAGAAAAACCTGAATTGTCCAAAGACCCAGCCGTAGGCCACCAGGAGCACCTGGTAAACCGGGAAGATCATTAAAAGTCTTAGTGCGTAATAACTAACTCCTCCTAAAAGATCTGAAGAGAAACTCATACGGGTGAATCCAATGAATTCCAATACCGGCCTGGCTACAAAAAGTGAAGAAGAACCGGTAAGTCCAAAGACTATGAAAATAATGAAAATTTGCCAGTTGGAAGAAATTCCCCAGCGTTGCTTCAATTTGTTCATGGCGCAAATATAAAAAAGAAAATCAAGAAACTCCTGAGTTCCGTTGTATTCTATTTTCCTGAATTACAATCGGGTAGGAACCGAGAAGCGTTGGTTGTACTTTCGGGAGAGGTAAACAAAATAGTTGTATAGCTTATAATTGACCTCATAACCGTAATCTATATTAGGATCGTAATTGATCTGCATTTCATAGATATTTGGATTGTAACGTTGGGGATATTGCACCCTGTAGTTATAATCGGTCACTAAGAACCGATTCTTATTCTCCAGGTAATCCTGAGAATAATATCCTTCGGGACGGGCCATTGAATTCAGGAAATATGAAAAACCGGGATCAATGATAATGATCTCGTATTCCAGGCTGTCATTTGCAATTCGCACAGTATCATTTTGAGCCAACTCGTCTCCTGCCTGTATATCCCGGCTGCGGGTAGAAGAGCAGCTGTAGATGAACAGCCCCAGTAACAATATGTACAATAGATTTTTCATTTTTCATCCTTTAAAGAAGTCGCCCAGACCTTTGGACTTATCTTTATCTTTACCACCAAAGATCTTGCCAGCAACATCATTTGCTATTTTTCCTCCTTGATCAGAATTCATAAAAGTTTCGAGCAGGGATTGATCGTGGGAAGAATTCGTGCCAAGTACAGATCCCACCAGGTCTGAGATTCCACCGCCACTGTCAATATTTTCTTTTCTCTTCTGTTTTCCCAGGATTCCCATGATGACCGGTGCAGCCATTTGAAGTAGTTTATTCACTTTTGAAGCATCCATTCCTATAGCCGATCCCACTGCTGAAGCTATTTTGGACTGGCTGCCCCCCAGGACATGACTCAGAATTCCCGATCCTTCCCCCATTAGACCTGAAAGTCCGCCACTTCCAATTTTGTCCAGAACCGAGCCATCGTGTTTATCCTTACTCAATTCCTTATTCAGGTTTTCTGCGCCTTCAGGAGTATCGGAGTTCTTCTTCATTGCTCCCATGATCATTGGAAGCGCCATTCCCAAAGCAGATTTTACCTTATCTGGAGATTCATTGACCTCTTCACTGGATCTTTGAATGAACTCTTTTCCTTTTGCGGTATCTAAAAAGTCTAATATTGAAGCCATCTTTTTCTCTTTAATTTACAAAAAATGAAGCTTTCATTTAAACCGCCTTCGGTTTTTAACCAAAAAAAATGCTTCCTTTAACAGAAGCATTTCCAAAAATATCATTTTTGAGAGGTATTATTTCAGAACCTTAATGATCTCATCGGCGAGCTCATACCCAATTCTTTCCTGGGCTTCATTTGTAGCAGCCCCAATATGCGGACTAAGAGAAACTTTGCCGTTCATAAGTACTTTAATAGCCGGTGAAGGTTCATGTTCAAAGGTATCAAGCCCTGCAAAAGACACTTTTCCGCTGTCGAGTGCTTCCACAAGGGCAACTTCGTCAATGACCCCGCCTCGAGCGGCATTTATGATACCGACTCCGTCTTTCATCTTCTCTAATTCTTCCCTGCCAATCACAGGTTCCTTTTGAGAAGGTACATGAAGGGTGATAAAATCTGAATGCTTTATGAGGTCTTCAACAGGTTCGGTTTTTATAGGGATCTTTATTTCCTGATGGTTGTAAAAT
This sequence comes from uncultured Flavobacteriaceae bacterium, assembly GCA_964388165.1. Lineage (GTDB taxonomy): Bacteria > Bacteroidota > Bacteroidia > Flavobacteriales > Flavobacteriaceae > Salinimicrobium. The sequence continues at coordinate 10,308 of CAYLZB010000009.1, read as the reverse complement.
TCCAGTGTGATTTCGGCTTCACCTTCTGTTCTGTCACTTGCGATCACTTTCATGCCAATACCCAGTGCAATTTTGGCGACCTCGCGACCAATCCGGCCAAAGCCAATGATCCCCAATGTCTTGCCCCTTAATTCCCGGCCGCCGGCATAATTTTTCTTGAGTTCCTTAAATCTGGAATCTCCTTCGAGCGGCATTAGGCGGTTAGCATCATGAAGATATCTTACCCCTCCATAAAGATGAGCAAAGACAAGCTCGGCCACAGAAGCCGAAGAAGCTGCCGGGGTATTAAATACATGGACATCTTTACTTCGGGCATAATCAACATCAATATTATCCATACCAACCCCGGCGCGACCAATGATCCTTAGATCCGGGCAGGCGTTGATAATATCTTTACGCACCTTTGTGGCGCTACGAACAATGAGTCCGGTAATATGGTTTTCCTTAAGGTAATTTGCTAATTGTTCCTGTGCTACTTTTGTAGTTATAACTTCAAATCCGGCTTCCTCGAGTTGTTTTTTACCACCCGGAGCAATACCGTCGTTTGCTAATATTTTCATTTTAAATAAATTGTTTAAGCTTTCCTTTCGAGTTCGCTCATTACATCGACCAGCACCTGCACACTTTCCAGGGGAAGAGCATTATACATGGATGCGCGATAACCGCCAACGCTACGGTGGCCATTTAAGCCATTAATTCCGGCTTCTTTCCACATGGCGTCAAAGGTTTCTTTTAGATCGTCATTCACCAGGTTAAAGGTAGCGTTCATGTTTGACCGGTCTGCCTGGTCTGCATAACCCTCAAAAAGTGGATTTATATCGATCTCTGAATATAAAAGGTTAGCCTTTTTCTCATTTTGTTCCTCTATGCCTGCAATTCCGCCGTTCTTTTTAAGCCATCTAAGGGTAAGCATAGTGACATAAACAGCGTATACCGCAGGGGTGTTGAACATGCTGGCCTTGTTGAGATGAACACGATAATCCATCATGGACGGGACCGAGCGATCTACTTTTCCAAGAATGTCTTCCTTGATCACGACCAGAGTGGTACCTGCAGGACCCATGTTCTTTTGTGCTCCCGCATAGATCAAATCAAACTTGGAGAAGTCCATTTGCCGTGAAAAAATATCACTGCTCATATCACAAACCACCGGTCTGGGAGTATTGGGAAACTCTTTTATCTGGGTTCCATAGATGGTATTATTGCTGGTGCAATGGAAGTAGTCAACGTCTGAAGGTATGAAATAACCTTTTGGGATGTACTTAAAATCCCTGTCGGCAGAGGAAGCAACTTCTGCTACTTCTCCAAAGAACTTCGCTTCTTTGATCGCTTTGGTACTCCAGGTGCCTGTATTGAGGTAAGCTGCTTTGGTCTTTAATAGATTGTACGGCGTCATGAGAAACTGCAAACTTGCTCCTCCCTGAAGGAAAAGTGCTTTATATCCCTTTCCTTCCAATCCCAGAAGCTCCAGCGCAAGGCTGCGGGCTTCTTCCATCACATCTACAAAGTCTTTACTGCGGTGGGAAATTTCCAGGATGGATAATCCTGATTTATTGAAATCTAATATCGCCTGTGATGCCTCCTCGAAAACTTCCTGCGGAAGTATACAGGGTCCGGCACTGTAATTATGTTTTTTCATACTTGTTTTTTAACAGTTACAAATATGAGAAAATCATAGGCAAATTCTTGTTACTAAAATGATAATTTAGGCGCTTTTGCGGATGAAAATTAAAATTTTCAAACTTTTTGGGTTAAAAAAGCAAGTGTGTCCACATTATCTGCATAATCCCACAAGTGAGGTTGCTGAGTTTGCCCAAAGCTTACTTCCTGCTCAAGTATATTTTTCCCCACTACACACTGTATCTCTTCTTTTCTGCTGTTCAGTTCTTTTTTCACCGCCTCGAGATCTTCATAGCGCTCATAGAAAAGAGTAGCAATGGGAGAGCTTAGGGATCTATCTTCTTTCAGGATCAAAAATCCATTTTCCAGAAGTTGAAACTGGCTCATTAAATAGACAGCTTTATTGTAGTCGTAGTTATTAGCGTATTTAGCCTGATTTATTATTGGATTCCAGTGATAAATAGCTTCAAAAAATGCATTAAAGTCGTAGTTCTTTGGAACATACAGTTTAGAAACGTTTCTACAACCCAGTCCATAATATCTGAAGATATCTTCGGCCAGGGCAGAAAGTTCTTCGCTCGATTCTTCTCCTGTAAGAACAGCTACAGAATTTCTATTCTTCCTTATGATGGAGGGTTTTCCCGAGAAATAGTATTCAAAGTACCTGGCGGTGTTATTACTTCCGGTAGCGATAACGGCATCATAATTTGTCATTTTTGAAGCACTATCTGCAGAGTCGGGGAGGATCTCAATTTTTTCACTCCATTCGGGGGCTATGGCTTTGAGGTAGTCGGTAATAACGGGAAGGAGTAGCTTATCGTTGGAAGATTGCTTTACCAACACCTTATGTCCGCTTAGCAGAACCGAAATGAAGTCATGGAAACCTACCAGCGGAATATTGCCGGCCATAATGATTCCCACTGTTTTAGACTCTATCTGGTCAAAGTCATATCGGGAGATCCATTTTTGAAGGTTTTCTCTCGTGAGGGCATCACTCCACTGCTCAAGTGAGAAAAGCACATTTTCAAGTGTGAACCAACCGTTATGGTGCACAGCCTGCTCAATTTTAGTTTTTAGAAGATCAAAATAAGGATCGTTGTGCGACAGGTTTTCATCCTTCTCTATACCCGATCTTTTGAACTGATTTAAAAACCGGCCAAGGCTTTCCAACTTTTCTCTGCGCTGCTCGATTGTCATCTCCTTATTTGTTTAAGAACTGTTTTGGCTTTAAATTTGTGCAAATTTAGAACAAAAAAAAGCTATGGCAATTATAATAACCGACGAATGCATCAACTGTGGCGCCTGTGAACCTGAATGCCCTAACACAGCTATTTATGAGGGTGCAGATGACTGGAGATATGCAGACGGTACAGATCTTACCGGAGATGTGGTGCTTCCAAATGGAAAAGCAGCAAATGCTACCGAACCCCGGGAACCGCTTAGCGACGAGATCTATTACATAGTTCCCGATAAATGTACTGAGTGTGTTGGTTTTCACGATGAGCCCCAATGTGCTGCGGTTTGTCCTGTAGACTGTTGTGTTCCAGACCCTGCCAATGAAGAGACTCAGGAACAACTCATGGCGAAACAAAAATTCATGCACCACGACGAGTAGAGGTACATGCTAATATTCTATCATAAAAAAAGACCTGCAATTTGCAGGTCTTTTACTTTTCTATACAAGGTGATCCGATTACTTGATCTCTACCACCTCAAGGTCAAAGACAAGATCTTTTCCTGCTAATGGGTGGTTTCCATCAACAACAATAGTATCTTCTTTTACTTCTTTTACTACAAGATTCATCTCACGACCGTCGGGGCTTTTTGAAACAAGTCCCATGCCCGGTTCCGGCTTGATCTCATCAGGTAATTGATTTTTATCTACTTCCTGTATCAATTCTTCTCTTGGAGCTCCATAAGCTTCTTCGGAAGGAATTTCTATAGTTTTCTTTTCATTCACTTTCATGTCGAGCAAACCTTTTTCAAATCCCGGGATAAGTTGTCCCTGCCCCATAGTAAACTCGATTGGTTCTCTTTCCAAAGAACTGTCAAAGATTTGTCCATCGGGAAGTTTTCCGGTGTAGTGTACTCTTACAGTGTCATTTTGTTTAACCTGACTCATAATAAATGTTTGTTTATCAATTAAAATATTCGGGAAATGGAGATCAAACAGAAAATAAAAAGGAAGGACCTTAACAGCGCTGAGAAATATCTCATTTCGAAGGTGCAAAGGTATCATTATTAAGGCGGACGGCCAAAGAATGAACCTATTTGTCTAAAAAAGAGGAAAAATTGTGCAGCAGCTGAAAATAATCAGCAAAAAAATGAGTTTACTTGCCTAGTTTCACTTTCTCTTAAAGGAGGGTTAAGAAAGCGGCCTTTTATTGTTTAATGCTCAATTTTTTACTATGTTGGTTATCATGTTCTCTGCAAAACTAATATTAAAGTACCTGGTCTTACCACTGGTCTTTCTTGGTGGTTTTGAAAGCTGTAAGGATGCTGGAGCTGAAAAATATGATTTTGATGATTGGCAAAAGATGACAGTCACAGCTTCTGCATATAATTCCCTGAAGCGCCAGGGTGAAGGAAACCCGGTGATAACGGCATGGGGCGACACCCTTCAGGCCGAGGTGCAGTCAATTGCAGTTTCGAGGGATCTTATTAAAAGAGGACTTGATTATAAAACTCCTGTAAAGATCGAGGGATTTGAAGGGGTTTTTATTGTGAATGACAAAATGCACCCAAGATGGAGAAACAAAATTGACATCTATATGGGTGAAGATAAACAAAAGGCCCTCAAGTGGGGGAGAAGAAAAGTAGAAATTTCCTTTCCGGCCGAGGAGGAGCCGGGGGGATAAAAAAGAGCCTAAATGGTACAGATCACTAAGAAGTACATCAGCGAATTTGTTGAATTTTTTAAAAAACATGTATCCAGGAGCCATCCAGATTTTCCTTTTTATCTATTGATTTTCATTGCTCTGGTGGTATTTATCCTTGGGACAAACCTGTTCGTAGAATTGACCGAAAAGGTACAAGGTGAGACCATTGACGCATTTGACACCAGGGTCACAGATTATGTCACCTCCTTTAGGACCCCGGCCCTTAATAACTTCTTTCAATTTGTAACAGACCTTGGTGACGTGTATGCATACATTGTAGCCACCACTATAGCTGCCATCTTTTTCTTCTTTAAGCTGAAAAATAAAAAATTTATCCTTCAACTACTGGGAGTGCTCATTCTTTCTGCTCTGGCCAATATGGCCCTTAAGGAAGCTTTCAACAGGGCGCGCCCAACCATTGAACACCTGGTAGTGGTGGAGACTCTTAGTTATCCAAGTGGACATGCCATGAGTGCGATGGCATTCTATGGTTTCCTGATTTATCTGGTCTTCCATATTAAAATGAACAAATGGCTACGCACATTCCTCACTCTTCTTTTTTCTGCCCTCATCTTCTTTATTGGTTTAAGCAGAGTATACCTGGGCGTCCATTTTCCGTCAGATGTTGTGGGAGGGTTCACAGCCGGCCTAATATGGATCGCTTTCTGTGTGGTACTGTTCAATATTATTGACCTGTTGCGCCAAAGAAGAATGAGGTACGATAATACGGAAGAGGAGGAGAATCTCGAAACCGGCTGATAAAATCTTATTTTTTTGTTAGAGCCAAACAGCTTTTTGAACGGAATTTATATCTTTCTGTAAATAGCAAAATGAGCCCTAAGATCGTTTATAATTCTACAGCTTACATGGTTGTGGAATTCATATTATTCTACGTCTTCTTCCCGTTTATAGCCAATAAATTTCTGGATGGATGGTACAAGATCATTCCGTTGGCGCTCATCGCAATTTTATTTCTGATCTTACTCCTAAGGGACCCAACTTTTGACAGACGGGTGCTAACCCGCTTTGACAGGGATTACCTGGGAAAAAGCATAAGCAGGATGATCATCATTACGGTCTTATTGGTCTGGTTCACCTGGTGGATCTTTCCGGAGCTGTTCTTTATTTATCCTATCGAGAATTTTAAAAGTTATGTGATCACTTTTTTCCTATACCCGGTGGCCTCCGTTTTTCCGCAGGAGATCATCTACCGTGTGTACTATTTCCATAGATATCATAGAGTTATTCCCGAGAAGTACCTGTTAATGCTGAGCAATGCCTTCATTTTTGGCTTGACGCACTTCATATATGCCAATTGGGTAGCTCCAATCGCAACCTTCTTTGCAGGATGGATCTTTCTTTATAATTATTACAAAACGCGGAGTCTGCTCAACGTGAGCCTGGAACATTACCTTTATGGTCTTATTATGTTCACTATAGGATTTGGATATTTCTTTCAGTAAAAAAAGATCATCAGATCCCGATATTTGACAGGATCCACCAAAGAAGAATGAATATGATGATGGTGCCAATGCATCCACACCCAGATTTACCTCCAAGTTTTTTAGCACCCCAACCTGCTAAAAGGGCTCTGATGATCTTTCTCATAGCAATTTTTCTTGTTGTAAAAATAAAAGGAACCGACGTGCTATGTATGGGGTTTAGGATATGTTTAAACAATTTCTCTAAACCTTTATTAAAATGACATTTTTGAGTAACTTGAAAAATAAAACAATGAAACGACTGATCTTACTTTTGTTTTTATGCGGAATTACCGTGACCGGGCAGGAACAATCCATAGCTCCCGAGATAAAACTTACAGGCTTTAGTCACCCGGAGTCGGTGATCTATGACGAAGGGAGTGAATATTTCTATGTCTCCAATATGGCAGACAGAACAGAAGGGGATGGTTTTATTTCCAGGATCTCCCGAAAGTGGAAAAAACAGGAGCACCGTTGGGTCGAGGGATTAAATGATCCTAAAGGCCTGGTGGTAAAAGGCGACAAACTCTATGTCACCGATGTCAATGTATTAGTTGAAATCGATCTGGAGACAGGAGAGATCCTTCGTCGTATTCCGGTTGAAGGCGCTAAATCTCTCAACGATCCCGCTATGGATGAAAAGGGAGATATCTATTTTTCAGATCTCGCCGGGAACAGCATTTTCAAGTTGGATCAAACCGGTGAAGTAGAGTCATGGTTGAGCAGTCCTGAACTGGAGAAACCTAACGGATTATTTGTAACCCCGGATTTTATTCTTGTTGCCGCCTGGGGCGAGGAACAGAATGGAAATATTCTCAAGATTGACCGCAGCACAAAGGAAATTAGCAGCATATCCCGTGAAGGAATAGGGAATATGGATGGGATCCAGTCCAAAGGAAGCGGTGAGTATTTTATATCAGATTGGGCTACGGGAAAGATCTATTCCTTTGATATGAACGGAAACCTGAAGGAAGTGCTTACCTCAGAAAAAAGTTCGGGAGATATCCTTTATCTCGAGGATGAAAACAAACTTTACCTCCCAATGAACCATCAGAATGAACTCTGGATCTATACTTTGAAATAGTTAAGCAGATTTGATCTCGTTCATTAACTGGAAGGCTTGATTCACATACTCTTTTTCCAGGAAGATCGTAAAGTAATTGGATGTGGAAATGATCTCGTAAACCGGGATGCCTTCATAAGCCAGTAGTTTAAAAATGTAAAAGTAAAGACCTACTGTTTTAGTATTCTTTTCCGGAAGGGCTATAGTAATAGATGACAGCTCTTCAGAAATGCTCACCAGTTGTTCATCCTTAAAGATCTTTTCGATCACAGGCTGCAGACTTGTGGAAACAAGAAAGTTACTTTCCTGGAAGTTACTGGAATAGTTAAGAAAGATACCGGTTTGATCCTTGATCTCATTCAGCAGTTCTGCTTTTCGGGCAATGATCTTTTGACTATTAAGGTACGTGTATTCTGTGATCCCCGATCGCACGATCATGTCTCCCAGTTCCCTGAAGTTCCTGGCATTAAATTTACTTCTCTTTGGATGATACCTGCGTAGTGCCATGATGATAGATCCTTGCTTCACCGGCTTCCTCATCTCCTTTTCAACTTGTGGTTGCAGGTCGGCCGCCAGCGAACTAAAGTTAATGATGTTGCGGGCCAGGGCATCATCCAGGAAAGGCTGATGCTTTATAATATCATGAACACAGGTACTTATGGTTTTCATTGTTAAATAATATACAATTTGTGCAAAGATATGAAAAAGAAGTGATTTTTTTTACTGCCCCACTTCCATCCAGTAATTATGCAACCTGAACCTGTTGTATGAAAGTATTAAAATTTGGAGGTACTTCTGTTGGCTCTGCGGAAAGTATTCGCAATGTAAGGAAGATCATTCTTCACCAGAAGGGTCGTAAGATAGTTGTGGTTTCGGCTATGTCTGGCGTTACCAATAAACTCATAGAGACTTTTGAAGCTCAAAAGGCCGGAAAAACGGAAGTTGTGACTGGACTTATGCTGGAGCTAAAACTGAAGCACCTGCAACTCATTGAAGAATTAATTGAAGCTGAAAAGAATAAGAAGGTAACCGAAGAATTATTTCTGGAGTTGTATGGACAGCTGGAGGAAACACTTGAGACAAATCCTGTTTCTGAAGCCTCTGTGATCACGTTTGGTGAGAGCTTCTTAAGCCTCATTTTTTCTCAGTTCCTGGAAGAAAAGGGAGTTTCCAATACCCTTTTGGATGCTAAAGATTTCATGCACGTTTCTAATGTAGAGAACCCAGAAATATCCACAGTTCAAAAATTGCTACAGGCTACTTTACAAAGAGAAGTAACCTCCGAGGTCTATGTCACCCAGGGATTCATACGAATAGACCGCAACAAGAATATTTGCACTCTAAAACGTGGAGGAAGTGACTATACTGCGACCATAATTGGAGCCGCTGTTAATGCACAAGAAGTACAGATTTGGACAGATATTGACGGGTTTCACAACAACGATCCCCGTTACGTCGAACATACTTCGGCCCTCACTCATCTCACCTTTGAAGAGGCTGCGGAGTTGGCTTATTTTGGGGCTAAGATCCTGCACCCTCAAACTGTATCACCGGTCAAAGACAGAAACATACCAATTTATCTCAAGAATACCTTTACACCCAATGCGGCGGGGACATGTATCTCAAATCAGCATCATACTACCGGGTTAAAAGCGATTTCGGCTAAAGACGGAATTACCGCGATCAAGATCAAATCAAACCGAATGCTTATGGCACACGGTTTCCTGAAAAAGATCTTCGAGGTTTTCGACAAGCACGAGACATCTATTGATATGATCACCACCAGTGAGATCGCCATTTCACTAACTATAGACGACGTACGGAACCTGGACAAGATCCTTTATGAACTTGATGAATACGGAGAAATTACTGTAGATACAGACCACAGTATCATTTGCGTGGTTGGGGAAGGAGTGATCAATGACCGGGAGACCTTTAGACTTTTTGAATTACTTAATGACCTGCCGGTAAGGATGATCTCCTATGGAGGTAGCAGTAATAATGTTTCCCTGCTGGTCGACTCTAAGAATAAAATACAGGCACTTCAATTACTGCATCAAAAATTATTTGAGGAAAAGCTATTGACGGGAACCTAGTTGCTCAGCTTTGAGTTGTTAGTTTATTTGTTTGGATTGGATCGCCCGTTTTTACGGGCGGTCCTTATTTTTAGCCTCAATGTACTTTGCTAGGAATTTTGTGCTTTGTAAGCTGTGGTGCTGTAGCATTTGACCGGTAAAATTGTCTAAACGGTGTTCCTTAAGCTTCCCTCTGAGGTCCTTCAGAATTTTTTGGAGCCTCTCATGTTGAACAGGTAAAGCGAACTCCCGCTCGAGGATCCTGAAACCATTCTGTACCGACTCCTGCCAAAGTTCTTCATTATTGTACAATTCAACCGCTGCACCTGCAAATTCTTTATCGGAATCTTTTATGAGGCCATTCCAGGGAAGGGCTCCGGGCATTCCCTCGGCACCTGTAGTTGTAGTCACTGTTGGTGTTCCAACTTGCATAGCATCTGTGAATTTTCCTTTTAGACCTGCACCAAAATTCAGGGGCGCCAGCAGTACCCTTGCTTTCCCAATCTCTTCTTTTGCAGATTCTGCCCTGCCATGAACAAGAAACCCTTCTTTCTCATTGTGCATTTGAAGAATATCCTGCGGAACATAGGCTCCAAAAATGTGAATTTTGGCTTCCGGTAATTTCCTTCTTACAAGAGGCCAGATCTCCTTTTTAAGCCTGATTACAGCATCTTTATTAGGTGCATGAAGAAAATTACCAATGCTTATGAAATCCTTTCTTTCCTCAAAAGCTGAATGATTTTTATCTCCTTTTAGAGAGATCATAAAAGGAAGATAGAACAATAATTTTTCAGGAATTTTAAAGTTTTCTTTCAGCAGTTCCATTTCAGCTTTAGAGATAATTAGGCTCAGGTCGCTGCGGTAGATACTGGCTATTTCCCGTTTGGCAGTATCAGAAAAGAGAAGGGGAGGAGTGACATTAGTTTTCCTTTTGTAAGCCTCCTGCCTTGCCTTCCTGAGAAAATGAAGATCTTCGGTGTCCAGGAGCCTGATAGCTTCCGGACAAACTTCAGCCACTCTCCACCCGAATTGTTCTTCCATCATAAACCTGTCAAAAATGACAATTTCGGGATCGATCTTTTTCAGAAAGAGGTCAAAGCTCTTATTGTTAAGCTCGATCTTTTCCGCAGCAATTCCGCGGGAAGGGAGATCGACCATGAATTCAGTTTTAGCTGCAGTGGTCGCAAAGG